>CALYAY010000009.1 GCA_944393695.1 uncultured Alphaproteobacteria bacterium | reverse complement strand
TATAAAACGGAAGAAAGGCATCTCAGAGAATGCATCGAGAGTGTTCTTTGGCAGACGTTTGGGGATTTTGAGCTTTTGATTCTGGACGATTGTCCCGAACAGCCGGTCAGAAATATTGTCGAATCGTATCATGACAAACGCATCAGGTATATGCAGAATCCGGAAAATCTCGGCATTTCAAAAACCAGAAATAAACTGATTGAAATGGCTAAAGGTGAGTATCTGGCGGTGATTGACCATGATGACATCTCGCTGCCGGAGAGATTTGCCAAGGAGGCGGCGTATCTGGACAAGCATCCCGAAACCGGCGTGGTCAGCTGTTTCTATAAAGAAATTACCACTCAGAAAATTCATTGCTATCCCGTTGATAATTTGCAGATTTGTCAGGAACTGCTGTTTTCAAGCTGCGTGGTTCATCCGGCGGCGATGATACGGAAATCTGTCCTGTTGCAAAATAATCTGCAATATGAAGAAATGTATTCTCCGTCCGAAGATTATGCCCTCTGGTGCCGGCTTATCGGTAAAACCGGGTTTCATAATATTCCGGAAGTTTTGTTCCTTTACCGGAATCATGAAAACAATACCTCCCACCGGCAAAAGGATAAAATGGCGGCGGCAACCCAGGCGATTTATGCTTTCGTGCGACGGGATAATGCTGATTTATGGGATGTTGTGCAGAGCAATTCTACCTTCGTGAAACGAATCTCTCTCTTCGGCTTCATCCCGCTGGTGACTATCCGTCACTGCGGAAAAAAACGTAAATACCTCCTCTTCGACCTCATCCCGCTGATTATTACCAAAGCTAAATGGAGCAAAAAATTATGAATAATGATTTGATTAGCATTATTGTTCCTGTGTTTAATTCTGCCGGCACTATTACCAGGTGTCTACGTTCTTTGTTGCATCAAACATATTCGTTTCTGGAGATTATCATAGTTTATTTGGAGAGTTCTGATGAAACTCTTTGTAAAATAAAAGATTTTCAAGATAAAAGAATTAAAATTATTATCCAAAAAGATAAGACCGGTCCCGGAGGGGCCAGAAATTTGGGTATAGCTGCAGCACAAGGGAAATGGATTGGCTTTGTTGAAGCTGATGATTTTATTGCTCAAGACTTTTATGAAAAACTTTTAAACCATGCAAAAAAATATCAATGTGATATAGCTCAGGGAGAAATCTATCTAAATAATAAACTTTGGTCAGTTGCAAACAATCAATCATACTCAAGTGTTGAAGATAAATATAAAATTATTCAAAACGGGGCTTCTTTTGATAAGATTTTCAAATCGGATTTAATACATGCGCATGACATTCGTTTTTCTGAATTTGTGCGTTGGGAAGATAATCCTTTTATTTTTAAATCTTTTTATTTTGCAAACAGAATTATAACGGTTCAAGGCGCAAATTATTTTTATAACGTTAGCAACAAGAAAGAGGATTACATAAATAAACTTCATCAAGATATTCTCCCCGTAGTGAAAGAAATTATGGATTTTTCTTGTGCTTATAAACATACACCCAAAGAACTGAATATTTTAAAACATAGTATAATCAGAAGTTTTGCCGCTTATGGCATAAACAACCGAAAAATTTATCTCGGATTAATGGAACTTATGGATAACCCTTTGTTCTTACGTTTTATGTATTACAAGAATCGTTTCAGATATTTCAAAAAAAAATTTAATTTTAGAAAGGAAAAATAATGAAAAAAGTTCTTATTACGGGAATTACCGGTATGGTTGGTTCTCATTTGGCCGATTTTTTAATCAAAGAAACAGATTGGGAAATATACGGGATGTGCCGTTGGCGTTCTCCGTTAGATAATATCCGTCATTTGATTGATGATATTAATGCCAAAAAGCGTGTTCATTTGGTCTATGGAGATTTGAGAGATACGATTTCAATAGATAATGTGGTGAAAGAGGTTGTGCCGGATTATGTTTTTCACCTGGCTGCACAGAGTTATCCTAAAACAAGTTTTGATGCTCCGCTGGATACCCTGGATACAAATATTCAGGGAACGACCCGTGTATTGGAAGCATTGAAGAAATATGCCCCCCAAGCAGTTATTCATGTTTGTGCATCATCCGAAGTTTTCGGTCGGGTTTCTAAAGAAAAGCTTAAAGAAATGGGCGGTGTTATCAACGAAGAATGCACTTTTCATCCGGCGTCACCCTATGCAATTTCTAAAGTAGGTACAGATTTGGTCGGCCGTTATTATGCTCAGGCTTTTGGGATGACTGTAATGACAACGCGTATGTTTACCCATACCGGTCCTCGTCGCGGAGATGTTTTTGCCGAAAGTACTTTTGCCAAACAAATTGCCATGATTGAAGCCGGTTTAATTCCTCCGGTTATTAAGGTTGGCAATTTAGATTCTTTACGTACATTTGCCGATGTTCGTGATGCCGTCCGCGCTTATTATATGTTAGTAACAATTAATCCGATAGCCGGTGAATATTATAACATTGGCGGAACTTATACCTGTAAGGTCGGAGATATGCTTAACTTCCTGATTTCACAATCTCCGATGAAAGATAAGATAAAGATTGAAGTTGATCCGGAGCGGTTGCGTCCGATTGATGCGGATTTACAAATTCCTGACACTTCAAAATTTGAAAAACATACCGGCTGGAAGCCGCAAATTTCTTTTCAGCAGACGATGACGGATTTGCTCAATTATTGGAGGGAAAGAATTTCTCACGGTGAGAAATTCTTACAAAGATAAACCATAACATACTGAAAGTAGGTAAGATATGATTAATATGATTGAAACTGCCTTTGAAAATATTGCTGATAATTTTATGAAATTGAAGCAAAAATCTTCTGTAGTGGAGCAAATTGCCAAAATCTGGATTGAAGCTTTGGGTAACGGAAATAAGGTTATTTTTTGCGGGAACGGCGGTTCTGCTGCAGATTCACAGCATTTGGCGGCCGAGTTGATGGGACGTTATAAATTTGACAGAGCTCCGATGCCGGCAATGAGTTTAACCGTAGATACTTCTGCTTTAACGGCTATCGGTAATGATTATGGCTATGACAAGGTCTTTTCGCGCCAACTGAAAGGCATTGGCAACAAGGGAGATGTTTTGGTCGGAATTTCGACATCCGGTAATTCTAAAAATATTATAGACGCTTTTGCCGTTGCTAAAGAAAAGGGCATAAGAACCGTTGCATTTACAGGAGAAGGCGGCGGAGAAATGCTTAAATCTGCCGATATTTGCTTAAATGTTCCTTCATCAATTACTAACAATATTCAAGAAATGCACATCGCTTGCGGACATTTGATTTGCGGAATTGTCGAAGCTCATTTTTTTGCCAATCAAAACAAAGATCATAAGGCGGCTTAATCATGATTATTACCAGAACTCCATACCGCATTTCATTTTTCGGAGGCGGAACGGACTATTATACATGGTATGAAGAACATGGCGGAGACGTGTTATCGACCAGCATTAACCATTATAATTATATAAGCTGCCGTTACCTACCGCCGTTTCATGCTGAATATCGCAATCGTATAGCCTGGCGGATTATGGAATATCCGGAACGCATTGAGGATATTGAGCATCCGGCTATTCGTGCAGCCTTGGAACACTATGGCATTACTCAGGGAGTTGAAATCAGCAATCAGTGCGATTTGCCGGCCCGTTCGGGATTGGGCTCCAGTTCTTCTTTTTGTGCCGGATTGATAAAGGCGATTTATGCCTTAAAAGGAGAGATGATTGCCAAATATGGGCTTGCAAAAGAAACTATCCGCTTAGAGCGTGAAATCATGAAGGAAAACGGCGGCATTCAAGACCAGATAGCTGCTGTATACGGCGGGTTGAATCATATTCACATCAATCATAACGGCTCGTTCTCTGTTGATCCGGTCGTGATGAGTGAGAAAAGAAAAAATGAATTTAATGACAATTTAATGTTGTTCTTTACCGGAATTTCACGTACATCTTCCGATATTGCAGAAAAACAGGTTAAAACAGCAAAGCAAAAAACAGAACAATTGCACAGAATGCAGCAAATGGTTGGAGAAGCTTGCCGGATCTTGACTTCTGAACATGCCAATCTTGATGATTTCGGTTATATGCTGCACGAAACATGGATGTTGAAACGCTCTTTGACAGATAAAATCAGCAATTCATTGATTGATGAGATTTATGAAACAGCTATTGATAATGGTGCGCTGGGCGGAAAAATTTTGGGGGCCGGCGGCGGTGGTTTTATATTGTTTTATGCCAAACCGGAGCAACAAAGAGACATCAAAAAAGCTTTGCGCAACTTGATACATGTTCCGTTTAAGTTTGATGATCAAGGTTGCCAGATTGTTCTGTATGCCCCTAAGTCTTATCATCCGTCAACTTATGAAAAGCTGGATTATATCCATATGCAAAACCAAAGTCAGGAGATTAAGTTAAAGCCATGAAAGTAATTATCCTTGCCGGAGGGTTGGGTACACGCCTGCGTACGGTTGTCAATGATGTTCCCAAACCCATGGCCAAGATCGACGGAACGCCGTTTTTGGAAATTCTTATGGACAATATGCTGCACTATGGAGCAACAGAGTTTATCTTGTGCGTTTCATACATGCGAGAAAAAATAAGCTCATATTTTGGCGATAGCTATAAAGGCTGTCCGATACGTTATTCCATAGAAGAAGAGCCATTGGGAACGGGAGGAGCAATCAAACAGGCGTTTGATTTGTTTGGCTTAGATAAAGCTGTTGTGATAAACGGCGACAGCTTCATCAAAATGGATTATGCAGATTTTTATAAGAAGAATAGCAGTCAGATATTGTCTATTGCGCTGAAATATATGGAAGACGCTTCCCGCTATGGCTTGGTGGAAACGCAAGGAGAATACATCCTGCGCTTTAATGAAAAATCAGCAGAAGCAAAATCTGGTCTGATAAATGCCGGCATATATTTGATAAACAAGTCATTGTGGCAGTATGCTCCCGGAGAGGCAAAATTTTCTTTTGAAAAAGATATTTTGGAAAAACATATCAATGAGATAAAAGCCACGTATTATCAAACAGAAGATTATTTTATCGATATCGGTGTGCCGGAAAGCTATGCTCAGGCCGATAAAGAGTTAAAACAAGTTGTCGGCTTCAAAAACAAAGCTTTGTTTTTGGATCGGGACGGCGTGATAAACGTGGATAAACACCATGTTTACAAAATAGAGGATTGTGAGTTTATTGACGGTATTTTTGATAAATGCCGCCAAGCCAAAAGCAAGGGCTATAAGCTTATAGTCGTGACAAATCAGGCCGGAATAGCCAAAGGCATTTATACTGAAGAAGATTATTTCAAATTCAGAGATTATGTCCATGCTGAATTTGAAAAGCAAGGCTGCCCGATAGATGCAGAATATTATTGCCCATATCACATTGAAGGATTTGGCAAATACAAAAAAGATTCTGAGGACAGGAAGCCCAACCCCGGAATGATTTTGAAAGCGGCAAAGGATTTTAATATAGATTTGTCTCAATCCATCCTGATCGGAGATAAAGAAAGCGATATCGAAGCAGGCAAAAGAGCCGGTGTCGGTGAATGTATGTTAACATCTATAAATATGGAGATCCATTAATGAAAATAGCTTTTATGGATGTTTTTCAACAAGGCAACAATGCCGAGAAAGAAACAACAGTACGTCTTAAATACTGTTTTGAAAAACAAGGACATAAATTTTTTGTAATTGATAAAAATGGTATTGTTATAGACAATTCATTATATAAAGGACAACATATTGAAAATACGGATATAGAAGTATTTTATACATTTAATCATTTTGAAAATATCCCTGTTTTACCCAATAAAAAAGCCATTTTTTTTCATTGGTCTCCATCAGGCTTTTTACCTCCGTTTTGGCTACCTATTTATATATCAAATATGAATTGCTATGATGATGTATTTGGAGGATATGAAAGTGAAGATGCTTATATGGATGTAGTCAGTGCAAATATGGAAAATGCATCTCTAATTCCGATAGGAAGTTCGGTTCCGTTGGATTTCTGTATAAAGCCTAATCGTAAAAATAATAAATTATTTTATGTAGGAATAAATTTAGAAAAAAAATTAGGAAAACAAAGATTTGGAGAACTTTTTCGTTTGTTGGATAATAAAGATAAAATTTCTTTTTATGGACCGAATAGTGTATTCGGAATTACAGGTTGTTGGGATTCATATAAAAATTATAAAGGATCAATACCTTTTGATGGAAAAACAATTATAAACAAAATAAATGAGTGTGGCATTTGTTTAGCTCTAAATAGTCCTACACATAATGATGCTGGAACAGTAAGTAATCGTATTTATGAAGCGGCAGCAGCTGGAGCAATTATTATTTCTGATGATAATAACTATGTAAGAAAATATTTTGGAGATTCAGTTTTCTATGTGGATATTAGTAAAAATGAAAATGAATTATGCTCGGATATATTAAATATACTTTTATGGATTGATGAACATCCTAATGATGCTTATACAATGGCTCTTCAGGCACAAAAGGTATTTAAACAGAAATTAAACTTAGATAATATGGTATCCCAAGTAGTATGTCAAATAAAACAAAATGAAACGCAAATACAATCAGATGATATCATTGATATTATTGCTTTTATTGAATCAGAGGAAGATTATAAACAAATGATTAAAACCTTTGAAAACAAGAATATTGTAAATTTAAATATTATTTGTGTATCCAATATTGAAATATCTTCTCAAGAAAAAACAAAATTAAAAATTACTTTTATAAATAGGCAAGGAAACTATTATAAAGGAAAGTCGTTTGCTGAAATTAAATCTCAATTAAAAGGTAACTTTTTTATGTTTTGGGATAAATTTTCTGATATGCAAAATCGACATTTATATAAAATGTATAAGTTATTAGCAAAATATGAAAATGAAAATTTTGTTTATTCAGGGTGTTACGTAAAAAAATATTCATCAAACAAGAATAGTGTATTATGTTACGATATTTTAAATGCATCTCAAATAGGAAAAGACGATTTTTTATTGTTTCAAAATGCTTATATAAATATGGAAGAGGAATTTGCACTTGAGAACATATTTGCAAGAGCATGTATTCTGTTAAAAAAAGACATTTTGAAATATACTAAAGATAATGAACTTAATCAAATACGCGATAATATTCATTTATATTTGGCCGTCTGTTCAATTTTAAGAGGAAATTCTTGCGGTATTTTTAGTAAAACAATAACAGCCGGATACGGTATAAAAGAAAATGAAAATTTGCAAGTTTTATTATCTGAACAAAGAAAAAATTTTTTCGAAAATACAAGGTGTGAAAAACTTTCATTTAAAGAGTTAAATCGAATTTTTTTATATGAAAATCATTTAATTTATAGAATTAATCCTAATTGTTATCCTAAACAAATTATAAATTCTAATATAGAAAGTTTTGATTTTTACAATAAGTTGAAAAAGCATAAAATATTATATTTTTTGGTTTCTATTTTATCAAATCACAAGCGTCGCAAATATAGAAATAAAAAAGAGCGTATATTAAACTACTGTCAAAAACATAAACTAATAAACAGATTAGTTAAATTCAGGATTGGAGGAAAATAATGATAAAAAAAAGTGCATTGCCACAAATCAGCATTATAACGGTAACTTATAATTTGATAAAAAACAATCGAAAAGATTTTTTTCTTAAATGTGTCAATAGTATAAAAGAACAAACTTATAAAAATATTGAATATATAATTATTGACGGGGCATCTTCTGATGGAACATTAAAACTTTTTTCGGAGATGATTTTTCCTAAAAATACAACAATCATAAGTGAGCCAGATTCGGGTATGTGGAATGCGATGAACAAGGGTATCAAGAAAGCCAATGGAAAGTATATTTGTTTTTTAAATAGTGATGATTTTTATGTAACAAATACTATTATAGCAGAATGTATAAAAAAATTAGAAGAAACTAATAATGATTACTCTATAGCAAACTTTATGGCAATTAAAAAAAATGGAGAAGTTATAAATGAATGGTGTAAAAATATAAAACCATTGCCTAGAGAATTTTTTTATAGACGTATGACATATAATCATGAAACATTGATTTGTCGAAAAGATATATATGAAAAATTAGGTTTTCATAATGAAAAATATAAAACAGCGGCAGATTATTATTTTAATACACGTTTGGTTTTTGCCGGTTGTTCATCTGTATATATTGATAAAGTTATGATTGCAGCCAGAGCTGGAGGTGAGACAACTAACTCTGAAGGAGAAGTTTCTAACTCTGCATTAACTGATATTTCAAATTTATGGAATAATATGTATCCATGGTGTGTTTTTACTCCAGAAGTAACCAATAATATTTTATCTTATAATATATTTCCTCAAAACTGTTTAAAAAAAATAAAAGATAAAATAATCGCGATGCAACTCAAAAATTTTAATTATAGTGTTTTTATTAAAGATATAGATTTGCTGATAGAGCATCAAGAGAATAAAAGCTTTTTTTCGCCTTCAAGTTGTGTAAAATATAAAAAAATTTATTTATTTGGCATAATTCTAATTTTCAAAATAAGGAAAAGTGAAAAAAAAGTTAAATTCAGTCTATTTTCTTTTATTCCATTACTAAAAATTCAATATAAAAACACAGGCAAATTTATATCTTTGTTTGGTTTCATTCCACTTTTAAAAATTAAGGAGAAAAATAAATGAAAATAACAATTACGACAACTACTATTCATATACCATATTTGATTGAAGATTATATTAAGGATGTAATTAAATACAATCGGCAAGAATATGTTGATTTTGTCATTACCGGAGATAAGAAAACGCCGAAAGAGGCTAAAGAATATTGCCAAAAGCTGCAAGAACAATACAATATTCCGGTTTTGTTTATGGATGTTGATGATCAAAATCAATATATGGAAAAATACGCAAAACTTAAGGGATTTTTGCCGTGGAATTGTATTCAACGTCGTCAGGTTGCAATTCTTAAAGCTTATGAACAGGGCTCTGATATTATTGTTTTGATCGATGATGATAATTATATCGCTTGTGAAGACTATGTTGGTAAACATATGAGTCTTGGTAAAGTTGAAAATATGCCTGTTGTATCATCTCCAACCGGTTGGTATAATATTTGTGATGATTTACAAGACAGGCAGAACAGAAAATTTTATCCTCGCGGTTATTCTTGGATTGACCGTATTGATGAGGTTAAAAATAATGTTTGGGAAAACAAAAATATAAAAACAGTTGTCAATGCAGGATTTTGGCTCGGCGATCCGGATATAGATGCGGTTACACGTTTGGCTGCTCCGATTGATGTTATTTCTTACAAAAAAGACCATAATTACGCCTTAGATAAAAAAACATATTCTCCGTTTAATTCTCAAAATACGGCAATTCACAGAGATATAGTTCCGGTTTATTTCCTGGTTCCTGATATTGGCAGATTTGATGATATTTGGTCTTCTTATATTGTGGAACGTGTTGCCTGGCATATGGGGGATTATGTTTCTTATGGTCAGCCTTTAGTTAAACAAATCCGTAATGACCACGACTATTGGGTCGATGCCTGGGTTGAAGAAATGGGGACAAAAATGACGACTGACTTCTGTAAGTGGTTGCGTCAGATTGAACTCTCAGGGAAAACATATCTTGAATCTGGTATTGAATTGATATCAAAACTCAAAGACTTAATTGATAACCAGCCTGATGGTGTTCTGCCTTATAAAAAACGTGCTTATATGAATCATTTTATTGACGGACACAAGATTTGGTTTGAAACAATAAAAGCCATGGGAGTAAAATAGTTTATGTATTTAGTTGTTGGTGGTAGTGGCTTTTTAGGAAGCTATATTATAAAAAATATCTTGGAACAAACTCAAGATAATGTTATTGCAACCTATACTTCTAATGAACCGGTTAAGAAAAATGATAGACTTCAATGGATTAAACTTGATGTTTGTGATGTTGAAGCGTTAAAACAGCTAAATAAACAAATTGTCCCTCAAACAAAAATTATTTATTTGGCGGCCTATCATCATCCTGACAAAGTTGAAGAAAATCCTCAATTGGCGTGGAATATTAATATTGTTGCTTTGGCTAATGCTATTAATATTTTGGATAAGGCGTCTTGTTTTTACTATTCTTCAACAGACACTGTTTATGGCGAAGGAGACAAATCTTTTTCCTTCAAGGAAGATGCTCCGCTCAATCCGGTTAATTTATACGGCAAGCATAAGGTCTTAGCTGAGCAGATTACTTTGGCTCATGGGGGAAATGTTATTCGTTTTCCTTTCATAATCGGGACCAGCTTGGTTGAGCATAAAAAACATTTCTTTGATTTTATTAAGTCTGATTTAGAACAAGGTAAAATCGTTGAAATGTTTGAGGATTCTTATCGCTCGACACTTGATTTTAATCAATGTGCAAAATTATTGGTTATGTTGATTGAAAAATGCGGCGCTTGTTCCGAAAAGATATTAAATATAGCCGGTGATGATGTTCTGTCTAAATATGATGTTGCGTTGCTGATGGCTGAAAAATACGGGCTGGATAAAAAATTGATTAAGCCAATATCCGTGAAACAGAATAATGCTATTTTTAAAGCCAAACGAGCTAATTCCGCCGTTTTGGATAATACAAAAATCAAAAAAATATTGAATTTAAAAGAAATAAAGTTGGAGCTGTAAGATGTTAATAGAATTTATAAAACCCGATTTTGAATTTGAAGATGCTCGTGGTAGTTTGAAGCAACTGGTGCATGACGGATGGAAGCAAGTTAATTATATTACCAGCGTAGCCGGTGCATTTCGCGGCAACCATTATCACAAAGAAAACGTTGAGGCTTTTTTTGTAATAAACGGACGCTTTAAGTTGGTGGCTGAAACACTAGATAAGTCTAAAAAAGAAGAATATGAAATGAAAACAGGAGATTTCTTTGTCGTTAGGCTAAATGTCAATCATAGTTTTGATTATTTAGAACCGACGCAACTTATATCTTTTTACGATAAAGGTGTTGAAAACCCGGATGGATCAAAGGATATTTTCTAAAAGCACGTTTGTTTTGCGCTTATAAGTCCAGTCCCAATTTCAGCGGGTGGTGGGGCGTATAGAATCCGATATTACTAATCATTTGCTTGATAAAGGCGCAATGATTTATAAACCATCCATAGAAAAAAGTTGGACTTATATTCATTTTAGAAAATTCAGACTTGTCGGCAAAATCTAAAATATCCTTGACTTTTATTAATTTAACACATATCATTTTAGAAAATACCGACAAATCGGCAAAATCTAAAATGGAGGCTTTTATGGAAATCAAAAGAGATTACTATTTGAATAAGCTTATCAGTCATAAACATAATGGTTTTATCAAGATAATCAGTGGTGTTCGTCGTTGTGGTAAATCATATATGCTATTTGAATTATTTTATAATCACCTGTTGGAAAATAGTGTGAAAGAAGACCATATTATCTCCATTCAATTAGACACCAGAGAGCATGAAAAATATCGTAACCCTGACAAATGTACAATTTATGTAAAAGAAAGAATACAAGACAAGGATATGTATTATCTGCTGCTTGATGAAGTTCAAATGATGGAAGATTTTGAAAGTGTTTTAAATGGTTTTTTACATATTAAGAACTTAGATGTTTATGTGACCGGAAGTAACTCTAAATTTTTATCAACTGATATTGTTACGGAATTTAGAGGAAGAGGAGATGAAATCCGTATTCATCCGTTAAGTTTTGCCGAATTTTATGCTTATAAAAATACCGATTGGGAAGAAGCATGGAATGAATATAGTGTATATGGTGGTATGCCTGCACTATTTAAGTTTAATACAGATGTAGAAAAAGCAAAATATTTACAAAACCTGTATAAAGAAACCTACCTAAAAGATATTATCGCAAGAAATAAAATACAAAACTCTGAAGAATTAGAAGAGTTGCTTGCTATTATTGCCTCTAATATCGGCTCTTTAACCAATCCGCAAAAGTTGGCAGATACATTCAAAAGCAAGAAAAATTTAAGTATAACAGCACCAACAATAAAGAATTATCTATCTTTTTTAGAAGATGCGTTTTTAATAAACAAAGTCCTTCGTTATGATATAAAAGGAAAGAAATATATCAATACGCCGGCAAAATATTATTTCACAGATGTTGGATTAAGAAACGCAGAAATTAACTTCCGTCAACAAGAAGAAACTCATCTTATGGAAAATGTGATTTATAATGAACTGACTATAAGAGGCTATCAGGTTGATATTGGAGAAGTAATCGTTACTGAAAAAAATACATCCGGACAAAAGCAAGAGAAAAGGTTAGAAGTTGATTTTGTAGTTAATTTAGGAAGCAAAAGATACTACATACAATCTGCATATAGCATACCAACGGATGAAAAGCAAAAACAGGAAGAAAAATCACTTCTTAATATTCCTGATGGATTTAAGAAAATCATTATCATTGGAGGTAGCAGAAAACCATATTATAATGAATCCGGCATATTGATTGTTGGATTAAAAGATTTTTTATTATCACCGGAAAGTTTAGACTTCTAACTCATAAATATTGTTGGTTTTATTGCAAATATGGACTTTATAGAGATTCTGAAAATTTAATAGGCATTATCCTCACCCGCAAGCTTGAAGGAAAAATCTGATGGTTCAAAGGATATTTTCTAAAAGCACATTCGTTTTGCGCTTATAAGTCCAGTCCCAATTTCAGCGGGTGGTGGGGTGATGGGTGGAGGAAAGATTTTGCAGGAAGAGGGTTTCCGGGGCGGTTTTGGCTTCGGTATAATATTGCATCCGGACGGTATTGTCATGTGAGGCCAGCTGTTTCAGGTAGAACAGAGCTTCGATTTTGCTCATTCCCTCAACTTTTTTGGTCAGTTCCTTTTCACAGATTTTTTGCGTCTTAATGACATAACCGCTGGCGCCGCCGATATTATAACGTTTGTCACGGTTGAAGCTGATGGCCCGGCGGCCGTCAAAGGTCACGGTGTGATTGCCGGAAACCGTGCGGGCATTTTCATCGCGGCGGCTGACTTTCAGGACAACAATATCTCCCCGCTCAATTTTCAGGGGATTAATGTTTTTCTCAAAGCTGATGCAGTCGGGATGAGTCTTTTGGATATAGTCAATAAAATTCTGGCAGGCCGCCGGATTTTGAATATCGTCCAGGTAAGGGTGCATATAATCGGATGCAGACAACTTTAAGGCACGATAAACGGCCAGATTGCAATAATTTATATTGCCAAACAGGCGCTGCACATATTTTTTGCGGGCAGAATCGTCGGCATGCGCCAGAATATCGTTTAACTGGCGGTCAAGCGTGTTTACAAAATGTTCTTTTTCTTTGGCTGCAATATCACGAATCGTTCCGGAAACATCAAAAGAGGCCAGATCCTCCGTCAAAAACGGCATTCTGTTTTCCAAGGAAGAAGAGGAGGCAACAACCGGCGGAACAACCGCATCGGCGGTATTAACCGGAAAAGCGCTGAATGCCGGCAGAGAAGCATAGGTCAGAAAACGGGCGGCCGCCAGGTTTACCCGGGTTTTGTTCTTATAATTGCGAATCCGGCGCAGCTGCTTGTAGCGTTTTATGCGGGCAATTTTGGCTTTGCGCAAGGCTTCGTTTTCAGACATCGGGCTTTACCTCTTTACTTATTCATCCGGTTTAAAATTTAACTTTACTTTTTGGTGATTTTGTTTGTAAATAAGCTTACTTTATTTAACAATTTATTAAAATTGGGAAAAAGATGAAAAAATTCAACATATTTTTGATTTTACTAACAATTATCACCGTTAACGCCTGTTCATCGACCCCGGAGGTCAAGCCGGAAATCGTCCCGGCAATTGAGGTGAAGAAAACTCCCCGCCATTCGCTCGGCGTTATCGGTGAGGTCGAGCCGATTTATATGTTGCCGATGAAGACTCCGTTTGCCGCCAGGGTTGACACCGGTGCCACTGTATCATCAATTGACGCCGACAATATCAAGCCTTTTGAACGCGATGGCGAAAAATGGGTTGCTTTTGACCTTATCAACCGGCAGAACGGCGAAAAATACCACTTTGAGAAAAAAGTGCAAAAAATTACGGAAATCAAACGCTTATACGTCAGCGAAAAAAGATATGTGGTTGAAATGAATGTCCGACTCGGCAAAGAAGTGCTTTCCAACGTGCGCTTTAATCTGGCACAGCGGGATAAATTTGACTATCAGGCTTTAATCGGCCGTAATATTCTTAACGGAAGAGCCCTTGTTGACACTTCGCTTTCTAACACGTTAAATTAAATAAAAGGCTTAAATAATGAGCGCAATTCTTTACAGAATCAAAAGATTTTTTACCATCAGGGCAATTTTGGGAATCCTGTTGCTGCTCTCTGTGGTTTATGCCGGATACCGCATTTATTACAAGGAGAGGTACTGGGGGTTCAGCTTCGGTCCGCAGGCCAGGACAAACATCTGGACGATTGAAGCGAACGTGACCTATGAGGCTGACGGAACGCCGGTGACAATTTCGCTGGCCAAACCCAGGTCATCTGATGAATATAAGATTTTGGACGAGGATATTGTTGCTCCCGGCTATAACAGTTCCATGAAGGATGGCCGGCTGGTTCTGACATCTGAGGGACGCGACGGACAGCAGAATGTTTATTACCGGATTTTGCTTTTTGACAATACTTCCGGTAAAGGCAAGATTGAAGCACCGGTTCCCCCTGCCCCGGAAAAACCGATTTACGGTGAGCAGGAAGAAGCCATTGCCAAAGAATTGCTGATGCTGGCCAAAAAGCAACAGGGAGATTTGCCGCAGCAGCTTATCCGGATGTTTAACCAGGTTCCTCCCGAACCGACGCTGGTGGCCTTTATGCCGGCCAAAAGATCGCCCCGCATGATTGCGGAAAACATCAGTCAGCTGCTGGCTTATAAAGGCGTACCTTCACGTCTGGCATGGGGCATTAAACTGGTGGAAGACCGGACGTCTTTTTCGCCTGATCTGATGCTTGAGGCTTATATCGGCGGACGCTGGAAGCTTTATGACCTGACATCCGGTCAGGTGGGGCTGCCCAAAGACTTTATCATCATCCAGCGCGGCGGAAGCTCGCTTCTTGATTTGTCGGGCGGCAGTAATTCGTCAGTTAAGTTTTCGGTTTTGAAGTCGGTCACCTCTTCATTTAACCTGGCCGGAAAGAGAGCCAAGCTTTCAAACGAACAAAAAGCCTTTGAAAATTCCATTTACAATCTGCCGGTGGCGCAGCAAAATGCCATCAAGTGGCTGATGATCTTCCCTCTGGCCATTTTGGTGATTGCTTTTATCCGGAACGTCATCGGCTTATCAACCATGGGAACATTTACCCCCATGCTGGTGGCTCTGGCGCTGGTGAAAACGGGCTTAATCCCGGGGCTTGTCTGCTTTACGCTGATTATTACCCTCGGCCTGCTTATCCGCGCCCTGTTTTCAAAACTCAATTTGCTGCTGGTTCCCCGTATTTCGGCGGTGGTTATCTGTGTGATTTTAATCATCCAATATATGACGATTTTCGGCTATCGGTTTGAAACCGATATCGGAACGGCGGCAACCTATTTTCCAATTATCATTACCGCATGGATTATTGAGCGCGCGTCCATCACTTGGGAAGAAGAAGGGCCGTTTAATTCCTGCCGGGAGATTGTTTTCAGCCTGATTGCGGCGTTGGCAACCTATGCCATTATCTGCAACGACACTATCCGCTACATTATGTTTGCCTTTAATGAGCTGAATATCGTCATTCTGTTTATCGTCATGCTGCTCGGAACGTATACCGGTTATCGCCTGACGGAGCTGAAGCGTTTCCGCCCGCTGGTAAAATAAGGAAAATATCATGTTTCAGTGGTTATCAAAATATTTTGCCAGTCCGAGCGAATTGTTTGAAGCCGGCGTTCTGGGGATGAACAGCCGCAACTTTAAGGTGATTGCAGCTTATAACAAGCGGCGGCTGTATCCGCTGGTGGATGATAAGGCTCAAACCAAAGAACTGGCGCAAAAATTCGGCATCAACACGCCGCGGCTCATCGGAAAGATAGAATTCCAGCATGAAGCGGCCAATGTCATAAAAATCGTAAGGGGCTGGTCTTCCTTTGTAATCAAACCGGCTCACGGCAGCGGCGGAAAAGGTGTTTTGGTGATTAAAAGCCATGAAGGGAAAAAATTTATCACACCGTCGGGACGTATTTTAACCTACAGGGAAATTTATCAGCATATTTCAAACACGCTCAGCGGGTTGTACAGTCTGGGCGGGCAGTATGACACGGCGCTGATTGAGGAAATGGTTAATTTCAGCCATATTTTTGACAATTACAGTTTTCAGGGGGTGCCCGACGTACGCATCATTGTCTACCGCGGATATCCGATTATGGCCATGACCCGGCTGGCAACGGCAGCTTCCGGCGGGCGGGCTAATCTGCACCAGGGAGCGGTCGGCGTCGGCCTGGACATAAAAACGGGAAAAACCCTTAAAGCCGTTATGCGAAACAAGCCGATTACCCATCATCCCGACACCGGTGCGGATTTGTCAAAAATAGAAGTTCCCTATTGGCGGGAACACCTGACTATCGGAGCCAAAGCCTATGAAATGACCGGGCTCGGATATCTGGGGGCAGATATTGTGCTTGATGCGGAAAAAGGGCCGATGATGCTGGAGTTGAATGCCCGCCCGGGACTGGCGGTACAGATTGCCAACGGACTGGGGCTCAGAAAGCTTCTGAAACGGGTTGATAAATATTATCCCAAAAGATTGTCTCCGGAAGAACGAGTTGATTTTATCCTGAACGGAAAAAAATAATTTCCGGGGTTAGTGCAATTTTAACGTCTGCTTCCTATATTAATGTTTAGACATAACATTAACAGTGAAGGATAATGAGATGAAAGCGGTAAAAAAATCGAGTTCCGGGGTTAAGGAAAAAACGCCCAAACTGGCCAAAACAGACACCAAGTCGCTAAAAAAGGCAGACACCAAAAGCATTAAGCCGGCGGAGACTAAAAAAATCGGCGTGAGCGCTGCCCGGGCCAAGAAGATTAAACATTCCTACAAAGTGAAAGATCCGGAAAACTCATTATTGCTCAAGTTAAAAGACGGTGATGTGGTGATTGAAATGTATCCGGATGATGCACCGAATCATGTGGCCAGAATTAAAGAGCTGGTGCGGGCCGGATTTTACAACGGATTGAAATTTCATCGGGTGATTGACGGATTTATGGCTCAAACTGGCTGTCCTTACGGTACAGGAACAGGCGGTTCGGGCAAAAAGCTGAAAGCAGAATTTAACACCCGCCCGCATAAGCGCGGCACCGTGTCCATGGCTCGGGCGATGATGCCTGATTCTGCCGACAGTCAGTTTTTTATCTGTTTCGGTAACTGCGACTGGCTCAACGGGCAATATACGGTATGGGGCGAAGTTACCTCCGGCATGGAATATGTTGATAATATCAAAAAAGGAAGCGGGCAAAACGGTATGGTTTCCGACCCGGATGAGATTATCAGCATGACCGTTATCGCCGATTTGTAAAATTCCCAACAGCTCCCCGAAATTTCCGGAGAGCTGTTTTTTTATGATAAGAGATTAGAATTCGAGGACGGGAATAACTTCGTTGGCATAGTATTTGCTCCGGCTACCGCTGCCTGACCGAAAAATTAAGCCATAGCTACTATCAAAGCTTGAATACCATACATTATCAGCGTCATGTTCAGAAGATGACCAAAAATGAAAATTTGTTCCTATCTCAGTGCTAACTAATCTATATCCGGTATTAATCAATTCCATATTGTTATAAATGCTGGTTATAATACCGGCTGCCGGCAGACACCAGTCTCCGGCATTGGTTCCCTCTGTCTTATATGCAGCTGCACCTCCTGCCGCATAATATATATCGTTAGGACTACCATGATCGGCAATTATTTTCTTTGTATTTGAACAGCTTGCAAAATCTCTACTGGCTTCCTCTGCCGTTTCAAAATTATCCAAACTGTCAATGTCATGTTGATTATTTTGCCAAGCATAACTGCCGATTGATTTCAGGGCCATAACCTGGCCGTGCCCCTGACCGTCAACATAAACCACCACGCCAATCGGGGTTTTAGAGGCATCATACGACACAGAACAAGTTTTATCGGAATAATAGATATAACCAATCTGGCAGTTTTTATTACCCCCTCCGCCTTCTTCAATCACTTTTTTGATTTCGGTTATCTCGGTGGTGATTTCAGTGATTTTATCTGTCAAGGTGCAATTCCAGGCATTGCCGAACGGACACTTAATCCCGCCTTCACATGATGAGGAACTTTCATAGCCTAAACTTGAACAACTCGGCGTTGGAATACAGGCTGCATAAGCCATTCCGGCGCTCATCACCATTACCCCCGCACTTGCCAATAATATCTTCTTCATAACCTTTCTCCTTATATTAGTTGTTAATAATATTTGTTTCTCCTTACATCCTCTCCCTAAAACCTTAGGGAGAGTTAGAGAGGGTTTCTTTTAGTCCCTTTTTTATGTCATCCTCGGACTTGATCCGAGGATCCAGGTTGAAAAAATCAGCTGCTTTGTCTGACCTGGATACTCCGGTTAAACCGGAGTATGACATTGCCCTTATTTTACCTCGCCCTTGAGGGGAGAGGTCGGAGCGTAAACTCCGGGTGAGGGTGGTATTTTGTTTTGAAACCCTCCCTTGCCCTCCCTGAGTTTTCAGGGAGGGAATAGAATAGAGAACTGAGGGAATAAAGAGCAATCCCTCACCCGCCGCAGAAGTCACAATAATCCGCACAATTCGTCGCACAACCGGTGGCATACCAGAGGCCGGAGCATTCCTCATACTGACATATGGTGCAGCTCGGACAGGTCGTGTATTCACCCAAGTTGGGACAAGCCTTACAATTGTCATACATGGTCGTTGTCCCCGACAGGCAGGTCTTCGCCCCGGCTTCGCCGCCCATGGAGCCGCAGTCCATAAACCCGTCGCAGGGGTTGGGTTTGATTTTGTAATGTTCCTGTCCGTCACAGCCGGTGCAGGCTTCCCCGTCCTGCACATAGCCCTCGGGGATGGTGGTGTTATCATACCCGGCGCAGGTGTTGCAGCAGGTACCATACAAACTGTCGTAAGAACATCTGTCAGAACTGAGTTGTTGTCCGGTGCCACAGGAATTTGTATAATCGGGGTTCTTTTCTTTGCAGGCGCGTTCGGTGTCTTTTTCACAGGAGGCATATTTGCCGTCACACGCCTCTCCCACGCCGTAATACGGAACTTCGCAGGTCACATAATTTGAGGGACAGGAAGAAACACATTTTTCGAAATAAGTGCTGTCATAAGGACAGAAGTTAGAACCTTCCTGACCTTCGGGACAGGATGTCTGAGTATATCCTTCCTGACGGCAACGCTCTTCATTATCTAAATCATAATCATTACCGTCGCCCGGCCCTCCGGGAGAACCATGCCCGTCATCATCGGCATTATTGCCTCCGAATTCATTCCCCGAACAGGCAGAGGTATCAGTCACAAAACAGGTGGCGGCAAGTTTTATTTTATCATCCTGTCTTTTTTCTACCCTCCCTAAAGATTTAGGGAGGGAAAGGGTGGGTTTGAAACCCTCTCTATCTCCCCCTAAGTTTTTAGGGGGAGTAAATCCAGCTAAATCTTCAAATGAAGACAACAACATTTCATCCGAGTGTGAGGTGTGTGTATAAGGTGTGTGGACAAATGTAACCGCACCCGGAGAGTTGAAAGATGTTAGATTATGAATTGAAGCAAAACTGCCGCCGGACGTAAGAATCAGTCCGGAAACCGACAGCATCAATGCTTTGGATAATTTCATCATAATATCACCTGTCTGTTGTTGTCTTCACGAATCTTATGATAACAGATATTTTGCAAATAATCAATGTATATTTTAAATATAATGACGGGAAATCGGACGAGGATGAATGAAACCCTCCCCGACCCTCCCTAAGGCTTTAGGGAGGGTAGAACTCGAAGAACGGCGTAACGCGGGTAAGAGTGAGAGGGGTAAGGCTGGATTTGCTCTCCCCGGCCCTCTCATTTATGAGAGGGTGGCAAATTTGAAGATCCCTTGACGTTCAGACTGGCGCTGAACGAGGGATGACAGAAAAATAGAAAGGACCCGAGGATGGCAAGAAAAAAGAGTTTCCCGGAAGAGAAACTCTTTTTTACTTTAATTTCCGATAAATATCAGAAGCCGCTGAGCAAGTCTTCGCCGCCGGAAAGGCCGGTGCTGAGCGGATTATAATAAAAATACAGGCTCACCAGTGCCAGCGATAACACCGGAACGACAACCTTTTCAAAAGGAAAGTGAGCATGACCGCCGTTTTTGGCTTTCATCCACTGATAAAATGCCGAAGAATAAATCAGAACCAGCGCCCCGAGAATAGTGCTGAACAGCAGCGGGTCAAGGTAAAAGACATAAGCAATGACTTTCGGGCTATATTGCATTTCTCCCAGATACATGAAACCGATTGTGCCGACACTGATTATCATTAACAACAGATTGCGGCCGGGAAAATTCCAGTTCTTTTTGTTAAACCATAAAATCAGCCAATATCCGAGCAAGGCCAGAAAACCACCGGCCCAAACGCCTACGACACAATCGTCGACACCGAGGCTGCGGGCAATTTCCAGCGAAGCACCTACCGCAACCGTGCAAACCGCACAGGCCGGATTGGCCCAGCTTTCGGCCGAATATAAAACCGCAATAAACAATATAAGCATAAAAGTCATTATATTCTCCTTTTACTTTTATAATCTGGTCTTATTATTTGTTCTGCCGGCCGAAAATGCAATTTATTTTTCAGAGTTATCAGCAGCAGCCTCTTCCTTTTCTCTGAACTCGCGCAGATAGCGTTTGGTCATCTTCAGGGCATTTTCAAAATTTGAAGCGGTTGAGATATTGTGATTAGTGATTCCCTCTCTCAGAAAAGCTTCATGCAACACACGGCGCGGCTGCTTTTTGACATTGGAAAAAATAATCTTGGTATCATATTGCTGGAGTTTTTTTACAAACTCAACAATCAGATTGGCTCCCGTTGCGTCGACAACCGGGACATAACCCATACGGAAGATAAGCACTTTCGGCGCTTTGGGCAGGGTTTTAAGATAGCTTGAAACCTGAGATGCGGCGCCAAAGAACAACGGCCCCGACAAGCGCAGCGACATAACGCCGTCCTGAGCCAGAAAACGCGACAAATCCTGTCCACCTCCGGTGCTGGTTAACACTGTTTCATCGGTTTCGATTTCAATTTCGCGGCTCATACGGTGCATAAAGATGATGCTGGACATGATGAAACCGACGCTGATGGCGGTATTGAGGTCTGCCAACAGGGTAAGCAGCAGCGTTACCAGCAGGGTGTAACGGTCGCCTTTCGGCCCTTCGATAACCTTTATCATTTTTCCGATCCCCAGCATATTCCAGCCGACGATTGTCAAAACCGCCGATAAACAGGCCAGAGGAATATATTTGGCCAAAGGAGACAGCAACACCATAAACAACAGAATGAATACGGCGTTCATCATGCCGGAAACCGGGGAATAAGCCCGGGCTTTGAGATTGGTGGCGGTGCGGGCGATGGCGCTGGTGGCCGGAATACCGGAAAACAACATGCAAATCAGGTTGGCCGCCCCCTCGCCTATCAGCTCGGCATTGGGATTGTGGTTGTCACCGCTCATGCCGTCGGCAACCGTTGCGCAAAGCAAAGATTCAATGGCGGCCAGAAAAGCAATGGTCAGGCCGCTGGGTAAAACCTTTACAAACAAATCAAAATTAAAATCAGGAAATTTCGGCGCCGGCAGAAAATGAGGAATGCCGACGAAGTGACTGCCGATGGTATCAACCTCTATTCCGAAAAAAGACAACACAACCGCCAGTATAACCGCACCGGCCACTGTCAGCAAATAGGCCGGAAGTTTCGGCCGGCGCAGCTGAATGTAAAAAATCAACGCAAAAGAAAACAAGGCTATAAATACGGACGACAGACTGAGCTTGTCCAGATTGCTCAAATAAGCCTTCCAGCGCGGAAAAACCTCTGTGGGCAGATTTTCGACCTGAAGGCCGATTAAATCCTTAAACTGGGTGGTGATGAGCAAAAGACCGATACCGCCGGTGAAACCCAACACGACCGGGTAAGGAATATATTTGATGTAGGTTCCCAGTTTGAGGAGACCGGCCAAAATCAATACACCGCCGGTAATCAGCATGGTCATCATCAATCCCTGATAACCATAATTTTGCAACACGTTAAAAATCAAAAGGGCAAAAGCTCCCGTCGGGCCGCCAATCTGATAACGGCCGCCGGCAAACATGGCAATGAAAAATCCGGCGACAATTGCCGTATAAAGCCCGTTAGCCGGAGATACTCCCGAGGCTATGGCCAAAGCCATGGCCAGAGGAATCGAGATAACGGCAACCGTTAATCCCGCCGAAGCATCCTGCTTAAAATTTTCTGTTTTATATCCCTGATTTTTTATGACTTCCAAAAGTTTTGGAGCATAGTTGTTTTCGTATCCCGTCCATAACCGGCGCAATAAGTTCAGCATTGACTCAAACCTTTTTATAACCTTTAATTTTTACCGAGGTGAAGTAATACTACTTTCACCCCCGCTGTCAAGGATTTTTCAACAGATTTTGTTCTGTTTTTTTGACGATAAAATTGTTTTTTGTATTGTCAGCCGGCTGATTAGCTTTTATGCTGAAATCAACTTGTAAAATATATGTGAGGCTGAAATGAATTTATCCGCAAAATTAAATCAGTGGGAGCAAGCCAGGCTGATCAGTGCCAAACAAAAAGACGCCATCAGCGAATATGAAAAAAATGTTTCGGGCGGTCGGTTGTTTTTATCGCTGCTGCTTATCAGCGGCTTTTGTATCGGACTGGGCATTATTTCGCTTATCTGCGCCAACTGGGAGGAAATTTCCGACAGTGTTAAAATCGGAGGTGATTTTCTTCTGCTTCTGCTTTGCGGGTTTGGTATTCACCAAAGTTATGCCAAAGAAAAGAACTGCCTGGCGGAAAGTCTGCTCATTTTATTTGCCGTACTGATTCTGGCCAGCATCGGGCTGATATCGCAGATATACAATCTGGTTCCGGAATTCAGCCACGGAATGTTGTTTTGGGCAGTATTGACCCTGCCGCTGCTGCCGATAAGCCGCAAACCCGTTCTGGCTTTTGTCTGGCTGCCGTGCGTGGTTTGGGCACTGATGGATGTAATTGTTTCATGGCCGGAAGCAAAAGCCGTTATTGAGGATATTCATTTTCAGGCACCGGGATGGATGAGCTGGCTTTGCATTTTGGCGGGAATGATTATCTTTCAACTTCTGCCGGAAAACTTTTCACTGAAAAAAGCCGTGGGCTTTTGGACGGCGGTAGCAATTGTTGTCTATATGCTGATAACGGAAATCGGCGGCGGTTATGTATTTTACACTTACGGGGAATGGGCCCGGCATCTGGTTATGACGCCTTATGCCAACTGCTGGTTTTATTGGGATTTGAGCGCCGTTATGCTGGCCGGTTATTATTTCAGAAACCAGAATCCGCAGATTAAAACCGGAATTTTGGTGTTGTTCATTCTGATATGCTTTAATTTTACGGCTGCTTATCTGCCTTTGATAGATGACGGAAGTTTTAAAATTCTGACCGCGGTTACAACAATTTTAATTTTGCTGGTAGTGCAAATCCGGGCATTTTTCAATCATCAGCCCCGACTGATGAATGCTGCGGCCATTTTGATTGCCCTGCGTTTTCTGATTATTTACATGCAGGTTTTCGGTTCGCTGACGCAAACGGGTGTCGGGCTGATTATGTCCGGTATTGTATTTATTGCCATTGTCTGTATCTGGAAAAAAGCCAGCGGCTGGATGGCTAAAAAGATAAAGGAGGCAAAATAATGAAATTTCAGGTAAAAATTTTGGCAGCGGTTTTATTTCCGATTGTTATCCTGGGGTTATGGGCCGGCGGGCTGCAGTATGAGCTTTATCACGGACATCCGGTCAGGCTGCCGGCAAGCGGTTATGATCCGAGAGACCTGATTTCAGGCCACTATCTGGAACTGCAAATCAACTGGGATGAAGCAGATTGCTCGCAATTTGCGGATAATGTCTGTCCCCAAGAAGAGTTTTTGAAGAGTTACCGCTATTATCTCAACGAGCATGCGGCGCTTGAGCTGGAAAGAGAAATCATGAACAGAAACCCGGCGATGGAATTGGAATTTATCATTGCCGAAGGTCAGTCTCCGCAGCTGAAAGAACTTTATATTGATGAACTTCTGTGGCAGAACTGGCTGCTGAGATAAAAAAATGCTTGCAAAATAAAATAAAACGGGTAATTTAGTGGATGTTTAAGATTCGGGACATAGCTCAGCCTGGTAGAGCGCTTGCTTTGGGAGCAAGATGTCACTGGTTCGAATCCAGCTGTCCCGACCAGATTTGTCCATATGCGCTCTTAGCTCAGCTGGATAGAGCAACAGCCTTCTAAGCTGTGGGTCAGAGGTTCGAATCCTCTAGAGCGCGCCATTTACAAGAAAACCGTCCGTTAAGGGCGGCTTTTTTTGTAAATACGAAGCTCTTAGGATTTGAACCTGTTCGGAGCGGATAGTTGCCTTAAACAAGTCTGCGTAGTTTAAGGCTTACGACGCGAGGAGGACCCGCTTGCGGGAGTACCCAATCCTTTAAGCGTGCCATTTTAGAAAATCCTCTCGTTGCAGGAGGATTTTCGTATATCAACAGATTCTAATTTAGCAAAATCTAATTTTATACAAATATTTTGTAATTTTCTTATATAATATTTATCTTAATTAGTTATTTCTAATATTTTATCTATAAAAAAATGAATTAGAATTTTGATTAGTTATATTAGCTTTATACATATTAGCTTGCTCTAATTCAACTAATTTCCCGATATTGATTGTGTCATTACCTTCTCCTCCTTCTATGATATCTTTGTCTTTTCCTCCATAAATATAATCATCTCCACCATTACCATAGAGATTGTTTTCACCGTCTCCACCATAGATGGTATCATTATAGTTACCACCATTAACAAAATCATCTCCGGCGTCGGCATGAACCGTTGTTCCATCTTGTTCGCCGGTGATAAATATCAAATCTCGTTTATCACTGCCGGTTACATCACCATAACCTGTGGTGCCGGTAGAAGTGTTTATCTGCAAATCCGTATAAAGATTCCACTCGGTAAACAAAGTATCAATATCATAGCTTTGAGTATAATTTTGATTCGAAAGGAATACTGATACGGCATTGGAAAAATTATCTCGAATGTATTTATAAGGATTATTTTGGTAATTTGTTATATCATCAAGCTTGTTTTTCATTGCATCTTTATTTTGATTCATAAATGCAATGGCTATGTTGGCTTCTTCATAACTATTAATGGGAATGATTGATTGTGCATTATCTGATGATGGTGTTTGGGATAGCGAGATTCCCCAAAACTCATTAGCTTCTAGGAATCTTCGATTTTGGATACCATATTGATGTTCTCCATTACTAGCAGGATTGGTTCTGTAAAGTATTTCATACCAAATTCCTAAGGCTCCAATGAATTTCTTCTTATTGGTATTAGATGTCTTCAGATGAGTTAACAAAGCAACTAATGTGCCATGTTCACTTTTTATTGCTTCAACAGTTCCTCCACAGGTGTTGTAAAACACAGAAATTAATGCACTTTTTTGATAAGATGATAATGCTACATCACATTCGTTTAAGATGTTATTAAGAGCTGTTTCATAAGAGGAAACTGTATTGTTCAACAAAGTATTAGCTTGTGATTGAGTAATTGTAATACTAGAAATTAAAGTATCATAATTTTCTTTTATTAGTTTAACTCTGTTATTATAATCGTCATCACTTTCATCTTTGCCTTTAACTAATGCGTTACAATAACTTTTTAATAAATCCATTTGTTCTTGAGTTATTATTGTTGCTCCGGCTTTTGAATTTAAATCTTCTGCATTAAATCCTTGCTGTTTAATATCATATCCATAACCAATGGTGGGTTTTTGATAATCATTACCGGATTTATGAATAGTATTATTTGTACCATATTTATACAAATTGTAATTCTCTGAAATCTTAATTGAAATATAATCCATGAATTGCCTCCTTTAGTTATAGTAAAAAATAATTATATAATAAGCTTCGTCTTCTACTTATTGGGTGCTTTATAGTTATCTAAGTCATTTATTTTTTCTTGATAAGCCTCTTTTAAATAAAAAATTCGTCGATTATATGCTCCGAATCCCATATAATCGGCTGATTTTTGTTTATCTAGCCATTCTACTTGATCTTTGTATAATTTGATTCGTTCATCTTTATTTGATAAAGATTTACAAAGTTCAAAATATTTTTTTTGCATCTTTTCATAAAGTTTTAATAGTTTCGCATCAGAACAAGTTAGGTCATCAATTTGATTATTAATTTTCTTACAATTGAGAAAAGTATAAATTTCACATTTGTTGATTTTTGCCAGTTCATCATCAGAGCAGATGAGCTTTTCAACCTCGGTGGTTGCTTTTGCACAATCGAAACTGGGGGATGTTTTTGCTGATATTTCTGTAGAAAATATCAGCATGCTAACAAATGAGAGAATCGTATACTTGAAATTTTTATTCATCCTCAACTCCTGAAATAGCATTTCTATACAACAAAACCTTTGCCGGATGGGCGGCAAAGGTTTGATAATGTTTGAAAACATAATTTGAAATCTGAGAAGCAGCCGAAACAAACGAAACACCTGAAACAATGTCCGATGGAGGCAGTCCATGGGGATGGCCGTTAATTGGCCGTTCCGTATAATAGTTCATTCCAACCTCTCTCATTAAGAGTAATTTTGTTATTAGTTTCACTCTATAATTTTAATTATGCAAGGAAATTATTTTTTATTTTTTTCGTTCTATTAATGTTTTGTTAGGTTTTTAGTTAATTAGCTTTATATACATTAGCTTGCTCTAATGTAAGCAATTCCCTCTCATCAACAATGCCGTTGCTTTTTATATTACCTGCATGGATTTCAGGCTGGCGTAGTCATATTTGCCGATAATTACATGGTCCAGCAGAGAGACATTAATGCTTTCAAGCGCCTGTTTGATTTGTTTGGTGATTTCGATATCGGCCCGCGAAGGTTTGACATCGCCGGAGGGATGATTATGAACCAGGATGAGGGCCGAAGCCTTTTTCTCCATTGTCAATTTAAGCACCTCGCGCGGATGAATGGCCACCTGGTTAATGGTTCCTTTTTGCATGATTTCCTCACCGATTACCCGGCATTTGATATCCAGAAAGATGATGCGGAATTCTTCAATGTCCAGATGAGCCATCTCTGAACGGCAATAGTCAATCATGGCGTCCCAGTTGCTGATGACCGGCGTATCGCTTGCGGAAAGTTCAGCCCAGGAAAAACGGCGGGCGGCTTCGGCCGTCAGTTTGAATAAAACGGCGGAATTTTCGCTAATGCCGCGGACTTCCAGCAATTTTGCAACCGAAGCTTTAGCCGCACCGGCCAAGCTGCCGAATTTGCGGATAATTTCCTTGGCAATGGGTTTGACATCGCGGCGGGGAATGGCATAAGTCAGCATCAGCTCGATAATTTCATAATCGGCCATGCTCTTGCCGCCATCATTCAAAAAACGTTCACGCAGCCGGGCGCGGTGACCGAGATAATCCGGCGGCAGGGTTGGGTCTTTTTGATTAGTCCTGGCAGTCATAGGGCGGTTTGTCCCATCCTTTGGGAGAATAAGTGAAAACATCATAACCGTCTTTGGTTACGCCGAGAGAATGTTCAAACTGCATGGAAAGGCTTTTGTCGCGGGTGACAGCCGTCCAGCCGTCTTTAAGAATCAGGGCATCTTTTTTGCCCTCGTTAATCATCGGTTCAATGGTGAAAATCATTCCCTCTTCCAAAACGGCGCCGGTGCCGCGGCGGCCGCAATGCATGACATTCGGTGCATCATGGAAAACTTTTCCGACACCGTGGCCGCAGAACATATCAACAACCGAATAACCGTATTTGTGTGCCCATTCTTCAATAACAGCACCGATGTCGCCCAGTCTGGCTCCGGGTTTGACCACATCAATGCCGCGCATCATACATTCGTATGTTACCTGGCAGAGGCGTTTGGCCTTAATCTTCGGCTTTCCGGCAAAATACATGCGGCTGGTGTCGCCATACCATCCGTCGACAATGGCCGTCACATCAATATTCAAACTGTCGCCGTCCAGCAGTTTGCGGTTATAATCGGGAATGCCGTGGCAGATAACGTGGTTAATGGAAATACAAACTGATTTGGGATAACCGTGATAGCCCAGGCAGGCAGGTATCGCGCCTTTTGATTCCATAAATTTGCGGCACAAATCATCAAGTTCGCCGGTGGAAACTCCCGGTTTGACAAAGGGAGTGATATAATCCAGGCATTCGGCAGCCACCCGGCCGGCCGCACGCATTTTTTCAAACTCTTCCGGGGTATGCAAAACTATTCCGTCTCTTCTCTTTACCGACATTCAGCCTCCTAATATAAAATCGTTTTCTTTTCCGTTACGGCAACTGTTGTTTCACTTACATTGCACCCATAACAACAAAATTTCAATCCGTTTTTTACTTCATCATAAATTTTTGCGGCGGCAATCGGATCCTGCCCCCAGACAAAACGGGCATTTTGGCAGTCTTCGCGGGGAACAAGCAGGCAAACAAAAGTTTCACTGCCGTTTTCGCGCAACCGGCGCATTTCTTCAAACATTTCGAGTTCAAAAAAATTAATCGTTGAAGGAAAAACAACGTCATCTTCCTGACGGTTGAAAATGTTTACGACATAGACATAAGCGCGTTCGCCGGCATCATTCAGCAGCTCAAAATTAACGCATTTAAGCGTTTCGCCGCGTTTTATCTCGCGGATATACTGATAACGGCCGAAATCTTGTTGCAATACGCCTTTTTGAAAAGCCTCGGCAAATAATGTATTTTTATATTTATAATTTACAAAAATCAGATGATTATCCCGACCAACCATCTGGCAGATATGGGAAACTCTTCGCCTGATGTCTCCCGAGCGGGTCAGATAAACCCGGCCACCGGGACGATACAGCTGATTTTTAAAATCTTTTTCCGGACAGAATGCCGAGCAAAGGTTTCCGTCGTCAAGCTCAACATCAAGAATGATATTTTTGTATATGTTCTTGATGGTTCCGGTTATCAGCTGTGTCTTATATTCCATTTTTCACCTGTTGAGAGGATTTTAATCTTTCTCGGGGTTCTTGGCAAGCCTTATTTTTTTAGGAATATTTTTCTTGCAAATCCGTTGGCATTCCCTTATCATGAGTGTTGCCGGCGAGAGGTCGCCGGTGGTGTCTAAACAATACCTTAGTACTTAACTCCGCATTTTTTGGGCGGAGTATCCCGAATATGTTGAATAAGGATGACTGTGTACTAACAGTTGTTTAGCTCCGCCTGCTTTGCATTTGTGTAAGGCAGGTTTTGTTTTTAACAAATTAATGGAGTTTAGGGTTATGGTTTCCAAAAAGAAAATTAAATATCGGATTTTTTGTATCAAACGGGATATGGGTGTTCGTTTAAGGTTTTTGCGTAATAAGAAAGAGTTGAGCCTGCCCGAAGTGTCGGAGGTCTGCGGGATTTCAGTCTGTCATATTGAGATGATAGAAAACGGGTGTTCGTTTTCTTTGAAACATCTTTTGATGTTGGCCTCGGTGTACGGGGTTCGGGTTAAGATTTTGATTAAGTGAGGGGATTTGTGCCCCCCCTCTAACTCCCCCTATGGATATAGGGGGAGAGATATAAGGCTGACATTTGCTCTCCCCGGCCCTCTCATCTATGAGAGGGTGACAAATTTGAAGATCCCTTGACGTTCAGACTGGTGCTGAACGAGGGATGACATTTTTATTTGAATATGAAACCCTCCCTGAGTTTTCAGTGAGGGGAAATATGGGGAAAGAAGAAGCGGGTTTTGTCCGGTGGGGGCAGGTGTTAATTAATCCGCCAAACGGTTTCGACGATTTTATCAATATCGGTATATTGCGGCTGCCAGCCTAAAAGTTCGCGGGCTTTATCGGCGGCCGCAATCAAGACGGCCGGATCTCCGGGACGGCGGTCAGCATATTCTACCGGCAGGGATTTTCCACTCACTCGTTCCACGGCCTCAACTATTTCTTTTACCGAAGTTCCCTTGCCGGTGCCCAGATTAAGGCTCTGAGAAGGCATTCCGCCCGCCAGCTTTTCCAGTGCCAGGAGATGAGCCGAAGCCAAGTCGCTCACATGAATATAATCGCGAATGCAGGTTCCGTTCGGGGTGGGATAATCATTACCGAAGATTTTAAGTTTTTCACGTTTTCCGGAAAGAACTTCCATGACAATCGGAAGCAGATTTTGCGAACCGCGTTCCTTACCGAGGATATCGCCTTCGGCATCATAGCCGACGGCATTGAAATAACGCAGGGCCACAAATTTAATCCCTTTCAGGCGGTCGTACCACTGCATGAACTTTTCAATTTCCAGCTTGGTAAAACCGTAATAATTTATGGGATTGAGCGGCGCGGTTTCATCAACCGGTATTTTTTCGGGCATGCCGTATACCGCCGCCGAAGATGAAAAAACAATATATTTGGCACCGGTTTCTACCATTGCATTCAAGATGTTGAGCGAACCAGAAATATTGTTTGAGGAATAAATCATGGGGTTTTCCATGGACTCGCCGACAGCTTTTTTGGCCGCCAGATGGATAACGGCCTCCTGCCCCTGCATGGCCGACAGCAGAGCCGGATAATCCAGAATATCGCCTTTGACAAATTCGTTTTGCTTAAACAGATTAATTTCCTGCCCGGAAGACAGATTATCAAAAACTCTGACCCGGTGACCGCTTTTCATGAGTGCTTTTGCCACATGACTGCCGATATAACCGGCGCCACCGATAACCAATACTTTCATTTTATTTCTCCAATTCATTCATGCATTCACGCAAAGCATCTTCCCAATGGCGGATTTTTATTCCGAAATCATGCTTTATGCGAGATTTGTTCAAAACCGAAAAATGCGGACGGACGGCCGGAGTGGGATAATCCTTGCTTTCAATGGGCAAAACTTCACACGGACGCCGGCCAAGCTCCATAATTTTGCGGGCAAAATCATACCAGGAGGCGGTTCCCTCATTGCTGAAATGGTAAATTTCCTTCATGCCCGTTTTGAGCAGGGGCAACAGCTCAATGACAACAGAAGCTAAATCTTTGGCGTAAGTCGGAGTTCCGATTTGATCAAACACGACATTCAAAGATTTTCTCTCTGCTCCCAGGCGAAGCATGGTCTTTACAAAGTTTGAACCAAAAGACGAATAAAGCCATGAAGTGCGCAGGATAATTAAGGTTTGAGCGTTTTTCAGGGCTTGCAGCTCCCCTGCCCGCTTGGTTTTTCCGTAAACGGTCTGCGGATTGGGCGCATCGGCTTCAACATAGGGACGGCAGGACATGCCGTCAAAGACATAATCGGTTGAAATGTGAATCAGGGGCATACCGCCGGAAGCCAGATTTTTAACTCCGTCGACATTGACCTTCCGGGCCGCGGCCTCGTCGCTTTCGGCCTTATCGACGGCAGTATAGGCGGCACAATTGATTATTACTTCCGGCCTATATTGTTTCAGAAAACTCTCAACAGCCTGTTTATCCGTAATATCCAAATCCGCGGAAGAAGCAAAAAATGCCCTGCCGTCCAACAGACGGTGTAATTCACTGCCCAGCTGGCCGTGGGCTCCGGTGATTAAAAACATGGCTCAAAGTCCTTTAACAGAGGCAGAGCCTTGTCCTTATCGGAAAGGATTGCCCGGCTTAAATCAATCTTCCAGTCTATGCCCAGTGCGGGATCATCAAAACGGATGCCGCCTTCAGAGGCCTTATTATAAAAATTGTCGCATTTGTAGGTAAATACCGCTGTTTCCGACAAGACAGCAAAACCATGACCAAAGCCGCGGGGAATCATCAGCTGGCGCTTGTTTTCGGCAGAAAGCTCCACCGCCACATGTTGTCCGAAAGTCGGCGATGAGCGGCGCAAATCAACCGCCACATCCAGCACTTTTCCTTCCAGCACACGCACCAGTTTTGCTTGCGAAAATTCGCCTTTTTGAAAATGGATGCCGCGCACCACGCCGTAAGACGACTGCGACTGATTGTCCTGCACAAAGTCATAATGCAGGCCGGCGGCTTCAAAATCAGATTTTTTATAGGTTTCAAAAAAATAGCCGCGCTCGTCGGTAAAAACTTTGGGTTCCAGAATAAACACACCGTCCAGCGCCGTTTTGACAAATTCCATTTCAGGCCTCAATTCGTTATTTCAGATTATCATTACTATATTTCCGAACTGCCGGAAACTCAAGTTTCTTTTCCCGTTTATCAAAAGACTTTCAGGAATATTCCTCAACAATCCGGACGGCACATCTTACGCCGTCGGCTCCGGCAGAAACAATACCGCCGGCATAACCCGCCCCCTCACCTGCCGGATATAAGCCGGACAGGGAAACACTTTGCAGACTTTCATTGCGTAAGATTCTGAGCGGCGAGGAACTGCGGGTTTCCACGCCGGTTAAAACAGCAGCCGGATGAGCAAAGCCATGAAGTTTTTTATCCATATCGACAATGGCGCGGCGCATGGTATCAGCCACATAATCAGGCAATATTTTTCCAAGGTCAGAAGGGGCAACGCCCGGAAGATAAGTCGGCATGACATCGGCAAAACGGCGCGACGGACGGTTTTTTAGAAAATCTTCCACCAACTGGGCAGGCGCCTTGTAACTGCGGCCGCCGGCAATAAAAGCCGCTTCTTCAAGCCGCTGCTGAAAATACATTCCGGCCAGAGGAGATGAGGTTCCGTAATCATCGGGGGTTATGCCCACCAACAGGGCGGCATTGGCATTTTCCTTATCCCGGGCATAATGGCTCATGCCGTTGGTTACCACCCGTCCCGGTTCGGAGGCTGCAGCCACGACCTGTCCGCCCGGGCACATGCAGAAAGTATAAGCCGAACGGCCGTTGCCATAATGTACCGCCAATTTATAATCTGCCGCACCGAGAGCCGGATGAGCGGCAAATTTTCCGTATTGCGAGTGATTAATCATTTCCTGACGGTGTTCGATGCGGGCACCGACGGAAAACGGCTTGGCTTCCAGATGTACCCCGCTTTGATGCAGCATCTCAAACGTATCCCGGGCAGAATGACCGATGGCCAAAACCAGTTTGTCACAAGCCAGCTCATAAGTTTCACCATCCGGTGTTTCTATCTGAACCGCCGTCAATACGCCGTCATTTTGAACAAGGGATTTCAACCTGGTCTGAAAACGGTATTCTCCGCCCAGGGAAATTATTTTTTCCCGGATTTTCGGCACCATCAGAGCCAGACGGTCGGTGCCGATATGCGGTTTGGCAAGGTAAAGAATATCGGCCGGGGCCCCCGCTTTCACAAACTCATGAAGCACTTTATGAACATAAACATCTTTCCTGATGCCGGTCATTAATTTTCCGTCGGAAAAAGTTCCGGCGCCGCCTTCGCCGAACTGAACGTTTGATTCCGGATTTAAGCGGCCGTGCTTCCAAAAATCATCAACATCTTTCATGCGTTCGGCAACGGGTTTTCCCCGCTCAAGCACAATCGGACGCAGCCCTGCTTCGGCCAAAACCAGGGCAGCCATCATTCCGGCAGGGCCGCTGCCTGCCACCACGGGACGATGCATCGGAGGTCTTTTCATCAGAGGAAGCCTTAATTCTTCCGCCACGGGGGACGGAGACATATCACCGCCGGTTTTCAGGCTGGCTTCATCCGTCTCGGTAAGTTCAATATCAACGGCATACACAAAATGCACCCGGCTTTTATTACGGGCATCGACCGCCTTTTTTACAATATTCAGACTTTTGATATTTTCAGGCTTAATGCCGGCCTTTTCCGCGGCAAGAGCTTTTAACCCGGGGAGGCCGGTTTCCAGCGGCGCCTGTATGTTGCTGATACGAAACATGAAATATTCCCTCTTTTACATAGCTATCAGCAACATACATTAAATCAGCGCAAAAATAAAGAAAATAATGATCGGATTAAAACTCAAGGACGGGCCGGACCTCGTGGCTAGTATCCTTGCTGTACCTGTTGCCAACCACCCCGTAGTCGTTACTAAAATACGAGGTCCACACGTAGCCGGGGTTATTAGCCTCGGAAGACGACCAGACGTAAGAAAGTATTCCTATCTGAGTGCCTCCGGCGTTCGTCATACCTATATTGACCAGCTGTTGGTTGTTATAGTACGAGGTAAATATACCGGCTGCAGGCAAGCACCAATCGCCAGCCTCTGTTCCAACAGTTTTATATTCGTGAGCGGCCCAGGCAGCAGGATAAGTGCTCCTATTCCCTGCGTCCATAATTTTCTGAGTATTTACACAGCTGTTCAAGTCATAAATGGGATTTTCACCGTTGCCAAAGTTGGTCAAAGTTGGAATATCATCATTATTTGGTCCCCATTTATAGCTGCCGATTGACTTTAGAGCCATTATCTGACCATGTCCCTGACTATCAATGTAAACTACGACACCAATCGGGGTTTTAGAACTGTCCAAAGATACGGAACAGGATTTGTCTGAATAATAGATGTTGCCAATCTGGCAGTTTTTATTTCCACCAACACCACCTTCCTGAATGATTTTTTCGATTTCGGTAATCTTGTTTACCAGAGTGCAGTTCCAGGCGTTCCCGAACGGGCACTTAATCCCACCTTCGCAGGATGACGAGCTTTCATACCCCAAACTCGCACAACTCGGTGTTGGAATACAGGCCGCATAAGCCATTCCGGCACTCATCACCATTACCCCCGCACTCGCTAATAATATCTTTCTCATAGTCCTTCTCCTTATATTAGTTATTAATAATATTTACTCTCTTTATATCCTCTCCCTAAAACCTTAGGGAGAGTTAGAGAGGGTTTCTTTTAGTCCCTTTTTTTATGTCATCCTTGGGTCTAACCCGAGGATCCAGGCTAGGAAAGAAGCTGCTTTACCTGACCTGGATACTCCAATCAAGTTGGAGTATGACATTACTTGCTTTTTCTCCTTTCTTCACCTCGCCCTTGAGGGGAGAGGTCGCCCTGTTAAGGGCGGGTGAGGGTGACAATGTCATCCCTCGTTCAGCGCCAGTCTGAACGTCAAGGGATCTTCCTTATTGACCTCTCCCCTTTCAAAAGGGGAGCCGGTGGGGTCAAATACCTGCCGCTTCATTCACCGAACTTGCATTCGCCATTCCACCCTCACCCTAACCCGTCTGGCTGCGTAAGTGTTGCAGAAAGGGCAACACTAACTTGCTGCGGTCAGCTGAAACTGTAACATTTGCTTCCGTCGCTGTCGCTGGGTCGCAAATTAACAATTCTGCTCCAGTCGTCAGAAAACAATTCACCGGATTGTTTTCTTTCCTCCTGCCCCTCAAAGGGCGAGGGAATAAGCAGCAATCCCTTACCCGCCGCAGAAGTCACAATAATCCGTACAATTCGTGGCACAACCGGTGGCATACCAAAGCCCCGAACATTCTTCATACTGGCAAATCGTGCAGCTCGGACAGGTAGTGTATTCTCCCAAGTTGGGGCAGGCCTTACAGTTGTCATACATGGTGGTTGTTCCCGACAAACAAGTCTTTGCCCCGGCCTCACCGCCCATACTGCCGCAATCCATAAAACCGTCGCAGGGATTTGGTTTTATCTTGTAATGTTCCTGTCCGTCACAACCGGTACAGGCTTCGCCGTCTTGGACATAGCCTTCGGGGATACTCGTATTGTCATAGCCCGCACAGGTGTTGCAGCAGGTGCCGTAAGTATTGTCGTAAGAACAGCGGTCATCGCTTAATTGTTGTCCGGTGCCGCATTCATCGACATAACCGGGGTTTAATTCCTGACAGGCACGTTCAGTGTCTTTTTCACAAGAGGCATATTTTCCGTCACAAGCCTCACCAACCCCGTAATAGGGCCGTTCACAGGTCACATAATTTGAGGGACAGCTGTTAACACATTTTTCAAAATAATCACTATCGTAGGGACAGGTGTTGGAAGGTTCCTGTCCTTCGGGACAGGATGTCTGGGTATATCCTTCCTGGCGGCAACGTTCTTCATTATCCAAATCATAATCATCACCGTCTCCGGGACCGCCGGGAGCCCCATGCCCGTCATCATCGGCATTATTGCCGGAAAATTCATTCCCCGAACAGGCTGAAGTGTCGGTCACAAAACAGGTCGCAGCGAGTTGGGTGAGAGGGGTGTTGTGAAACCCTCCCCAGCCCCTCCCTAAGTCTTTAGGGAGGGGATAGAATAGATAGTTCCCAAAGTTTTCAGGGAGAGGATAAAAGGCAGAAGACAACAACGTCTCTTTCGGATGAGAGGTGTGTGTGAAGTGTGTGTAGACAGATGTAATCGCATCCGGAAGAGATGACTGTGGGAAATAAGCCGCCAAAGATATGCCGCAGGGCATAAGCAGCAGCCCTGATGCTGAAATAAGCAATAATGCTTTACTACTGTTCATCATAATATCACCTTTGTCTTGTTGTTGTCTTCACGAATCTTATGATAACAGATATTTTACAAATAATCAATGTATATTTTAAATATAATGACGGGAAATCGGACGAGGTTTTATTTGAGTATGAATGAACCCCTCCCTTTCCCTCCCTGAGTTTTCAGGGGGAGAAGGTTAGGAAGGTTGGTTGTCACCCTCACCCGACACATTGTGTCGACCTCTCCCCTCGGAGGGAGAGGTAAGAAAAGCAACTTCGTTTGACCTGGATTCCCGGTCAAGCCGGGAATGACAGGAGATAGGGCGGGTGAGGAGGATAAAGGGTAAGGCAGGTATTTGACCCCACCGGCTCCCCTTTCTAAAGGGGAGAGGTCAATAAGGAAGATCCCCTGACGTTCAGACTGGCGCTGAACGAGGGATGACAGTTTTTTATTTGAATGTGAAACCCTCCCTTTCCCTCCCTGAGTTTTCAGGGAGGGGAAATATGGGGAAAAGGTTTTAGGGAGGGATGATGTGGGTGAGGTGAAAAATGGAAAAAAAATCCCTCATCCTTGGAGATGAGGGATTGAGCATCAACGCATTTTGTCTTTTAACAACGGGCGGCCGCGTTTGATAGCACGTCGTTTGATTTTGCGGCGAAGAATGTTTTCCGTATCAAAGGTTTCTCCGATTACGGTAAACATCATCGGGACGAAAATTGTTGAAATAAAGGTTGAAACCAGCATACCGCCAACCATTCCCGTTCCGATGGCGTGACGGCTGGCCGCTCCGGCGCCGCTGCTCAAAGCCAGAGGCAGAACGCCAAAAGTGAAGGCCAGTGAGGTCATCACAATCGGACGGAAACGAAGCTTGGCGGCATAAAGAGCCGCTTCGGCATAGTTTTTTCCGGCATGAACCTGTTGAATAGCAAACTCGACAATAAGAATTGCGTTTTTTGCAGCCAGACCAATCAGCGTTACCAGACCGACCTGGAAATAAAGGTCATTGTCTATTCCCCGCAGCCAGATGGCCAGCAAAGCTCCCAAAACGGCGAAGGGAACCGACAAAATTACCGCGAAAGGCAAAGACCATTTTTCGTATTGAGCGGCAAGGATGAGGAAAATCATAATCATGCCGAAGACAAAAGCCTGGGTTGAAGCACCGCCCGCCAGTTTTTCCTGATAAGCCGAACCAATCCATGACAAGGTATAATCCGTTCCCAAAACTTCGGCGGCAACTTCTTCCATGGCGGCAATGGCCTGACCGGAACTGTATCCGGGCGCCGGGTTGCCCAAAACCTTGGCCGCGGGAAAGATATTAAAACGGGTTACCAATTCCGGTCCGGTGACGCGTTTCACCTTAATTAAAGAAGACAACGGAACCAGCTTTCCGCTTGTGGATTTTACATAAACATAGCGCAAATCATCCGGACTGCGACGAAACTTGGATTCTGATTGCAACGTTACCCGGAAATTACGCCCGAGGTAGGTAAAATCGTTTACATACAAGCTGCCGAACGTGGACTGCATGACGGCATAAACCGCGTTTATGGGAATATCCATCGCCATGGCTTTTTCGCGGTCAAGGTCAATGGTATATTGCGGCGTGGAAACCGAAAAGGTGGTTTTGACACCATCAAGTTCCGGCCGTTTGTTGGCCGCGTCGATAAATTCGGTGGTTTTGGCCATAAGTTCGGCCGAGGAAGCTCCGATGCGGTTTTGAATATAAGCTTCGAATCCGCCGGTGGTGCTCATGCCCATAATCGGCGGCATGCTGAACGAATAAGCTATACCGGTGGGCTGGCTCATGCCCAAAAGCGTAAATACTGCCGACAGGGCTGATGCCGATTCATCGGGTTTTTGACGCTGGGACCAATTTTTCAGTACAATAAAACTGATGGCCGAATAAGTGTTTTGCGATGATGAAAGCATGTTATAACCATTAACGGTCAAAACATCGGTCACGTAGGGATTTTGACGCACTTTTTCGGCAACGGCGGAACTAAAATTCATCGTACGCGGCAGAGAAGACGCCGGAGGCATGTCATAGGCCATCAGCAGATTGCCCATATCTTCATTAGGGACAAGTCCGGTCGGCACCATGCGGAACAGCATGATAATGCCGGCAATTACTCCGAGAAAGCCTATTCCCGCCGTTTTACGGTGCTCCAGCAAAAACTTTACACCCGATAAGTAAAGACCGGTTATCATATCAAAAAACTTGTCAAACCAGCGGAAAAAAGCCATCGGCTGCTTCTGGCGATTTTCTTTTTTGATAATCAGCGCGCAGAGGGAAGGCGTCAGGGTCAAGGCCATAAAGGCCGACAGGATAACCGAAACGGCAATCGTGACCGAGAACTGCTTATACATGACGCCGGTCATACCGCCCAGAAACGCAATGGGCAAAAATACCGAGGATAATACCAGCGCAATGGCCACAACGGCACTTGATACTTCTTCCATGGCTTTTATGGCTGCATCTCGGGGAGACAGGCCTTCTTCGCTCATCAGGCGCTCGACATTTTCCAATACGACGATAGCATCATCCACCACAATACCGATGGCCAAAATCAAGCCAAACAGGGTAAGCAAATTTATGGAAAAGCCCAATAAATACATTCCGGCAAAGGCACCGATGATTGAAACGGGAACAGCCAAAACCGGAATTAACGTGGCCCGGAAATTTTGTAAGAACAGATAAACAACCAAAACCACCAACAGTACGGCTTCGAAAAAGGTTTTAATCACTTCATCAATGGACTCGTGCACAAACAAGGTGGTATCATAAGGAATCTCGTAGGTGATGCCTTCGGGGAAATTTTTTGACAACTCCGCCATTTTGGCTTTGACCAGTTCGGCGGTTTCCAGCGCATTGGCTCCCGGTTGCAGGTAAATGGCAAAAGCCACGGCATCTTCCCCGTTAAACTTGGCTTTAACGCTGTAATCCTGCGCTCCCAGTTCAATGCGGGCAACATCTTTGAGACGCAGCATGGCCGCGTCTTCGTCACTGCTGAGGATAATATTTCCGAATTCTTCAGTATTAACCAGGCGCCCTTTAGTATTGACCGAATAGGTATAGGGCTGTATTTCTTTCATGGGTTCCTGGCCGAACTGACCGGCGGCAAACTGGGAGTTCTGTTCCTGAATGGCGGAGATGACATCCTGTGAGGTCAGATTATGTTCGGCCAAAACATCCGGGCTGAGCCAAATACGCATGGAATAATCCTGGGAAGCGAACAAAGAAGCACTCCCTACCCCTTTGATACGCTTGATTTCATCCAAAACATTAAGCAAGGCATAATTGGAAACATAAATCGTGTCATATTGGGCTGTCGTTGACTTCATCATTACCACCTGTAAAATGGAATTTGACTTCTGCTCAACGGTTACGCCGTTTTTGGTCACTTCGGAAGGAAGTTTCGGCGTGGCGGCCTGAACCTTGTTGTTAACGTCGATTGTCGCCTGGTCGGGGTCGGTTCCGACATCAAAAACAACGCCAATGGTCAAATAGCCGCTGGAAGTGGCGTTTGAATACATGTAAATCATGTTTTTAACACCGTTGACTTCCTGTTCTATCGGGGCTGCCACCGTATCGGCCAAAACTTCCGCCGTGGCGCCGGGATAAGTTGCCGAAATCTGAATTTCGGTCGGAACGATGTTCGGATATTGTTCAACCGGCAGCGCCTTCATGGCAACCAGCCCCGACAAGACAAAAATCAGAGACACGACAGTGGCAAAAATCGGACGGTCAATAAAAAATTTTGAAAACATGTTATTTAACTCTTGTGTTGTTTTTGCAAAAAGCGCCTTTAAGACTACAAATCTTCTCCGGCTTCGGCTGCCGGCTGTTCGTCTACAATATTGGTTTTAACCGGCATGCCGACGCGCACCTTCATGATGCCGCTGGTAATTACGACGTCGCCGGGGGCAAGGCCTTCATCCACTATCCAGCCGCCGTCGCTTGTGCTCAGGCCGGTGGTGATATCGGCAACTTCGACAATACCATTATCATTCACCTTATAAACAAACGAGCCGTTTGCTCCCTGCATAACCGCTTCCTGGGGAACAACTATGGCATTCAGCCGGATTAATCCTTCCATCACGAGACGGACAAACTGTCCGGGCTTTATACGTCCCTGAGGATTGGGGAATACGGCTCTCAGCTTGATTGTGCCGGTGCTTTCATCAATCGTCGGATTAATGAAATTTATGTCTCCGGGCTGGGCATAGATATCGCCGGAAGTGAATTTTACTTTGGCTTTAATATCGCCGCCTGTATACGGGGTTTTTATCAGGCCTTTTTCACTCATGCTGGTCAGAGAATAAATTTCACCCTCGGAAGCCGAAAAAATAACATAAATCGGATCAATCTGCGTAATATGCGTTAACAGGCTTTCGTTGCCGGAAGCCGAAATCAGGCTGCCTTCCGACTGAGTTTCCAGACTGGTAATACCGCTGACCGGCGCGGTAACAAGCGTGTAATCCAGATTAAGCTGAGCCTCGTCAACCTGAGCCTGAGCCATCTGCACGGCCGCCTGAGCGGAATCCAGTGCCGATTTGGCATCATCTTTTGACTTTTCGCTGACAATCCGTTGTTTAAACAAGGTGGAAATGCGGTTCCAATCCTGCTGGGCAGACAAAAGCTGGGCTTTGCTCTGGGCCAGCTGGGCTTTGGCTTTGGACAATGCTACCTTATATTGTGCAGGATCAATTTCAAATAAAACATCGCCGGCATTTACGCGGGTGCCTTCGGTATAATTCCGTTTAAGCAGAATTCCGCCGACACGCGCTCTGACTTCAACTTCTTTGGCACCCTGGGCCCGGGCCGGATACTCAAAACTCAGCGGAATATCCTGCGCTTTGAGACGAATGGCATTGACCGTAAGTTCCGGGGACCGGGCCGTTTGCGTTTTTTCTTTTTTACAGGCAGACAAAGCCAGGCAGCCGGCAATTAAAACCAAGATTTTATAATTACACCGCATTTTTTTATATTCCTCATTGCTTTTACAACGCTATATATAACTTACTATATTCTTTTTAAATTTCTATACCTTCTTATGAATTAATCTTTCCATGTGTATTATTTTTCTTACAAAATCATTTAGATGCCGGATTGAAATTATCGGATTTGCGATTACCTGAAAATTGTTAACTGAAGAATCACAATCTTATGAAATGGAGATAAAATATGACAACACAAGGTGTTCGTTATCCTACTTTTGCTTTTATTACCGGCGGAGCCGGACAGGCCGATGACGGAATCCCGCCGCAGCCTTTTGAAACTTTTTGTTATGATTCGGCTTTGATGCAGGCCAGAATCGAAAATTTTAACGTGGTTCCCTATACTTCTGTTTTGCCTAAGGAATTGTTCGGAAAGATTATTCCGATCAACGACAAAATCGTCGGACAGTTTAAGCATGGTGCCGTTTTGGAAGTTATTATGGCCGGACATGGTGCCAATCGCGACCAGCATAAAGCTATTGCCACCGGTCTGGGCGTATGCTGGGGAAAAAACAAAAAAGGCGAACTTATCGGCGGCTGGGCAGCTGAATATGTGGAATTTTTCGATACGCATATTGATGATGATATTGCCAGAGGTCATGCCGAAATGTGGCTTAACAAATCACTTAATCATGAATTGTCCATCCGCGGCGTGGATAAACACTCTGATTTTCAGATGTGGCACAACTATATCAACATTACCCAGCAATTTGGTTATTGTCTGACCGCCATGGGTTTTCTGAACTTCGAGCATGCCGATCCAGCCAAGGCTTAGGCTGAAAAATTATCCCCGGGCTGTTTTTTTGCGTCCGGGGGTAATCTTTTTTTTGTTATCAACATATTGCCGAGGAATCTTAAACATGGCCGTTAAATCAAAAAATAAACTTCAAGTCCGGGGCAATCCCAACGGATTGGGCGTTTTTGCCCTGGCTGCCATTGTCGTCAGCTCAATGCTGGGCGGTGGCATATACAGTTTGCCGCAGAATATGGCCGCGGGAGCAGCAGCCGGAGCCGTGCTTCTGGCGTGGATTATTACCGGTATCGGAATCTACTTTTTTGCCAATACTTTTTCTATCCTGTCTATGGCCAAACCCGATCTGAAAACCGGCATTTATTCTTACAGCCGCGCCGGCTTCGGTTCTTATGCCGGATTTACCATCGGATGGTCTTACTGGCTCTGTCAGGTATGCGGCAATGTCGGTTATGCCGTCATTACCATGGATGCCCTTAACTACTTCTTTCCTCCCTATTTCCAGGGCGGAAACAATCTGGCATCCATTATCGGCGGTTCGATTATCATCTGGGGATTTAACTTTATGGTGTTAAAGGGAATCCGTCAGGCCACTATTATCAACCTGGTGGGAACAGTGCTCAAAATTCTGCCGCTGGTTTTGTTTATCATTATCATGCTGTTTGCATTTTCTTCCGCAAAATTCGATTTTGACTTCTGGGGAGAATCAACCGCTGCCCGGGCCAGACTCGGCGGATTGGAAACACAGATAAAAAGCACCATGCTGGTTACTTTGTGGGCCTTTATCGGCATTGAAGGCGCGGTCGTTATGTCCAACCGGGCCAAAAGCACCGCCGAAGTCGGCAAAGCCACTTTTCTGGGTTTCATCTGTTGCCTGCTCATCTATATTTTACTCACCATGCTGCCTTTCGGGTATATGAACCAACAGGAGCTGGCGGCTGTGGCCAATCCGTCAACGGCTGGTATTTTGGAAAAAGTTGTCGGCAAATGGGGAGCCTGGCTGATGAACATCGGGCTGGTGATTTCGGTTCTGACCAGCTGGCTGGCCTGGACAATCGTTACGGCACAAATTCCGCAGGCTGCCGCCGAGGACGGAACTTTTCCCAAGGCTTTCACAACTGAAAACCAAGCTGGTTCGCCTTCGGTGTCACTATGGGTGACAAGCATTGCCATGCAGATATTTCTGTTGCTGGTTTATTTTTCAAACAATGCCTGGAACACCATGCTGAGCATTACCGGGGTTATGGTTTTGCCGGCGTACTTTACCTCTTGCGCTTATTTGTGGAAAATATGCACCGACGGAGAATATCCGGTTGCCGGCATGCCGGTTAAACGCTCGACTGCCCTGTTTACGGGAATCGCCGGTTCCATTTATGCGTTGTGGCTGATTTATGCCGCCGGACTGCAATATCTGATGCTGGCGGCGGTGATTTTGGCTTTGGGCATTCCGGTGTTTATGTGGGCGCGCAAACAGCATCATCCGGACGAGCCTTATTTTCAAGGAAAAGAAATCCGGCTGGCAGGATTGCTGATAATTATTGCTCTGGGAGCAATTTACGGCTTCAGCCACGGACTGATAAAAATCTAGTATTTTCAGAATAAAAAAAGACCGGAAAATCCGGTCTTTTTTTAGCAAACGCAGCTTCAGCCAAATAGGTGGCCGCCCTGCGCAGCGCTGTCAGCCGGCATGTCGATAAAGTGAATGGCGACATTGGCGGCGTCGGCATTAAATTGATTTCCGGCAAAGGCAGTCAGTTTTTCGGCCAGTTCCGATTTTTTACCACCATAGCCTATGGATCTCATTTCAATCAGCGCGCCCGGCGTTTCTGCCCGGCCGCCAAAAGCCATGGGCCGGCTGCTGTCAATTTTGACCACGACATAGCTTATCGGCTTGCCCAGGGTTGATGCCACCAGAGACGAAGCTTCTGACAGCATGGCATCGGTTACGGCAACATCGGCATTGGTATCAATTGTTAAATAAGGCATTTAATTCTCCTCAAATATCCAAAACAAAAAACTCGCAATTTTCAAAAACATGGTCTTCGCCAAAACGATCATAATAAAATATGCGCATCAAATGGCCGTGTGTGGCAATCCCCACTTTATTATAAGGACAGTTTTTCTTGATATAATCAAGAGCTTGTTTGAACCTGTATAAAACTTCGTTTTTGCTTTCTCCGCCGGGAAACTTTTGATTCCAATCGGTACCGGACATCTTCGTCATTATATCCGTATACAGAGAACCGTACTGCCGCATCAGGTCTTTTTCAAACATGCCTTCGGCCGCACCGAAGCTCATTTCCCTCAAGTCATTAATTTTGACAACCTCTGCATTATTAAACGAGGCGACAATCTTTCCGGTTTCACAGGCACGAGGCAGCGGACTGGCATAAATCAGCGGCAGACGCTCGCGGCCGAGACGAAAGCTCAGCCCTTCCGCCTGTTTTCTTCCCAAGTCGTTTAACTCATAATCATCTGTCTGACAGATACGCCGGGCGTTGCCGTCGGTCTGTCCATGGCGAAAGATAAAAAGCTTCATGTGCCGCTTCTCCTTTTTCGGTTCTTGTTTATTCATTCGATATAAACATGAATCTTTTGTTTTACAAGGATAGACGGCACAGAAGATTTAATGCCTAGAATTCAAGGACGGGCCGGACCTCGCGGCTGTCCTTCTTATTGTAGTCGTTGTAGTAGTTGTCTATGTTGAGGTACAACCCGTAGTCGCTGCTAAAATTCGAGGCCCACGCGAAGCCGCTACCGTGCTCGGAAGCCGACCAATAATAGGAACTTGTTCCTATTTGGGTGCCTCCTGTCAAAATAAAGCCAGCATTTATAACAGACATATTATTTTTAATACTGGTCATGATACCACCTGCCGGTAAGCACCAATCACCTGCCTTGGTTCCCGTTGTTGAATATTCTTTTGTTGCCCAGGCCGCTGGATAAGTGATCTTATCTCCTGCTGTCATTATAATCATCGTATTCGTACAGCTTTGATAGTCTGTCGAGGCCGCTTGGTATGTAGTAAAGTTATTTAAACTCAAGTCAACATACTCACTTGACCATTGATAACCGCCTATCGGCTTTAAGGCCATAATCTGTCCATGGCCTTCTCCGTTTGTATAGACGACCACACCGATAGGTGTTTTACCTTGGGACAGACTGCCGGAAGAACAAGTCCAGTCAGAGTAAAAGATTGAACCTATTTTACAGTTTGAAGTATCTCCTTTACTGCCGGAAGCGCCGCCTTCCTGGATGATTTTTTCTATTTCAGTAATCTTGTTTACCAAAGTACAGTTCCAGGCATTGCCGAACGGACACTTAATCCCGCCCTCGCAGGATGATGAGCTTTCATATCCTAAACTTGAACAACTCGGCGTCGGGATACACGCAGCATACCCCGTCCCCGCACTCATCACCATTACCCCCGCACTTGCCAATAATATTTTCTTCATAACCTTTCTCCTTATATATTAGTTGTTAATAATATTTTTTTCTCCTTATATTCTCTCCCTAAAACCTTAGGGAGGGAATAGAATAGAGAACTGAGGGAATAAAGAACAATCCCTCACCCGCCGCAGAAGTCACAATAATCCGTACAATTCGTCGCACAGCCGGTGGCATACCACAGACCTGAGCATTCCTCATACTGGCAAATCGTGCAGCTCGGACAGGTGGTGTATTCTCCTAAGTTCGGACAGGCCTTACAATTGTCATACATGGTCGTTGTTCCCGACAGGCAGGTCTTTGCTCCGGCTTCGCCACCCATAGCGCCGCAGTCCATAAACCCGTCGCAGGGATTGGGTTTGATTTTGTATTTGGTCTTGCCGTCGCAGTCTAAACAGGCCTCTCCGTCCTGAACATAGCCTTCGGGGATAGTCGTATTGTCATAACCGGAGCCGCAGGGCGTGCATTCACAGGAAGCATATTTCCCGTCACACGCCTCACCCACACCGTGATACGGCTCCTCGCAAGTAACGTAATCACTAGGGCAGGAAGAAACGCATTTTTCGAAATAATCGCTGTCATAAGGGCAGGTATTGGCTGGTTTCTGTCCTTCAGGACAGGATGTCTGGGTATATCCTTCCTGACGGCAGCGTTCGGCATTGTCAAGGTCATAGTCATAGTCATCATCACCGTTGCCCGGCCCTCCGGGAGTCCCATGTCCGTCATCATCGGCATTGTTGCCGGAAAACTCATTCCCCGAACAGGCCGAGGTATCAGTTACAAAACAAGTCGCCGCAAGTTTTATTTTATCACCCTGTCTTTTTTCTTCCCTCCCTAAAGATTTAGGGAGGGTAAGGGTGGGTTTGAAACCCTCTCTAACTCTCCCTGAGTTTTCAGGGAGAGAATAAAAAGCAGAAGACAACAACGTCTCTTTCGGATGAGAGGTGTGTGTGAAGTGTGTGTAGACAGATGTAATCGCATCCGGAAGAGATGACTGAGGCAAATAAGCCGCTAAAGATATGCCGCAGGGCATAAGCAGCAGCCCTGATGCCGAAATAAGCAATAATGCTTTACTACTGTTCATCATAATATCACCTTCGTCTTGTTGTTGTCTTCACGAATCTTATAATAACAGATATTTTACAAATAATCAATGTATATTTTAAATATAATGACGGGAAATCGGACGAGGTTTTACCCCCCCCTAAGTATAAGGAAAGTTTTTTTTCACCCTCACCCTGACCCTCTCCCCTCAAGGGAGAGGGAAGAATATGGGGGAGATTTCAGGGGGAGGATATTAGGATGATTTTTTTACCTGGATCCTCGGGTTAAACCCGAGGATGACATTAAAGAATGGAGGATATAAAGGGTAAGGCAGGTATTTGACCCCACCGGCTCCCCTTTCTAAAGGGGAGAGGGCAATAAGGAAGATCCCTTGACGTTCAGACTGGCGCTGAACGAGGGATGACATTGTCATACCCCTCCTACTCCCCCTATAACTATAGGGGGAGGGTAGGTTTGGGGACTAAAACTTTAGAGAGGGAGAATATAGGGCTAAAGCTTTAGGGAGAGAAGGTGAAAGAGGATAAAAAAATCCCTCATCACGAGGATGAGGGATGGAGGTGTTTGTTATCTGACCCGTTTGATTGCCGCAAGGTTTCTTTTGATCATTTCATTATCGGAAAAATCTTCCAGGTCAACCGGCAATTTGCGGCGCCAGTTGGGATGTTTGTCACGATCAACACCCGGCAGGTTTTGACGTTTTTCAACTTCCAGAATATTTTCCAGTTCGGTCAAAAATACCTTGCTCGGACAACTGGCAACAAAAGCGTTTACGGCTTCGGCCATGCCTTCCGGGTAAGACTCGCCGTAAATATAATTGCTCTGCCGGCATCTGTCCTGCGGCCACAGCCCCGAAGCATCCAAAGCTTTAAGCAATTTCCAGCGATCCTGTTCACGTTCGTGATAATTATTCTTCATAACTTCATCATTCGGAATAATACCGGCCTGGCGCATATCGGCAATATCATAGCCGAACCACCACATTCTGAGCGGCGCCATATCATGGGTTCCGACTGAGGTAAAGGCTTTGACGGGATAAGTTTCGGGCTGATTAAAATCACCGCCCCAACCGACTGCGCGTTCGGCCCACAAAACACTCAGCGAATAAATGTTTTTCTTTTCCAAAGCATCAAGAAAACCATCCGGAACATTGCCCATACTTTCGCCGGCAACCACACAGCGATTGAGATGACTCTCTATTGCCACAATATTTAACATATCGGCAAAATTGTACATGATATAGGTTCCGAGAGGCTTGGAATTGGGAATAACATAAAGGCGCATCAGGCTCATGACATGGTCAATACGCAAAGCACCGGTACTGCGCATATTGGCTCGCAGAATTTTAATCAGCGGTTCATAGGCTTTGGCTTTAAGCACAAAAGGATTAAAGGCGCCAAGTCCCCATTTCTGGCCGCCGGGGAAAAACGCATCGGGCGGCGCCCCTGCCCCGGCATCGGCAATAAAGACATCCGGATCACTCCAGGACTCAGCACTGTCCTGTCCGACACCCACGGCCAAATCGCGATAAAAACCAATTTTTAAGCCGCGGCGGGAAACTTCTTCTGCCGCAGCATCAAACTGACGAAAGGCTTCAAATTGTAAAAATTTATAAAAACCGACGCGGTCGGCATGGCTCTCAGCATAAGCCTTCACCGCCGGATTGGACGGATTACGGTATTGTTCTTCCCAGGCACGCCAACCGCCCCAAACCGTATGGCAGCGTTCTTCGTAAAGCGTCAAAAAGACGGCAAGCTTGTTCAGTTCGGCTCCTTCGCGGGCGCAAAAATCGTCAAATTCTTTGTGACGGGAAGTATTCTTATCTGCTTTAAAACGCTCATAAAAACGTTCCATGAATTTTATTTTCAAAGGATAAATCTGCTCATACTGAATCAACTCGGCATTACGGAATTCGGACAACCGGTCACGAACTTCGTCAATATCTCCGGGACGGCACTCGGGAACGTTTTCAATATCTATATAAACCGGGTTCAGGAATAAACGACTGACCGAGAAATAAGGACTGGCGTTTTCGGGAAAATTATGTTCCAGAATATTTAAGGGGTTAAGCCCGATGACATCGCCCCCTTCCGAGGCGCAGAAGTCAACAAAGTTTTTCAAATCGGTAAAATCGCCGACACCCCAGTTGCGACGGCTTTTTAAGGAATAAAGCTGCAAGGCATAGCCCCACAGGCGGGAATTTTCCAGGGCTTCATTGGTGTAGCATTTTTCCGGGGCAACGGCCAGAACCGAATGATACGAACGACCGGCAACCACCAGGGTTAAGTCATAATAGCCGATTTCCAGCGGGGTGGAAACCGTTAAGAACCGGCGGGCAAAAGAAGTGTGGCCGATGTGTTTTTGTTCCGTACCGGCAACAGATGTTTCCAGGTGGTATGTTTTTTGGTTCTGACGACTGACGGCGGTTATGCCGGCAAGGGTGTCAATTTCGTTTTCAGGCAAAACAACATCAATGCAAACATTATTTTGTTCAACAACATATACCGGTTCAAGCGTTTCCTGCCAGCGACGGTTTTCAAAACGGGCAAGGGATTTTTCAATTGCTTCATCCGTTGAGGCGTCGTATCCCAGTTTTTCAATAAAGAATTTTACAACTTCATCACTGATTTCATATTTTTTCCGGTTTTGTCCGGCATCATAATATTCGGTGAGAATACCCAGCTTGTCGGCCAAATTTTTCAACTTTCCGTTCATCTAATTAGTTCTCCTATTTTTTCTTTATTTCAAAAACCAAAACACTCCATGCCGGAACATTTATTATTTGCTGGGGTCCGAGTTTGGTGTCCGGGTCAAAGGCATTGCTGCTGTCGAGCAATAAATTCCAGTTTTTTCCGTCAAGGGTCGGAAGCCGCCAAGAAATTTCACGGGCTTCGGCATTCAGGATGCAAAAAACCAGATGACCATTATTATATACGGCATAAGCCAGACTGCGGCGGTTGTGATCATCCCAGTCTGCGGAAGAAAATTCCAATCCTTTATCCGTGTACCAGGTCAGGTCTTTAATTTTGCGGCGGTTAAGCGGGCGGCCTTCAAAAAAGCGCAGACGGTTAAATATTTTCAAGCGGCGGCGCAGACGGATAACCCGGCGGGCAAAGCGAGCCAAATCAATATCTCGACCGAGCACTGCTTCCCACACCATCCAGCTGATGACGTTATCCTGGCAATAGGGATTGTTATTTCCGAAACGGGTATCACCGAGTTCATCTCCGGCAAGGATCATCGGCACGCCGAAAGAAAGCATTAACGAAGCCAGCATGGCTTTGGCACGCAGATTGCGATTGGCCAGAATATCCGGGCTTTGCGTTTCACCTTCAAGACCGGAATTCCAGCTCCAGTTGCTGTTGTTGCCGTCGCGGTTGTCTTCACCGTTGCTCAAATTGTGTTTTACATTATAGCTGACCAGATCGTGAAGGCAAAAACCGTCATGGGCGGTAATAAAATTGACGCTGGAGGTTATGGTGCGGTTGTCGTGATTAAAAACATCGCTGGAACCGCTCAGGCGGCTGGCCAAATCCGGAATTTGATAAGTGTCTCCTTTCCAGAAACGGCGCAAGGTGTCGCGATATTTATCGTTCCATTCATTCCAACCGGCGGGATAAGCTCCCAGCTGATAACCGGCATAACCGGTGTCCCAGGGCTCGGCAATAAGTTTTACTTTATTTAACAGCGGATCTTGACGAACAGCGTAAAGGAAACCGCATTCTTTGCGAAAATCAGTTTTGTAACGACAAAGAGTGGAAGTCAGGTCAAAACGGAAACCGTCGACATGCATTTTTTCGACCCAGTAACGCAAAGAATCCATAACCAATTTCAAGACATAAGGATTTTGCAGATTAAAAGAAGCCCCCGTTCCGGTACTGTCATAATAGTAGCGCTTGTTTTCATTGCTCAAAACATAATAGGAAGCATTGTCTATGCCGCGGTAACAAATGGTCGGGCCAAGCTGATTGCCTTCGCCGGTATGGTTATAAACGACATCCAGAAAAACCTCAATGCCGGCCCGGTGAAATTTTTTGACCATGTCCTTAAATTCATCAATACTCTCCCCCGAGAGATAATTCTGCTCCGGCGCAAAAAAGGAAAAACTTTCATATCCCCAGTAATTGTCATTAATCCACCCTTTGCGGTGGCGATTGCCGAAAAAGGCGTGAATGGGCATCAACTCGACAGCGCTGACGCCAAGCCATTTCAGATATCCGACAATGCTTTTGTGTGCCATGCCGGCAAAAGTGCCGCGCTGATGATCGGGAATGTGGGGATGGAGCCGGGTATAGCCGCGAACATGGGTTTCATAAATAACCGTATCTTCCAAACCGGTAAAAGGATGCTCATCTCCTTCCCAGTCGTAGTCATCATGAACGACAACCGACTTCGGAACATAAGGTGCACTGTCCAGCGTGCTGAAAGACAAATCTTTTTCGGGGCTGTCAATGTCATAACCGAAAATAGCTTTATGCCAGATAAGTTTTCCAACCAGCTGGCGGCCATAAGGATCTATCAATAATTTATGAGGGTTAAAACGATGCCCCTGCTCCGGAGCATAGAGCCCGTAGACACGATAACCGTAAACCTGTCCCGGCTTTAAGCCCGGAATATAGATATGCCAGATGTTGTTGTCGTTTTCGGTTATCTCATAGCGTTTGATTTCTTCGGCACCGGTCTTGTCGAACAGACAAAGTTCAACTTTCAAAGCATGAGCCGAAAAGAGCGCAAAATTTACGCCTTTACCGTCATATCGAGACCCTAAGGGATAAGGATTTCCGGCATGTGGTTTTTCAGACATAAATTTGCGCTCCCTGCTGTTATCGGCGATTATTCGCGTATGGGTTTGATAACAATGGTTGCCAGCGGAGGCAGAACCACCTTTATCGACCGGGGCTTGTCGTTCCAGCCGATCTCTTCGGCCTGAACCAAGCCTTCGTTTTTAACCCCGCTTCCCCAGTAGTTTACATCGTCACTGTTAAAAATTTCTTGATATTTGCAATTTTCATATACACCGACGCGGTAGTCATGACGGACAACAGGTGTGAAGTTGCAAATAACAATCAGATAGTCTCCCGGAGTTTCGCCCTTGCGCATATAAGAGATGACGCTGTCGTTGGCATTTGAATGTTCAATCCATTCGAAACCGCGATAATCAAAATCAATCTGATAAAGCGGGGCATTGCCTTTGTACATCAGGTTTAAATCACGAACACAATTCTGCATACCTTTATACATGGGATAATTCAGCAGGAACCAGCGCAGGCCCTCTTCGGAATTCCACTCCCAGTCCTGACCGAACTCACAGCCCATGAACAAAAGTTTTTTGCCTGGGTGAGTGTACATAAAACCATAATAGGCACGGAGGTTGGCAAACTTCTGCCATTCATCGCCGGGCATTTTGGACAGCATGGAACCTTTGCCGTGAACCACCTCGTCATGAGAAATCGGCAGAATAAAGTTTTCATTAAAGGCATAAAGCAGCCCGAAGGTGAGCATGCCGTGATGATATTTGCGGTGAATCGGTTCATGGCTGATATAACGCAGCGTATCGTTCATCCAGCCCATGTTCCATTTATAACCGAATCCCAAACCGCCCATCGACGTCGGACGGGAAACCATCGGCCAGGCCGTCGACTCTTCGGCACAGGTGAAAGCACCTTTGCATTGACCGTAGACAAGCTCGTTCATCTTACGAATAAAGGAGATGGCTTCCAGGTTTTCATTGCCGCCGTAATTGTTGGGAATCCATTCGCCCGGCTTGCGGGAATAATCCAGATAAAGCATAGAGGCCACGGCATCGACACGTAGACCGTCGATGTGAAATTCCTTGAGCCAATAGAGGGCGCTGGCGCAGAGGAAGTTACAAACCTCCGTGCGGCCGTAGTTATAGATTTTTGTTCCCCAATCTTTATGTTCGCCTTTGCGGGGATCGGCATGTTCGTACAAATGGGTGCCGTCGAACTCAACCAGGCCGTGACCATCCTTCGGAAAGTGAGCCGGAACCCAATCCATGATGACGGAAATTCCCGCCTGATGGAACTGATCAATCAGATAACGCAAATCATCAGGGGAACCGAAGCGTGACGTGGGGGCAAACATTCCCACTACCTGATAGCCCCAGGAGGCATCCAGAGGATGTTCGGCCAGAGGCAAAAATTCGACATGGGTAAAGCCCATATTAACAACATAGGGAACCAGCGTATCGGCCAGTTCGCGATAGGTCAGATATTCATTGTTATCCTTGCGGCGCCATGATCCGAGATGAACCTCATAAACGGACATCGGACGGTCAAAAGAATTATGTTCCTCGCGATGCTTCATCCATTCTTCATCAGACCAGACATAGCGGTCTATGTTGTAAACAACGGAGGCGGTATTGGGTCTTTTTTCCGCATAGAATCCGACAGGATCTGATTTGACAAGAATATAGTCTTCGTTGGTTTTTACCTCGTATTTGTAGAGTTCGCCTTCACCGATTTCGGGAATAAAAATATCCCATACGCCGCAGCTGATATGTTTGCGCATAACATTGACCCGACCGTCCCAGTTGTTGAAATTTCCGACCACAGAAACACGCTTGGCATTAGGCGCCCAGACGGCAAAGCTCACGCCCTTGACACCGTCCATTTCACGGATGTGCGCTCCCAGAACTTTATACATGTTGAGGTGGTTTCCTTCAGCCAGAAGATAAACATCAATATCTCCCAGCGTGGAGGGAAAACGGTAAGGATCTTCCGCCTCGTAAACATTGCCGAGATCATTTTCAATACGGAATTTATAAGCGAAGTTTTCAACAGCTCCGAGGTTAATCTGATAGAAGCCGCGGGCATCAAGTTTTTCCATAAAGCCGACCGAGCTTCCGTCGCTTTTTCTGATGACTTCAATGCTCTTGGTATTGGGATGATAGGCGCGGATAAAAACGGCTTTTGACCCCTTATCCTTATGAATGCCCAACACGGCGAAAACATTGCCGTGATTGCCGTTGATAACAGCTTCCATTTCTTCTTTTGATAATAAATTTTCCATTCGGAGCCCCCTAAAGACTAATAACATAATTAGATTAAACTCTTGAGCTTTTATCTATAATAGATATCCATTTAAATGCAAGAAAATAAAATATCATTTTTGATTAAATTTTAAATATTCACAAAAAACGATTGATTAAGTGTTGACGTATTAAATTTTGATTGTATATTAATTTGTGTTGACCAAACATTTTTTATTTGGAGTTAGTTATGGTTAAATTAAATGAAAATGCAATCAGAGAAGCTGCTTATTACAATTGGCAAAATGCCGGCTGCCCGCAAGGACAGGATGAGTACTTCTGGACTCTGGCTGTAGAACAGCTTTCCAAGGGCTGCAATTGTTCTTGCAACTCAAGCTCTTCCAAGAAAACTTCGTCTTCAAAGAAGAACACCAAAAGCTCTGCTTCCTCTGCAAAAAAGTCTAAATAATCTGATTTTTTTACAAGAAAAAAGCTTTGAAAAACCTGCTGAAAACAGTGGGTTTTTTTGTGGATTAAAAGGTGAGTAAATTATCCGATTTTGCGGGCGGAAATCACATAGCCCATAACCTTGTTTCCGCCCTCATTGCGCAGTTTTTCATATGCAACTTTTTCAACCTCGAAACAACATTTTTTCAGCACCGATTTCACATAGTTCAGAGTATGCAGAAAACGTCCGGAAAGATGCAGTACATAGTTATTTTTATTGAGGCTGTTTTCAGATACGGTAAAAATAATCCGTCCGTTTTCATTGAGTGATTTATTGATGTTTTCAAACAAATCATGCAGGTCGCCGAAATAGGTGAAAACATCGGCAGCAGTCATCAGATCATAGCGCCGGTTATTTTTTTCCAGCCAGGAGATGATGTCGGAATTTATCAGCCGGGAATACAGTTTTTTGGAAGCGGCTTCGGCCAGCATTTTATCGGAAATATCTATTCCCTCCACCCCTCTCCGGCCGGCATATTTTATCAAAAATTCTCCGCATAATCCGGTGCCGCAGCCCAAATCCAAAATATTAAGCCGGGGCTTTTTAACATCGGCATACAAATCTTCCATAAACTGTTTAATCAGTTCAGGGGCACGATATTCCAGCGAAGCCAGAACGCGGTCAAAATCACCGGCAAAAACATCAAAAATATTTTTAACATAACTGATGTCGGCGGTTTTGATTTTTTTATCCTGCAACAAGGCCCCGCCCACGTATTTTACCAACGGATTATTCCCGTATTTTTTATACCATAATTCCACACATTCGCGAACGGCATCGACACCGGTTTCCAGCGCCGTTTCATAGAACAGATAGCTGAGATTGATATGGTGAGCATTATCGTCCGAAGGAGCAAGTTCAACAGCTTTCCATCCGCAGGAAAGCGCTGCCATGTAATTGCCGTTTTTCTGATAACTCTGGCTGAGATAATTATATATCCAGGGGTCGGAAGAATCTAAATTTCCCGCTTTTTCCAAATTGGAAACGGACTCGTCATAAAGCCCTTTTTCCGAAAAAGAATTTCCCAAAATGATATAAGCAAGTTTGTTATCCGGTTCTAAAATTTTTGCCCGGGCGGCATACCCCAGAGCTTCGTCATAACGGTGCAGTTCATAACAGCTGTTGGCAATGTTTATCAATGCCGAATAATTATCAGGCGCAATCCGCAATGCCCGCTGATAATATTCAATCGCCTGTTTGTAATCATTGCGGATGTAAAAAATGTTTCCGAGCGTGATTAAAATGCCGGCATTATTCGAATCGCTTTTCAGAATCCGACGGCAAAGCTGAAGCGATTTTTCAAGCTCGCCATGATTATATAATTCCAAAGCTTTATCTATTTTGCGATTAATGCCAAACATAAACAGAATCGTACCTCTGCGACAAATTTTTATTAAGTAAAACATTTTTTAGTAAAAAAACTATTGACGACAGAAAATATTTATTATATTTATGACATCATCTTTTGGGGGTATGGCGGAACTGGTAGACGCGCTAGACTCAAAATCTTGTGGCCTCAGGCCGTGTCAGTTCAAGTCTGACTACCCCTACCAAAAGGAAAAGACCGGATATTCTCCGGTCTTTTTTTGAGATTTGCTCAGCTTTATAATCCACAGGGTAAATTATCTCCACCTCCTTTATAACAATATCCCCGTGATGAATCAAAATAGATACCTTCCATATATCCTCCATTACAAGAAGTTGCGGCATAATAAGTTTTTCCGCTGTATTCGCAAGTGGTATATGTTTTATAGGGACCTATCTTGCTAATATTATCGTAACCTTTAACACATTCATCACCGCACAAAGTAGAACATGGGTTGCAGGCCGTACAACGATAATATTTTGTATTACCGGACTGACAGGTTTCGTATGCCACACATTCAGATTGCAATGTCTGACTATATCCTTTGCAAGAACGAACCTTACAGCTGTCTGTGTTTTTGTCATACTCGTATCCGTCTTTACAGAAACCGATGACGGGACGGACCTGATATTGTCCCATATCGGGAGGGAACCAGTAAAATATGTCACTCCCTGCGTATGCGTGTTCAAAATCCAAGGCAAGTACATAATATTGATCTAACTTGGAAGATGAGAAAATACCAGAAGAAATTTGTGATCCTCCTACCAAATCAAAACCAATATTTATTGCATTCATATTGTTTGCAATACTTATCAAAGCACTGTTTGCCGGCAGACACCAGTCTCCGACTTTGGTTCCTGTAGTTTTATATTCATAAGCAGCCCAAGCTGCCGGATAAGCGTTTTTATCACCAGCGGCCATGATTGCAGCTGTGTTTTTGCAACTCGCATTATCAACTCCTGTACCAGCGTAAGGAATTTTTATATCGCTTAAACCGTGCACAAGTGTGGTCCAAGTATACCTACCAATGGATTTCAGCGCCATGGCTTGGCCGCCGCCATCGGCATAGGAGCAGACAACGACACCGATAGGCGTTTTGCCACTTATTAAATTTTTGGAGCGGGTCATATCGCTGTATAAGATATAACCGATTTCTGAGCCTTTCATACAGTCATTTCCTTTTACGCACCCACTTCCACCCCAAAAATATCCGGAAGAACATTTGCAGCTTTTGTATTTTCCACCGCAGGCCGTACCTGAACCGCCGGCGTAACCGGTTCCGGAACAGGTGTATTTATAAGAGCTTGAGCACTGGGCGGTACAGGTTTGATTGGAGCTGTTCCAATCATAACCTGATTTACAGCCGGATTTATAGTACCTACCTGAACATTCCTCATAAGTGCAAGTATAGGGGCTGGGGCAGTTGGTAAGGGTGCCTTTGTTTTGGCAGGGTTTGCAGTTGTCATACTTGGTGGTGGTACCCGACAGACAGGTTGTGGCCCCGGTATCCGGGCCCATGGAGCCGCAGTCCAAGAAGCCGTCGCAGGGATTGGGTTTGATTTTATATTTTGGCTGACCGTTGCAATCCACGCAGGCTTCACCGTTCTGAACATAACCGTCGGGAATACTGGTATAATCGTAACCCGCACAGGTGTTGCAACAGGTGCCGTAAGAGCTATCGTATGAGCAACGGTCGGAGCTCAACTGTTGTCCGGTGCCGCATTCATCGACGTAACCGGGGTTTAATTCCTGACAGGCGCGTTCGGTGTCTTTTCCACAAGAAGCATATTTATTGCCGCAGGCGGTGCCTACGCCGTAATAAGGCGGGGTACAGGTTGTATATCCCGAAGGACAAGTGCAGTCTTCAAAATAGGTGCTGTCGTAAGGGCAAGTGTTAGCGGAAACTTCGCCGGGGAGACAGGAAGTTTTGTTATATCCTTCTTTCTTACAACGTTCGGCATTGTCGAGGTCATAATCATCCTGATTACCGTTATCGGCTTCATTACCGCTGCCGGGCGCGCCGTGGCCGTTATCGTCGGCATTATTACCGGAAAACTGATTGCCGGAACAGTCATTGGTGTCGGTGACGAAACAAACCGAGGCGAGTTGGATGTGAGGGGTATTGTGAAACCCTCCCCAACCCCTCCCTAAGTCTTTAGGGAGGGGTTGGGGAGGCCTGAGTTTTCAGGGAGAGGATAAAAGACAGAAGACAACAACACTTCCTCCGGATGAGAGGTGTATGTGAAGTGTGTGTTATAGACAGATGTAATCGCATCCGGAAGAGTTGGCAGAGGCAAAATATTTGCCTGAGCGTTGGGGCCGCAGGACATAATTACCAATCCCGAAGCCGACATTAACCATAAGGTTTTTCTTAGTCTCATCATAATATCACCTTTGTCTTGTTGTTGTCTTCACGAATCTTATGATAACAGAAAGTTTGATTGTTGTAAATAGTTATTTTAAATGGGTGACGGGAAAATGGACGAGGATGAATGAAACCCTCCCCGACCCTCCCTAAGGCTTTAGGGAGGGTAGAACTCGAAGAACGGCGTGACGCGGGTAAGGGTGAGAGGGGTAAAGCAGGATTTGCTCTCCCCGGCCCTCTCATCTATGAGAGGGTGGCAAATTTGAAGATCCCTTGACGTTCAGACTGGCGCTGAACGAGGGATGACATTGTCATACCCCCTCCTACTCCCCCTATAACTATAGGGGGAGGGTGGTTGGTTTAAAGAGGGATGACAGCTTTATTTTGTTTGAATATGAAACCCTCCCCGACCTTCTGGCTCCTAAGCTCACTACGTTTGCTAAGTCGCTGCGGTCACTCGGTTTGTAACGCTCATTTTGCGTCGCTGCCGCTAGCTTATGAGCTAACAAACTCTCGCCTGTCGTTGAAAATATCTCCACAGGAGATATTTTCTGCCTCCAGCCCTAAGACTTTAGGGAGGGAGGAGATAGAGAGGCCTGAGTTTTCAGGGGGGGGGAAGAATATGGGGCAAAGGCTTTAGGAGGGGAGAATATATGGAAAGTTGGTTTGACCTGGATTCCCGGGCAAGCACAAAGGTGAATAATTTTTTGTTGGATTTAATTATTTTTTTGTATATTATGAAAATTATGAAAGAGATTGAAAGTAACATAAAGCCATATTTGACGTATAAATATTGCTGGCGGATATTGGGAGCGTTGTTGTTTTTCTGTGTGGTTCTTCCGGCAATAGCTTTTATGTTTGTCGGGTTTTAGCCAAATTTTAAGGGTGAAAAGTGATAAGTTTGATACAAAAAGACCTCCCGGAGGAGGTCTTTTGATTGCAGTGGGGTTATTATTCCGCCAAATCGACTGCCGGTTCGCTGACCGTTCCGGTATCGTTTTCATCAACATCGGCAACACTGTCGCCCAAGACTTCAGAACCGGTTTCTTCTTCCAGTTCGTCATCGTCTCCGGCATCAGCTTCCAACTTGGTGACGGAAACAACCCGCTCATTATCCGCCGTGCGGAACAGGATAACGCCCTGAGTTTTACGGCCGGCAATGCGAATGTCTGCCACCGGCATGCGAATCAATTTTCCGCCATCGGTTACCATCATAATCTGATTGTTGTTTTCAATCGGGAATGAGCTGGCAATTTCCTTGTTGCGGGCGGACATTTCCATATTGGCAATACCCTGGCCGCCGCGGCCGGTTATACGGTATTCATAAGAAGAAGTCCGCTTGCCGTAGCCGGTTGTCGTTACCGTCAGGATAAACTGTTCGGCAGCTTTCATGGCCTCATATTTCTCCGGCGTCAGAGCGCTTAATTCTATGCCGGTATCGGCCAGAGAGACATCCGAATCATCTCCGCGCTCGGTCTGAATACGCTTAACAGCCGAAGAGATTCTGGAATATTCATCGCGCTCTTCGGAAGTGGCATCGACGTGATCAAGAATGGACATGGAAATCACTTCATCACCGTCAGCCAGTTTAATTCCGCGGACACCGGTGGAATTGCGGCCAACGAACATGCGCACTTCCGTTACCGGGAAGCGGATACATTTGCCGCTTTTGGCAGCCAGCATGACATCTTCGCTTTCATTACAAATGCGGACATTAACCAATTTGTCGCCGGCATCAAGTTTCATGGCAATTTTGCCATTAGACTGGACATTTACAAAATCCATCAGAGAATTGCGGCGGACATTGCCCAGAGAAGTGGCAAACATGATGGACATATCCTGACACTCTGCCTCGTTTTCCGGCAGCTTCATAATGGTGGTGATGTTTTCGCCATCGCTCAGCGGCAGCAGGTTAATAAACGGTTTGCCTTTGGAAGTGGGAGAGCCCAGCGGCAATTTGTAAACCTTCATTTTGTAAACCTGGCCTTTGGAAGAGAAGAAAAGCACCGGCGTGTGGGTGGAAGCCACGAACAGGCGGGTGACAAAATCTTCATCTTTGGTGGCCATTCCGGATTTGCCTTTGCCACCGCGTTTCTGCGCTTTATAGGCATTTAACGGCACGCGTTTGATGTAGCCGGCTTCGGTCACCGTCACCACCATCTCCTCACGCTGAATTAAAGACTCGATGTCGGTATCATATTCGATGTCTTCAATCTTGGTGCGGCGCGGGGTGGCGTATTCGTCTTTGATGGCGACAAATTCATCACGCATAATATTGAACAATTTCTCGCGAGAGGCCAGAATTTCAAGGCATCTTTTGATTTCATCGCCCAAATCCATCAATTCCTGGTGAATCTTATCGCGCTCCAAACCGGTCAGACGCTGCAATTTCAAATCAAGAATCGCACGGGCCTGATCTTCGGAAAGATAATAAAATCCGTTTTCAACCTTGCGGTCCGGTTCGTCTATCAGTTTAACCAGAGGTTCAACCTCGCCCGCCGGCCAGGCTCTGGCAAGCAAAGCGTCTTTGGCTTCCTGCGGGTTGGGTGACGTACGGATAAGTTCAATAACCGGATCAAGATTTTCAACCGATATGGCCAAACCAACCAAAATATGCGCACGATCGCGTGCTTTGTTCAGCTCAAAAATCGTCCGGCGGCGGATGACATCTTCCCTGAAATCTACAAAAGCCGAGATGATGTCTTTCAAATTCATCATCATCGGGCGGCCGCCGTTAATCGCCAGCATGTTCATACCAAAGCTGGTTTGCAGCGGCGTAAACTTATAAAGCTGGTTCAAGACGACATCCGGCTGGAAATCGCGTTTGATTTCAATAACCACACGGACGCCCTGTCGGTCGGATTCATCACGGATTTCGGAAATGCCTTCAATCTTCTTGTCTTTGACAAGCTCGGCTATGCGGGCAATCATTGCCGCTTTGTTTACCTGATAGGGAATTTCGTGAACAATAATCGCCTCTTTATCTTTGTGCAGTTCCTCAATGGTGCATTTGGCGCGCATCATCACCGAACCACGGCCGGTGTAGTAAGCCGATTTGGCTCCCCCCTGCCCCAAAATCAGGCCGCCGGTCGGAAAATCAGGCCCGGGAACAATGGCAATCAGGTCATCAATCGTAATATCGGGATTATCAATATAGGCACAGCAGGCATCCAAAACTTCACCCAGATTATGCGGCGGGATATTGGTGGCCATACCAACGGCAATACCGTTGGCGCCGTTAACCAGAAGATTGGGATAACGGGCAGGCAAAACGGAAGGTTCCTGCAGGGTTTCATCATAGTTGGGAACAAAGTCCACCGTATCCTTGTCGATATCTTCAATCAGGGCATGAGCCACTTTATCCAGACGAGCCTCGGTGTAACGCATGGCCGCGGCACTGTCTCCGTCCATGGAACCGAAGTTTCCCTGCCCGTCAATCAGCGGCAGACGCATGGAAAACGGCTGAGCCATACGCACCATTGCTTCATAAATGGCGGCGTCACCGTGAGGGTGATATTTACCCATAACATCTCCGACGATACGGGCTGATTTTCGATAAGGTTTATTATAATCGTAGCCGTTTTCATACATGCCGTAAATAATGCGGCGGTGAACCGGCTTCAAACCGTCCCGGACATCCGGCAGGGCACGGGCCACGATTACGCTCATGGCATAATCAAGGTAAGAACGGCGCATTTCCTCCGAAATTTCGACCGGCAAAATGCCGTCGGCATTGGCGGGTGCGCTGATTGGTTCAATTTCGTCTGTCATTTTTTTCCTTTATTTTACGTTAAACTATGCCGATGATAGCAAATCCGGCGGAAGATAACCAGAACTTTTGCCGACTTATAAACACGGTTTAGCCCTCTACGGGCAAAAAAAGTGCCTTAAAATCGATTTTCTTTTAAACAGGGTACAAAAAAGTTAACGTCATTTGTCTGTATGACGAAAAAAATGCCCTTACTTTTTATTTTAATTTGGTTCCGGAATTATTTCAGCTTGTCGCGCAGATATTTGGCGGTGTAGCTGAGTGTTGATTTGGCCACCTGCTCGGGCGTGCCGTGAGCAATAATCTTTCCGCCGCCTTCGCCGCCTTCGGGGCCGATGTCAATAATATAATCGGCGGTTTTGATAACATCCAGATTATGCTCAATGACAATAACCGAATTCCCCTGCTCTACCAGCTGGTGCAAGACGGAAAGCAGGCGGTTGATGTCTTCAAAATGAAGACCGGTGGTCGGTTCATCGAGGATATAAAGCGTTTTGCCGGTCGCCCGTTTGGAGAGTTCCTTGGAAAGCTTAATACGCTGAGCCTCACCGCCGGACAAGGTTGTGGCCGGCTGACCAAGATGAACATAACCCAAGCCGACCCGCTGCAACAGCGACAAGCGGTTTTTGATGGACGGAACGGCCTCAAAAAAGCGGTAAGCTTCATCAACCGTCATATCCAGAACATCGGCAATGGACTTGTCCTTATATTTTACTTCAAGCGTTTCTCGGTTAAAACGTTTACCGTGACATTCGTCGCACTCTACATAAATATCAGGCAGGAAATTCATTTCAATTTTAGTAACACCGTCGCCCTTGCAGGCCTCGCAGCGTCCGCCGGCAACATTGAAAGAAAAACGTCCGGCGGTATAACCGCGGGCCCGGGCCTCAGGCAAGGCGGCAAAACAATCGCGGATATTGGTGAACAAACCGGTATAAGTGGCCGGATTGGAGCGCGGGGTGCGGCCGATCGGCGACTGGTCAATATCAATAATCTTGTCAATATTTTCAACCCCTTTGACCGAACTGTAAATTCCGGCAGGCTCACGACTGCCGTTAAGCTCACGGTTGAGCGCCTTGAACAGGGTTTCCAAAATCAGCGAAGATTTTCCGCCGCCGGAAACCCCGGTTACACAGGTAAATGTTCCCAAAGGAATTTTTACATCCACATTTTTCAGGTTGTTGGTGCGGGCGCCTTTGAGTTCGATAAATTTACCGTTACCCTTGCGGCGTTTGGCGGGAACTTCGATTTTTCTGGTGCCGTTGAGATATTGGGCCGTCAGACTGTTTGGATTTTGCAAAACCTCGGCTACCGTCCCTTTGGCGGTGACATATCCGCCCATGTCTCCGGCACCGGGCCCCATATCGACCAGATAATCGGCAGCGCGGATGGCATCTTCGTCATGTTCGACAACAATCACCGAATTGCCGATATCCCGCAGATTGGTCAGGGTTTCAAGCAGGCGGTCGTTATCACGCTGGTGCAGACCGATGGAGGGTTCGTCCAAAACATACAAAACCCCGGTCAGCCCCGAACCTATCTGCGATGCCAGACGAATGCGCTGGGACTCGCCGCCGGAAAGGCTTCCCGACTGACGCGACAGGGTCAGATAATCCAGGCCGACATTATTGAGAAAATTCAGGCGGTCAATGATTTCCTTCAAAATCTTATGGGCAATTTCGGCTTTTTTCGGGGTGAGCGAAGCCTCAACGCCATTGAACCAGTCCCGCGCCTTTTTTATGGACATATCGGAAGCTTCCATGATATCCAGACCGTTGACCTTAACCGCCAAAGCTTCCGGCTTCAGGCGTTTACCTTTGCAAAATTCACAAGGGGCCGCCGACTGGTAGCGGGAAAACTCTTCTCTCACCCAGGAAGAATCGGTTTCAAGAAAGCGGCGTTCCATGTTGGGGATTACGCCTTCAAAGGGTTTATCGCTGACAAAACGCGAATAATACATCGGAACACAGACATTTCCCGAACCGTAAAGAATAACCCGCCGTGCTTCTTCGGGAAGCTCTTTCCACGGCGTGTGGGTGGAAATGCGGAGAAAATCAGCCAGGGAATTAATCGTCTGGGCATAAAAAGACGAATGTCCGGTATTCCACGGGGCAATGGCCCCCTGCGCCAGAGAAAGATTTTCATTCGGAATAACCAAAGCCGGATCCATATACAGCTTGGCTCCGATGCCGTCGCAATGCGGGCAGGCGCCGAAAGGATTATTAAACGAAAACAGACGGGGCTCGATTTCTTCAATGGTAAAACCGGAAACCGGACAGGCAAATTTTGAGGAAAAAACCGTTCGCTCTTTGGTTTCGTTATTTTCGGCATACATCAGTCCGTCACTCAGCTTTAAGGCCGTTTCCACCGACTGGGCCAGACGTTCTTCCAGACCCGGTTTGACAACAATACGGTCAACGACGACTTCAATGTCATGCTTGATGTTTTTGCTGAGCGCGGGAACGTTTTCAATTTCGTAAACCTCACCGTCAATTTTAACACGCTGATAGCCTTGCTTTTGCAGACCTTCGATTTCTTTTTTGAACTCGCCCTTCTTGCCGCGGGCTATCGGCGCCAGCAGCAACAATCTGGTTCCCGCAGGCATAGCCAACATGCGGTCAACCATCTGAGAAACAGTCTGGGATTCAATTGGCAGGCCGGTGGCCGGAGAATAAGGTGTTCCGGCACGGGCCCAAAGCAGACGCATATAATCATAAATTTCGGTCACCGTTCCGACTGTTGAGCGCGGGTTGTGCGAGGTGGTTTTTTGTTCTATGGAGATGGCCGGCGACAAGCCTTCGATGGAATCGGCATCCGGTTTTTTCATGACTTCAAGAAACTGACGGGCATAAGCAGACAAGCTCTCAACATAACGGCGCTGGCCTTCGGCATAAATCGTGTCAAAAGCCAGAGAAGATTTTCCGGAACCGGAAAGGCCGGTGATGACCGTCAGTTTATTTTTGGGAATATTAATGTCAATGTTTTTAAGGTTATGCTCGCGGGCACCCTTTATTTCAATAAACTCATTTGCCATGTTTTTCTCCTGTCGGCGAATATAATAACAACAGAACAAAAATGCAACAAAAAAGTTATGAAAAGCAGCGAAAAAACAAATCAAAAGTATATACTAAAAGGTTGCAAAATAAAATAAATATGATAAAGTATCGGGGTATGTACATAATTTGAGGATAGAGTTATTTTGTTAAAACGTTGGCTGAAATATTGCACGGCGTGTGTTTTGCTTGTGCCTTTTTCTGCATCTGCGACAGTGAATATTGCCGTTATCGCCCCGCAGGAAGGAGATTATAAAACTTTCGGAAACGAGATTATTTCCGGTGTGAAAATTGCCGTTGACAACATTAACAAAGAGGGCGGACTGAACGGAGAAAAAATAAACCTGATTACGGTCGATGACCGCTGTGACGACAGACTGGCCGTTTCTACCGCGCAGATGATGGCGCTCAATACTTCTCAGACCGATAAAATTTCCATGGTTGTCGGCCCGTATTGCTCGAATGCTTTTCAGGAGGTAGCCGATATTTATGCCAAAGCCGGCATTTTTCAGATTATTCCGACATCAATCAGTGTTCAAAACGATAAATCCGAACATCGCGGACTGGTAAAACTGGTGGGATATCGCGACGGGCAAAGCACCGGATTTTATAAATATTATGAAAAAAATTTTGCCAATCAGGATGTGGCCGTCGTGTATGACAGCAATGATCGGGATATTGTGGAAGTGGCCGCTTCGCTTCAGCGCGAATTTAAAAAGCACGGAAATCTGGACAAACTGAAGGCTTACAGTTATGCATCCTTTGAAAATACAGACGAACTGGCCGAAGCCGTCATTAAAGACCAAAAACATATTGCTTATATCTTAGGGACACCGACTCAAACGGCGGAAGTATCACGCCGGCTTAAGTCCGAAGATGAAAATTTTGTGATTTTTACCAACAAATATACAGCACAGGAAGATTATAACGAGATTATGGGGGATCTGGCCGAAAGTATTTATTATGTGGGGCTGCCGTCTTTAACGGATAATCCCGATTTTGCCGAAACGCTGGTTCAGCTGCGGCTGCGCGGCATAGAACCGCAAGGGCTCGGTATTTACGGTTTTTCGGCAGTTAAATTGTGGGAGGAACTGGTTTTGAAAGCCGGGTTGTTTGACTATAACAAACTTTCGGAAGCCTTAAACAGCGGAAAAATCGAAACCCTTTGGGGCGAAACCATGTTTAATAACGGCAAGCCCGAAAATGCACTTACTTATGGAATTTATCAAAAACAAAACGGGCAATACACTCAGGTATATTAATTTTACACAGGCCGGTGATTTTTGTTTTCTTGTTGAAAAGAATCAATTATATTGGTGGGTAGTTTTAATATTTTTTAGGGTAAAAACTTATGGCTGGTAGCATAAATAAAGTTATTCTGGTTGGTAATCTGGGAGCTGATCCCAGAATCAGCAATACTCCGAGCGGGACCAAAATCGTTAATCTGACCGTTGCAACCTCCGATGTCTGGAAAGACAAAACATCGGGAGAACGCAAAGAACGTACCGAATGGCACAGAGTGGTGATTTTTAATCCTCAGTTAGCGGATATTGCCGAAAGGTATTTGCATAAAGGTTCCAAAGTCTATATTGAAGGACAGTTGCAAACCCGCAAATGGGAAGACAATACCGGTGCTGAAAGGTATACAACAGAAGTGGTTCTGCAGAATTTCAGCGGTAATCTGGCTCTTTTGGACAGCCGCGGAGACGGGGCTCCGGCCGGCGGGAATGATGTTTTCTCCGGTTCGCCTTCGGGGGCCGGGTGGGATGCTTCTCCGGTTGCGGCTCCGGCTGCTGATTTGGACGATGATATTCCGTTCTAAATTCAGTCTCCTCCAATTAGCACACAAAGGACACTTCTTCGGAAGTGTCTTTTTTTTTGTTTAAATTATGGTCTTAACCGAAAATTAACTATTTACAATAATCAAACTTTCTGTTAATATAAGATTCGTGAAGATAACAACAGACAGGTGATATTATGATGAAATTATCCAAAGCATTAATGCTGTCGGTTTCCGGGCTGTTTCTTATGCCC
>CALYAY010000008.1 GCA_944393695.1 uncultured Alphaproteobacteria bacterium | reverse complement strand
CCGAGGTATCGGTTACAAAACAAGTCGCCGCGAGTTGGATGAGGGTGGTGTTGTGAAACCCTTCCCAGCCCCTCCCTGAGTTTTCAGGGAGAGAATAAGCTGCCCCCTCATTTTCCGCGTTTAGGAAAATTTTCCGCACTCCGTCCCTTGAAACCCCGTCAGAGAGGATTATATTCCAATCAGCCGCAGCGGAAAAAGATCCGTTCCGATCTGCTCCGGCCCCGAAAGAAGTCTCTGAGATTTTGGAAACTGAATAATTGGAAATATTATTGCCGCTGCCAGGCAACACACCATATCCGCCATAGGCAGCCGCAGGAATCAACGTTAGTAAAAATGTTGAAACATAAAGTTGATGTATTCTACTCATCACAACCTCCTGCTCTTTACATAAAAATAGAAAGAGGCCTTAAGGTGATATTATGTATGTGAAGTGTGTGTGTAGACAATGTAATAAGACCTCTTCCTGATAGCCAAAATTACCAATTAATTAGGAATCAATTCTCATTTTGACTACTAAATTCATAATAAACTATGAATAACAGCTTGTCAATAACAAAAATTACAAGTTTTCAGTATATCTAGTTTTGTGAGAAAACAGGAATATATTCCTTATGACTGATGAGGAGTTTGCGATAAAACTGGGCGAACGCATCCGCGAGCTGCGCAAAGCCCGCAATATCAGCCAGCTGGAACTGGCCTACGACATGGAAATGTCAATGAACACAATCTCCAGTATCGAACTTGGAAAAATATCCCCCAAAATAGAAACATTACGCAAAATCGCCCTCAAACTCGACGTCGAAGTCAGCGACCTGTTTTCTTTTTCTCCGATTACGGTCAAAGACAAAATTCTGCGCAAAAAAGTGGAAGACATCATCCTGCGCATCCAGGACGGCGACAAAGATTTTCTCGAACTCATCGACTCCGCCATAGACCTGGTTGTCCGCGCCCAGCACACCGAATAAACCGCCCAAACCGGCGCTCCTGCCGCCAAAGCAAAAATTGTTGTTGACAAAGCCCAAAAAACATGTATATTACGCCTAAATGTTAATTTTGATAATCTTTTAAGAAGAGAATAAAAATGGCAAAAGCAGTTAAAGTTAAAGTAAAATTGGAAAGCACCGCCGGGACGGGCACTTTTTATCTTGCTGAAAAAAATCCCAGAACTCATCCGGAAAAACTGTCATTGAAAAAATATGACAAGAAATCCAAAAAACACGAAGAGTTCGTTGAAAAGAAATTAAAGTAATTTCAGCAGAAAAATTCAAAAAACCGGAGGCTTGCGTTCTCCGGTTTTATTTTTACCGCAAAATCAGTTCGGCTCCGCACTCTGCCGGTTAGGCATCCAGACACAAGGGAGCAAAACAGACATTTTTCAAATTTAACATTTCAGAAACTTTTACGGGAGGGAGAACATTCTCCCTCCCCCTTTTCAGCTATCCTTTACGGATAGAAAAAAAGATTCTCAGTTTCCTGACGATAATAATAAATCTTATTACCATCTCTCTTTTCCTTTCAGCTCTCGCAGTTGGGAAAGGAGCGAAACCTTCATCCTGTTCAAAACGCAAAAGTATTGACTTTTTAATAAAAACAGGATATCCTAACCTTATCGAAAGGGTTAGGAAGGTTAACTCCTTTCTAGGTTAGAAGAAGTCTGATGCTCGAACATCAGACTTTTTTGTTATATGAAAAACCGAAAAATCTGTCAATCCCCCAAACGTTCCAAACAAAATTGTAATATTCCGTCACAAGGAGTGAAGGAATAATCCAAGATAAAACTTGCACCGCCGTATTTTTGTTTTTAGTATAAAAGCATTGTTTTTTACTGCAACGGAGTTTTACAAATGGGAAACAAATTATTCGGAACCGACGGCGTGCGCGGCGTGGCCAACCAATATCCGATGACCGCCGATTTTGCGCAAAAACTGGCAACCGCCGCCGGCCTGCTTGAATGCCGGAATCACCACCGGGCCGCCATTGCCCGCGACACCCGCATCTCGGGAGAAATGCTGGAAGCAGCCGTCGCCGCCGGTTTTATGTCCGCAGGAGTGGAAGTTATCAAACTCGGCGTGCTGCCCACACCGGCACTCACCGCAATCACCCCGGAACTCAATGTTGACATGGCCGTCATGATTACCGCCTCCCACAACCCCTATCACGACAACGGCATCAAACTGATTAATGCCGACGGCAACAAATTTTCCGACGAGGAAACTTCCAAAATCGAAACCGCCGTCATGGCCGGTAAGTTTGAATTCAGCCCGGAATCAATCGGCCGCCAAACCGAACTGCCCGACGCCGCGGCCTTATATCTGGACAAGGTTTTCTCTCTCGCCGGAGACGAAAAACAGCCCCTGCAGGGATTGCGCATAGTTTTGGATTGCGCCAACGGTGCTTTCTATAAAATCATGCCCGAAGTTTACAAGAATCTCGGCGCCGGCATAATCACCCTGAGTCATGAACCCGACGGCCGCAACATCAACCAAAACTGCGGCTCACAGCATATTGAAAACATGCAAAAAACCGTGCGGGAAGCTCATGCCCACCTGGGAATTGCCTGCGACGGCGACGGCGACCGGATTATCGTCTGCAATGAAAAAGGCGAAAAAATTGCCAGCGAACAATTAATCGCCTTTATTGCCAAAACCATGAAAGACCAGGGAACACTCAACGGACGCCCTGTCGTCTCCACCATCGTCTCAAACACCGGACTCGACAGCTATATCAAATCACTGGGGGTCGATTACTACGCCACCAAAGTCGGCGAACGCTACGTTATCGAAAAAATGCAGGAAACCGGAGGTGCCGTCGGCGGCGAGGAATCCGGACACATCGTTCTGGGTGACTATTCCAAAACCGGCGACGCCCTGATGGTCGGCCTGTTTCTGAGCCTGGCTCTGGTCAAAAGCAAAATGAAAATGAGCGAAATTTTCCCGGTATTCACCCCGGAACCCTGCGAAGCTATCAACCTGCGCTTTGCCGATAATGAAACCGTAAAAAAAATCATGCAGAACGAAGCCGTAAACCAGGCCGCCGAAACCGCACGCAAAAAAATTGAAGGCATCGGCCGGGTGGTCTTCCGGGCTTCGGGAACCGAACCGGTGGTGCGCATCTGGGTCGGCGGACAAAAAGCCGACATCGTTAAAGCCGCCGCCGCAGAAATCAAAAACGCCGTGGAAAAAGCCGCTGCCAGAAATGAAACAACCAATCAACTATAACGCCGATAAAGAAGTTAAAGCTCTGATTGCCCGCTGGAGCGCCTGGCTGACCGGCGAACGTATGTATTCGCCGCACACGGTTGACGCCTATTGCCGCGACCTGGCAATATTCACCGCCTTTTTTGACAAACCGCTGAACCTCAAAAAACTGGCGCGGATTGATATTCGCGGCTTCCGGGCCTATCTCAGCAGCCGAGCGGCAGAAAACATCAGCAAAACATCTCTGGCCCGCGAAATATCGACCATCCGGAATTTCTTCCGCTGGCTGAACAAAAATGACATTATCAAAAACGACGCGATAAGCCTGCTTTCCTCACCGCTGCTGCCCAAAGCCCTGCCCCGCGCGGCAGATGCCGAAGACATCTTCAAACTGCTCGGCAAAGCCTGCCAAAATGCCGCCCGCCCCTGGGAAGGACTGCGCGACAAAGCCGTGTTCACCCTGCTCTATGGCTGCGGACTGCGTATTTCGGAAGCGCTGTCCCTGAATATCGGCGACCTTGATGACCAACGCCTGCTGCGGATTACCGGTAAAGGCAACAAAACCCGGCTGGTGCCGCTGCTGCCGGCCGTGGTCGACACTATCAATGATTATCTGGCCGAATGCCCCTACCGTCAGCAAACCGGCGATCCCATGTTTCTGGGAGCCAGAGGTGAACGCCTGAGCCCGCGGATCATCCAGCGCCAGATGCAAAAAATCCGCCTTGAAATCGGCCTGCCCGAAACCATAACCCCACACGCCCTGCGCCACTCCTATGCCACTCACCTTCTGGCCGCCGGAACCGATTTGCGCTCCATTCAGGAATTGCTGGGCCATTCCTCGCTCACCACCACTCAGCGTTACACGGAAGTGGAAATCGAAAAACTCAAAGAAGAATACCACAAAGCTTTTTAACCGGATGCCTCAAACGACTCTGCGGCGTTTTTTTTGATTTTAAACAAAAATTCTGCTTGCAAAACAAAAATTTATATGTTAGAAACGCAGGCGAATGAAGAGTTTCCGTGCATGAGCGCTGACGGCGATTCCGTGGCGGAAATGTGTTTTTATCCGCTTTGCCTGGCAAAGCACAGAATTTTATGAAAGGAAAAAGTCATGAGACATGGAATGGCTCACAGAAAATTCAGCATGACAAAGAGTCAGAGAAGAGCTTTGTTTTCTAACCTGACAAACGCTTTGTTAACACATGAACAGATTACGATTACCCTGCCCCGCGCAAAAGAATTGAGAACTTTTGCCGACAATATGATTACCTTTGCCAAAAAAGGCGATCTGAACAGCCGTAGAATGGCTTTGGCCTTTCTGCGCGACAATGAAGTTGTCGGCAAATTGTTTTCGACCCTGGCCGAACGCTACAAAGAACGCAACGGTGGCTACACCCGTGTTCTGAAAGCCGGTTTCCGTTATGGCGACTGCGCACCGATGGCGATTGTCGAATTGGTTGACCGCGATGTTAAGGCTAAAGGTGCTAAAGATCTGGCCAGAGTTGCCGCTGAAAAAGCTGCCGCTGCTGAAGCCGAAAAAGCTGCGGTTGCTGCCGAAAGCAAATAATTTAACAATAAATTGCCATTAAGGCTGTCCGAAAGGGCGGCCTTTTTTGTATCTTCTTTTTTGTTTGACAATTTTGTCCATCTGTTGTACATTAACACTCATTGTTAAATTATTAAAATTTGTATTATGATAGCATTTATTATTTTTTGTGCGGCACTGCTGCTGTTGTATACACTTTACGAAAGTGTAATCCGGTATAATAACCACCGTCTGAAAGTCTGGAAACATTGGATTAGCAACCACTCTCTGTATGATGTGATGTTAAAAAGGGAAGAGTTCAAACAAAAAAACTACACCATCAAAAAACCTTTACTGATGGGAATGTTTGATGACATATTATACAGGCTCTCCTGCAATCTTCCGTCTTATGACACCGTGGTTCGGGTACATGAAAAGTTTCCGGAAGCCGTGTTTAAACAGGTAACGGAACAACAGCTTATCCGGGCAGGAAAAACGCCGGAGCCGGGTGAGGTGTTTTCAGATTATTCCAAACCGGAAATTATGATTGGCGAAGATTGCCTGAGAGGCATCCGTCTGACACCGTCGCTGACAATCTGTCCCGACGTCCGGAAGATATATCTGGACGCTGAAGACAGTGAAGTATTGGCACAACGGTGGCAAAAATCCTTTCTGACAATGAACGATGCCATTAATTTGCTGAAGTTTATCAACCGGTATCCCGGGTTGGCCAAAGAGATTTTGGATATCGAACCGGAAATATGTTTCCGGATAAAAAATCCGGAAGGCAAATTGCCGGTATACCGAATAAAAAACGGCACACTGCTTCACCCCTTCCCCGAAGATGAAGCGAAGAAAAGCAATACATTTTGCTTCATCGTCAAGTATTAACAAAAAAGGAGCTTTTACAGCTCCTTTTTTGTTACGGACAATTATTTGCCGCTCGGCAGAAGCTTGTCGATTTCCTGAGCCAGATCAAGACGATAATAGTCTTTTATTGCCGCCGCACAGGGAAAGAACTCATCCGCCTCAACGGCATGAATTTCCGCCTGACGGGTCAGAAAGTCACGGCCGAGACTGATGTCCCCGGCATGCTGTTTCAGATAATCGCGGTAGGCGGCTGCTTCCTTGATGCTGCTGCCAATCAAACCGTTGCGGCGCGAAAAAATACCGGTATAGGCAAAAATAGCGCATATCGCCCCCAAAATAAACAACGAAGCCAGAATATGAATAAAGAAGCTCAACAACACAAGATTAAAAACAATAATCAACAAACTGAGTATCTTTGCCCCCCAGTTAATCAGCCGGCTGCGGAAACGATGACGGATAACCCAGACATAACAGGCAAAAGCCAGTGAACAGGACAACATAACCGAAAAATCCTGCACGGTATTATTGCCCATCCAGGCAATGGAAAATTCCGCCAGCAGAAGCATGGCCGTACTGAACAAAATATACCCCAGATTAAGCCGAATCGTCGACAAGCGGTAATGGCGAAGCGTATCCCGGCGCACAAGGCTGAAAGCACGCCCGGCTTTAAGAACTGTCGAGTCGGAAAAAACAAAGGAAGTTTCTTTGCCAAACAGAGCCGTCATGGCTTTTTTGGCCGCACGGGACAAACTGCGCAGATTATCGGTTTTCTTGATAAGAACGACATGCCCGTCATTCTTTTGAATATCAATAATATTTTTGCGAAACAGCTCCAGCAGAAAAGCGCTGAAAGAGCGTCCGTCAAAAACCCCTTTCACCATATAGCGCAGCAAAGAAGCCGTACGCCGGATTTTCTGCCGGCGTTTTTTTTCGTCCCGGTGCAGGGTTTTCCAGGAAATAAAATAGGCAATGATAATGGCTGCCAGAGCAATACCACTGATGATAATGTCGCCGTAATCACTGAGAAACCAGGTGAACCGCTGATTAAAATCGGGAGCAATAAACTCGTTTTTATCCAGTGAAACAATAAGATGCATCCCCTCAGCGGTATAAAGCGGATTATTGGCGGCAAAACCCAGAGCATAATTGCCTGCCGTAAAAATTGAAACATCGGAACGCAAACGTCCGGGATAACCGGAAAGAGCCGTATACCCAAGGGGCTTGGAAGCTCCCGGCATGGTAACTATGGCACCGGCACGGGCAATAACCAGATTCCAGCTGCTGCCGGTGATATTCCAGTAAAATTCGTTAAAATTATCATATTCCCAGATATTGCGGTTAACAATATAGCGGAATTTGTAGGTATAAACCCCGGACTCCAAAACATACGGTATCTGCGGCAACAGCAGATTATGCGTCGTATTGGTCTGCAGCTTATAGGGAATGGGTGTATCGTTAATGGTAACTTCGTTCAGGTTTATATCGATATTGTGGCGCTGACCGGTGCGGGATACGGAATAACGCGGCAGAGCACGGGTAAGTCCGTGGCGGAGTTTTCGGCCGTTGGCAATAACCACAACCGTTTCCTCAATGCTGATCTGACCGGTAGGCAGAATATCAATATTAGAAAAGAAAAAAGGAATATGTTCGCGGGCCGGCGCCAAAATCTTGCGGCCGTAAGGCGGCAGATAAACATTAACCACCGGAAAATCGGGACGTTCTTCCTGCCATTGCTGTTTTTGGCGGAGATTCTCCCGTTCAAGCGCCTGACGGTCAGACAAAACATCCTGATATTCGGCAGACTGCTGGGCCGAAATGCGGTCAAGCGCGGAATTATAAATTTTTTCAAAAGTCGACTGACTATCCTGCTGAACTTTCTCAATATATTCACTGCTGTGCTGAATGTCTACGGCATTACCGCTCTGGGTGCTATCCTCGGGCAGTTTTTCAATAATGATGTTATACTTGTCAAAACGGTCGCGGATAAAATCCTCAACCTCTCCGATATCCGAACCGTCGGGAATTCGCTCATCAACAACTTCGGAAGGATGCGGCTGGGCTTCACGTGCACGCAGTTCCTGTTCATTGTTAAGCTCAATTGTCTCGGCCGCCAACGACTGCGGCAAGACCAAAGCAAAAATGAAACAAATGGAAAGAAAAATTTTTGGCATAACATCAAACCTTGTGTTAAAAAATAAATTATATCTGTTATGCTATGCCATATTCGTTAAAAGTTACTAAAGGAGTAAACTTATGAGCAATAAAAAAATAGCGGCCGTGGTTTTGGCTGCGGGCAAAGGTTCCCGGATGAAGTCTGACCTGCCGAAAGCAATGATGCCGGTGTGCGGCAAACCGATGATTCGTCACATTCTCGAAACCCTGGACAGCATGAACACAGATAAAATCGTGGTGGTCGTCTCGCCCGACGGCGATTTGGTCCGCCGCGAAATTGCGCCTCATCAATCATGCATACAGGACAAACAGCTGGGAACCGGACACGCCGTGACCTGCACAAAAGAGATTTTGAACGGTTTTGACGGTAAGATTCTGGTTGTTTACTGTGATCATCCGATTATCACCCAAAAAACATTCGAACGCGCCTTAAACAAACTTGACGAAGGATATTCCATTGTGGTTCTGGGCTTCACCCCCGAAGACGGATTACGTTACGGCCGCCTGAAAATGAACGGTGACGAGCTTGAAAAAATCATTGAATACAAAGACGCCACGGAAGAAGAAAAAGCCATTAAATTTTGCAACTCCGGAGTTATGGCTTTTGACGGCAAAGTTATGTTTGATTTATTGTCAAAAATCCAGAATAAAAACGCCTCCGGTGAATATTATCTGACGGATGCAATAGAAATCGCCCGCAAAGAAGGACTGAAATGCAGTGCCATCGAAACCTCACCGGAAGAAGTCGCCGGCGCCAACACTCAGGAAGAACTGGCTCAGTTGGAGATTTATCTGAAACAAAGAAATACGGAAAAATAAATGGCATTCATCAAAAATTACTGGTTCGGACTGTTGGTGGCAATACCGGTTGCAATATACATAATTGTTTTCTTTCTGGTATTGGCCTCCCCCAAACAGGATGCTTTAAAACGTGGTTTTATTCCCTGCACGGAAAAAATGGCTGCTGCGCTGATTGACTGCCGAAAAGAAAAATTTTGCCTGTTAAAAGAAGTCATAGCCAACAGCTGGTGCAATATCCGGGTCGTCGGCAGGGGAATAAACCTGTGGCTGCAAGGCCGACAGCCAACCCCTTGGGCTAACTATATGTTTGAACCGGAAACATCCGCACCACCGGAAAAAATGCACCCGGAACTGGCCGACTTCTACCAAAAAGATGGTGACGTTGCAAAAAATATGCTTAATTTAAAACAAAAAAATCGTGAACTGGAAAAAGAGGTTTTGAAAAATGGAAAAGCAGAATAACCTTCCCGCCTGGGATTTGAATGATTTATATCAGGGAATTGAAGACAAACAGATTGAAGAAGACCTGAACACATACCGGGATATGAATCAGACATTAGCCGCCGAATATAAAGGGAAAGTGGCAAAACTGACACCACAGGAATTTTTTGAAGCCGTGCAGCTTTACGAAAACGCAGCGGGCATAGCCTCAAAACTGGGAATTTATGCCTATCTGAACATGGTTACCCAGATGAAAAACAAGGAGGCCATAGCCTTTTATCAGAATATCAACGAAAAGCTGACCGAATTCGGCAAGATGTCAATTTTCTTCACCCTGGAGATCAATGCCCTGTCCGAGAAGGACTTTAACGAGCTGCTGCAAAACGAACAAGTGGCTCATTACAAACCCTGGCTGAGCAAAATCAGACTGTTCAAACCCTATGAACTGGACGAAGACATGGAAGCCTTGCTGGCCGACAAAGCCCTGACTTCATCGGCGGCATGGGTGCGCCTGTATGACGAAACCTCCTCAAAGCTGAAATATACGGTTGACGGAAAAGAATATAACGACGCCGAAATCGGCAAACTGATGCAGGACAAAGACCCGCTGCTGCGTGAAAAGGCCGGAAAAGAACTGAACCGGGTCAACAAAGAAAACGGCGAACTCTTTACTTTCATTTACAACATGATTGTCAAAGATAAAGCCATCAGCGATGAAAAACGCGGTTTTAAATCGCCGGTTGCCAGCCGAAATCTGGACAACATGGTGGAAGACGACGTGGTTGAAGCTTTGTCTCAGGCCGTACAGGCTCAGTATAAAAACATTTCCGAACGTTTTTACAAATTAAAGGCCAAATGGCTGGGCAAAGACAAGATACAGTACTGGGATCGCAATGCACCGCTGCCGTTTGGCGATGACCGGAAATATTCCTGGGAAGAAAGCGTAAAGCTGGTATTGAATGCCTACGGAGAATTCTCACCCAGACTGCAAGAAGTCGCCAAAGACTTTTTTGCCCATAACTGGATTGATGTTCCGCCCCGCGACGGCAAACGCAGCGGCGCTTTTGCCATGCCGATGCCGCAACAGTTTCACCCATACCTGATGCTTAATTTTGTCGGCAAACAAAATGACGTACTGACTTTGGCTCATGAACTGGGACACGGTTGTCACATGCGGCTAAGCGCCCGACAAGGCGATTTGAACGATGATACACCGCTGACTTTGGCCGAAGTTGCCTCGGTTTTTGCCGAAATGCTGACCTTCCAGTCCCTGTTACGGCAGCTGGATGACGACAAGGCAAAATTATGTCTGATTGCCGCAAAGGTAAACGACATGATTAACACCTCTTTGCGACAAATTGCTTTCCACCTGTTTGAAACAAAGATTCATGCCGAACGCAAAAACGGAGAACTGGCCGAGGAACGAATTGCCGAAATCTGGCTGGAAGTTATGCGCGAAAGCCTGGGCGAATACGTCATTGTTGACGATGACAGCAAATATATCTGGCCGATTGTCAGCCATTTTTTCCATTCACCGTTTTACGTATATGCTTATTCATTTGCTGATTGTCTGGTTAATTCGCTTTATCAGGTTTACCGCGAAAACAACGTGACCGGTTTCCCGGATAAATATCTGAATATGTTATCCGAAACCGGAGTCAAACGCTACGACGAATTACTAAAACCATTCGGCCTGAATGCTCACGACAAAAACTTTTGGAATAAAGGTTTATCGCTCATCAGCGAATATATTGACGAGCTGGAACGCCTGGATAAAAAGGTATTTTCCGAATAAATTTTCCTCACTGCATCCATAAGATACAAAACAGCAGATAATAAGAAAATTCAGAAAAAGCGACAGGAGTGTACATGAGGATACATGACTTAGCTTTTTCTGAATTTTCTGTATTAGGTGCCCATAGAGCGTATCTTCCAAAAACTGTGAAGAATAGTACAGATAGAGCCATTTCCAGGTTCGAAGAAAATTTTAGTGTACATAAAAGTACATGAATTTTCTGAGAAACCGTAAAATGGCTCTAGATGTGCTGTTATGCACAGTTTTTTTATAGTTCGGGAACTGAAGCCTGCGTCCTCTTCTCCTCCGGCACCGGCGCATCATGATTTATGTCAATAGGCTCACCTTTAATGACTTTGTCAATATCTTCGCCGGTCAGAGTTTCATATTCAATCAGGGCTTGAGCCAGACGCTCCCACTCTTCTGTTTTTTCTTTTAACAGAGATGTTGCTTTTTTGTGGCCTTCTTCAACCAAAGCCTTAATTTCGGCATCAACCAGCCGGGCAGTTTCCTCGCTCATATTCTGATTTTGAGTCACCGACTTACCAAGAAAAACTTCACCGGAATTCTCGGCATAAAGAACCGGCCCCAGCTTGTCGCTCATTCCCCATTCGGTCACCATGGAACGCGCCAAATTCGTTGCCGCTGCAATATCTGACGAAGCTCCCGAAGTCACTTCATCATAACCGAATTTCAACTCCTCGGCCGCACGTCCCCCCATCACCGAAACCAGACGCGCCAGCATCTGCTGCCGGGTAAAGGAATAGCGGTCTTTTTCAGGCAGATATTGCACCATTCCCAAAGCCCGCCCGCGTGGAATAATCGTTGCTTTGTGAATAGGGTCGGCTCCCGGCGTAAACAAACCGCAAATGGCATGCCCCGCCTCATGATAAGCCGTCAGCTTCTTTTCTTTCTCATCCATCGCCATTGACTTGCGTTCATTGCCCATCAAAACTTTGTCCTTGGCATCATCAAAGTCTTTGGATGTCACCTTCCGCTTATTTTTCCGGGCCGCCAACAAAGCCGCCTCATTAACCAGATTAGCCAGATCCGCTCCCGAAAATCCGGGCGTTCCGCGGGCAATAACCGACAGATTGACATCTTTCGCCAGCGGCACATTTTTAACGTGAACTTTCAAAATTTCCTCACGTCCCTTAATATCCGGATTCGCCACCGTCACCTGCCGGTCAAAACGCCCCGGACGCAGCAGCGCCGGATCCAGCACATCCGGACGGTTGGTTGCCGCAATCAAAATCACATTTTCATTGGCATCAAAACCGTCCATCTCCACCAACAGCTGGTTCAGCGTCTGCTCGCGTTCGTCATTTCCGCCGCCGAGTCCGGCACCGCGGTGACGACCCACGGCATCTATCTCATCAATAAACAGCAGACAAGGTGCATTTTTCTTGGCCTGGGCAAACATATCACGCACCCGCGAAGCCCCCACGCCGACAAACATTTCCACAAAATCAGAACCCGAAATCGAGAAAAACGGCACATTGGCTTCACCGGCCACTGCCTTTGCCAGCAGGGTTTTACCCGTTCCCGGAGGGCCCACCAGCAAAACTCCCTTCGGAATCTTGCCGCCCAGACGCTGAAATTTTCCCGGATCTTTCAAAAAGTCAATAATCTCTTCCAACTCCTGTTTGGATTCGTCACACCCGGCCACATCGGCAAAAGTCACTTTTTTATTGTTTTCAATCAGCCGGGCGCGCGACTTTCCGAAACTCATCGCCTTATTATTGCCGGAATTGGCCTGACGCATAAAATAAATCCACACGCCCACCAGCAAAATCATCGGAAACCACGAAACAAACACGCTCCACAAGGTAGACGACGATGTATCCAGCGGCCGCGCCTCAACCTTGACATCATTTTTGCGCAGAGTTTCCACCATTGTCGGATCATAGGGAGAATAAGAATAAAACTTCCGCCCGTCACTCAGCGTACCGTAAATATCGGCTCCTTCAATCGTCACTTCGCTGACTTTTTTCTCATCTGCCAGGTTCATAAAATCGGAAAAAGCCATTTTCTCGGCTCCGGCATGCCCGTTTCTGCCGGTTCCGGCACCATTCAGCAGCAGGGACAAAAACACCAGCGCCGCCAGCCATATCGCCATAGATTTAAACTGTCTCATTCTTATTCCTTATAAAAATAATCAAACCTTTATATATATAGGGCGAAGCCGCCCAAAACTCAAGCCTGTTTTTCCGCATTCGGAATATTTCGGCACCACAAAAACCGCCGCAGTTTATACGGCAAAACCTTTCCCTCATATTCCGGATGGCCCGAAACAAATGCCTCCCATTCCTTTTTGGGCAAAAGCGGCGCCTGTTTCAGTTCCGGAAAAATCCATATTTTTTTCCGAAAAGGCAAAATCTCACACCCGCCGAGCGTACATCCGCCGAATTCCCTTTCCGGAAGAACTTCCATCAGCCGCAAAATTTCTCCTGCTTCCGGAGCATAATTCCGCCGCCCCGTCGACACGATGATTTGCTTTAACAGACGATAACGCATTTCCTCATGCCACTTCTGCCACTGCCCGAGAGAAAAAGCATAAGCGGCTCCCCCGTCAAAGCTTTTAACCTCATGTTGCAAAATCTTGTCTGCTTCCCGGCTGACAAAACCGCGCGTCCGCCCCAAAACCCGGCAGGTATCGGCCAGACGCCGCATGCCGAGCCCCAGTTCTTTTTCCAAAACCGGCAAAAACTTACGAACTTTAACCCGCAAAAAATCAGAATTTTCATTAGAAGGGTCTTCCACCCAGTCCACGCCCCGTTTTTTCAGATATTCGCGCAGCATTTCCGGTTCATCCCCCAGCTGCGGCCGGATAATAACCAGCCCCTGACGTTCGCTTATCGGCAAAATGCCGCTCAAACCGTCCACCCCGCTGCCCCGAATAAGTCTCAGTAAAAAAGTTTCCGCCTGATCACGCAGATGATGCCCGGTTGCCAAAACCTTTACCCCGTTTTTCCGGCACCATTCGCCCAACAACCGGTAACGGGCTTCCCGGGCAGCTTCTTCAATGCTGTTTTCCGGCTTTTCATCCGTCCACACCAGCACATGATGTTCAATCCCGAAACGGGCCATTACCTCGCCCACATAAGCAGCCTCTTCCGCCGATTCCTTTCGCAGCCGGTGATCAACCGTCAGAGCCACGACCCGACAACCTTCGGCATCGGCCCATTCCTTCAGTCTCAAGACCAAAGCCAGAGAATCTGCCCCGCCGGAAACTCCGGCCGCAATCACTTTTTCACCAAGCGGATATTGATTAAAAAATTCCCTCATCGGCAAAATCTGTTTCTTTCCCGAACAGCCGCCCGCAACAGACTATTTACATTTCAACGCGGCCGCAGCCTTAACCGCTTTATCTTTCAAAGCCTTCTCCGCCGAGGGAAACTCTTTGCCCAGGCTCTGAAAAGCGGCACAAGCCTCTGCTTTTTTATCCAGTTTCTGCATGGACATCCCCAGTTTATACAAGCCGTCTGCCCCTTTGTTGCCGTTCTTATAACTCTTGTACACTTTCCCGAAAGCAACCGCCGCCCGGGAATAATCTGCTTTGTTATAATAAATTTCACCCAGCCAGTATTGGGCGTTTCCGGCCAACGTATCTTTGGGATAAGCACTCAGAATTTCCTTAAAATCTTTTTCTGCTTCTGCAGGTTTGTTTTCATTAAAAGCCTTCATCGCCCGCTGATACAATTCCTTGACGCCAAGCTGTTCCTTTGCCGCCGGAGCAGCTTTTTTCTCCGGCTTGGGCAGAGGAGCCAGTTCCCCTCCTTTAACGCTGTCGCCGGTTAGTGATTTGGCCGGATTTTGTGCCACCGGAGCCTCATGACGCTTACTCTTGGCAGCTGTTCCGGCACCGCTTCCGGCCACGGATTTTCCTTCCAAAAGCTTAAAACGCACGTCAAAATCTTTACTGATCATGTCAATACGTTCATTAGCCTGCTTAATCTTATGTTCCAGTTCATCCATCCGTCCCGAAACAAAGCGCACCGTCTCATCCATCTGGCTCAGACGCTGCTGCACGTTAGAAGAAGCAGCCGCAGAAACACCCTCTCCGTTTCCGCTGCGATAAATCTGCCGTTGCAGCAATTGCAAATCTTCCTTCAGGTTATTCACCTCGCGACGCAACGAGTCAACCGACTGCGCCCGCAGGGGAAAACTCCAAAACAAGGCCACACCGGCCAATACGGCAACTTTCCAATTTTTCATCATCTTTCCTTCGGTTTTTTGTTTCAAACGACAGAACCGGCTTTTGCCGAAAACACCTTTTCAGCTTAAAGCAAAAGACTTTTAATCTCAAGAGATAATTCTCTCCTGTGTGTAGCACACAAAAAAAGCACTCTCACCCGGAGAGCGCTTTTTTTACAAAAGTCTCAAAATTACTCTGCAACTTTAACAACGGTTACAGCACGACGATTCTGAGCCCAGGCGGCTTCATTGCTGCCCAAAACGGCCGGTCTTTCTTTACCATAAGAAATGGTAGAGATTCTGTCGGCGGCAATACCCTGAGAAATCAGATACTGCTTAACGGCATTGGCGCGGCGTTCACCCAAAGCCAGGTTGTATTCTCTGGTACCTCTTTCATCGCAGTACCCCTGAACAATGACATTAACATTTTCATTGTCTTCCAGCCACTCTACCTGTGTCTGCAAAACTTCAATCGCATTGTCGGACAAAGCTGAGCTGTCGAAAGCAAAGAAGACTCTGTCTTCGGCATTAGCCATAAAGTCGCGGGCTTCTCTTGTTTCGCATTCTGCACCGCCGAACAGGCCGCCGTTGGAATCAAGAGACGAACATCCTGCCAGAAAAGCAAAAGCGCAGAACAAGCTTAAAATTTTCTTCATATTATTTCTCCATATGGTTTTTTGTATAATTCTTAATTGTTAAACAACTAATACAAATTTAACTTAAGCAATAAAAAAATATTTTTCAACCATAAAAAGCTAATAATATAAAAAAAATTATCCCCAAAAATAAAAGAGACCGCCAGCAAACGGTCTCTTCTATAAACTTTGCGGTCATACCCCGACAATATAATCGCCGGAAGCAACCTGCCGCAAATATACAAAATTTGTCGTCACCTGCCGTCTGGACGACATATCGTCGCCCACTTCCGCTTTATCACTGTCCAGCATCCAAACCTTGCCGCTGTTCATTGAAACGACAATCGTCTTCCAGACACCTGATGCCGACTTGAAGCTCTGCACCCGGCAGATTCGCAATTCCAGCCTTCTGTCGGGAAAACGCAAGATACACTTCCGGGTTTCCAAAGGTGAAGCCTCTTCCAGCTTTTCCCCTGCCTTACGGGCAAAATTGTAAACCTCTACAAGTTTCTTAACGGCTTCCCGGCTTTTTCTGAAATTCAGCCAGTCCGAATTACCCAGCAGCAGCTCCAGCCGGTAACGACCGTTAGCGGAACACCGAACCAGATAAGTCGCCGATTCCTTAATTCTCAGCGCCATATTCTGATACTGCCCGCTGTTTTTAGATTGATCCAGGGTTGCCACATAGGTGTAACGCCCTTTCATATCACCGGCTGCCAGCAAAACATCGTCAATATACTCATGCTTGCCCAAAGCACCGCCGCAATCCAAAACATAATATCCTCGTTGCACGGGACATTGAAGTTGCAGCGTATCACCGTCCTTAACCCCGGCCTCCCGGCAGACATAATCCACATATTCCGGATTGCTCAAAAAACGCTTGATTTTTTCTGAATAAGCCTCTCTTTGAGGTCCTTTTGAATAACTGCTGAATCTGCTTGCACCCAGAGGTTCTGTTTCAATAATCCGGTGTACGCCACCAATTTTTACAATAATTGAGCTCATACTATATATTTTTAAATTAATAATAAAAAATATCAAAAATAGAAATAGCATATTTTTGTCTTTTCGTCAAATATTATTTTCAACAACCCACAAAAAAAGTGCCGCATTGTCTGCAGCACTTTTCTCATTCAAAATAATCATCTGGCCCGTCGAAGCTTTCCCAGTTCATAATAGAAATGATTAAACTTGGTTTTCAGCATACGACCTTCTTCAACCACTTTCGGCTTGCAGGGAAGCTCACCGGCCGGCAAATCGCGAATTCCGCCGTTATCCAGACAACAGAACAACTCCCGCTTTTCGCCTTCCTTGGTTACAGCCTCAACCTTCCAGCAAAAACGCTGCTGATTGCAGCCGGTTTCATACAAACTGACCTTGCTCAAAAGAGTATACTCTCTTTCCTCTGCCAGTTTACGAAACGCCTGTTCAACATTTTTCCGGTCTAGCCATCCGTCATCCGCCAGCAGTTGCTCAGCCCACCATCTGCCGTTGGCTTTCCAAACCCAATACATCTCAGAATGATATATCGGTCGTTCACCCAGGCCGGTCCTATGGATAAACTTTCCGCTCTTCACCAGAAAAGGCGTCTTTTGCCCTTCCTGCACGATACGGTAGCCTTCCAGGTAAGAGTCGCAATTATCCAGTTCATAAGAGATATTCTCTTGTGCAACGGTAATCTGCAGCAAACTTTTGTCTTCCACGCCCTGTACTTCGCAAAAACATTGAAAATATTCTGATTTCAACATTTTTTTGATTTTGTCGGCATTGTTTTTATACGCCGGACGTCTTCCCCAGCCGCGTTTTGTACCATGATCAATCGTCAATTCACGACCGAATTCAAGTCCCAAATCTATCATAATTATATATTTAAATGAAACAAAAAAATAATTAACTCAAAAGCTAATCTATCACTTTTTGTCCATAAGGTCAATATCCCTCATCCGCATATCCGCAAATTTAATAAATCTGTCACAAAAAAATCCCTCTCAAAGAGGGATTTTTTTCTCAGTTAACATCTGAATTTCCAGACATCATAAATATCACACCCGCACTTCCCGTCAAAATAAGCTTTAAGTGCCCGGGCATCGGCCAACAACTGCTGTTCGGCCTTTTCCGGCAGGCTAAACTTACGGGCAATGGCGGCGGCATGATTTTCCATGGACACCGGCATAAAACCTTTAACGGCAAACACGCTGATCTGAATAATACGGTCATACATGTCAAACGGCATATCCCCCAGCAAAACTTTCACTTGTTCCACATCTTCCCGGGGATAAGCATAATTCTCCGGATTAAATGTCCGGCTCAAAAAGCTGTGCGTCAGACAAACCTTTGCCACCACCGGATAGCCGAAAGCCATCATCGCCCGATAACCGCTCAGCGCATGAAAAGCCCGCTTATCATCACCGTCAAGATTACCGTAATCATGCAGCAAGGCCAAAATCATCAGCTTTTCCAGGTCGATATCCTCTCCGTTCCGGTTCAGATACTCAGCCAGCTGCACGGCCTTTTGCATAACGGCCATGATATGCATCATGTGGTTGCCGCACATTTCCCGGCGTTCCATTTCCCACAAAAAATGCTGATACAGGACATTGGCCACCGGCAGACCGGGATACCCGCGCTCTAGCTGCATATTCTGCAACAAAAGCTGCGCATCCGCCCCATAACGGGTTGCCGTAATCATAATAATTTTTTCAAGTTCTGTTGCCATTGTTTAATAAATTAAAGAACACAATTTATTTTTCAGTTCATCATTCAACTGTGCCCGTTCCCGAAGCTTTTCGATAAAGCTGTCATACGCCTCTTTCAGAAATACATTATCAAATGTACGCTCCTTCAGATTCGTCAGAACAAAAGACACAATGCAAAAATTTTCCTTCACCTCCTGCAGAATAAATCCGATCATATTATCCTTCTGCAACAAGGCTAAAATTTTCGCATAAAAAGCTTGCCTGTTTGAATTTTCCTCATTCAGAAGATGAGAAGCCAGCTGCCAGAATACAAATTCATACCCCGCAAACAACCGGGGATATTTATCCAGCAGATCCAGAAAAGAATCAAACTCCTTCGGAGGCAGTGCCAACACGATATTCACATCTGAATACCGGCGTCTCAAATCATCAAGCATTTTTTCTTTTCTCTCCATAATCAGGTTTATTTCCCGCTTAAGAAGAACAATCACTTTTCCGGAACAATTCGCCGATACTTTGGTTCTCAGAATTTCCTCACAAGCCTTTTCCCGCTCGTCAAGAAAACAATACCAATCATTAAACTCGTAAATTTCCATAAAAATAAATTAAAGATAAGACATAAAAATAAATTAACGAGCTGATTATATGTTTTTTAGACAAATTGTCAAACGAAACTTAACGCTTGGCAAAAAAATTTACATATGCTATAATATTTACTGGTAATTGAGAGGAAAAAGTTTAATGAACACGATCACGACCAACACCCCGTCCATAAATTCCGTTTCCGCCGGCGAACCGAAAAACACCTTGCCGCTGCCGGAACAAATCCCGGAAGAATCAAAAATCATCGGTGCTGATCGTTCGGTTGCTCCGTCTGCCACCAGGGGCACCCTTGTTGATACTCAGATTTAATCCTTCCGATTGCCTCTTTCTCCTGATAACATAAAACAAAAGAGTAAGGTTGCTCAAAACCTTACTCTTTTGTTTTTACTAATCCCGGCACATCGCCAACAAGGCTTCCTGCGCATTGGAAAGTTCCTGTTCCTCGGCCGCCAAAACCAAAGCTTTCCTCATCATGTTAATATTGCTCTCGATTCTGATGTCAAACAGCTCCGACATCAGCCAGCGGACATACTCCTGGCTTTCCTCGGGATTTTTCAAAAAATAGTCGACAATCACCTCACGCGGAAACAACACGGACATTTCCGACAGCTGCCGGCGAAACAAACGGTTAAAAGTATTCTTCTGGAACAAATCCGCAAACAATGTCAGAAATTCTTTTTCCATTCCCTGACAAAGTTCCGGATATTCCTGCAACAGCCGCCACAATGCCGCAAAATCCTCATAAGATATCCGCTCTTTCCACAAATCATCAAAATTCGGAAAATTCTGCTTAAAATAATTCCTGAGGGCGTTCAGATGTCTCCTTTGAGCCACAACCACCTGACGGGCAAAAGTTTCATCTGCTTTGGAATAACTCTTTTTCTTAAACACGTCAACCGCCAGTTGCCGGCGTTCTTCCTCGTTTTTGGCAAAACGATAACATTCTTCAAATAATTCCAGATCCATAACTATAAAAATTAATTAATAATTCAAATATCATAAAAAAAATAACGATTCTTTTTCAAACAGTCAAACAAAAAATGGTGTCCCGCCCTCCTCATATGAGGAGAGCGGGACACCACTAACTTTATTCAAGCCCCAAGGCCTCTCTTGGCGTTGGGAAGTCTCCTTCGGCAAGCAGGCGTTCTTCCTCCTTGCCATATTCGGGCTGCACATCGGTATACAAGGCTTTTACCTTGATATTCCGATACGAAAACATCGGCATATCCAACAGTTCCCGAACTTCAATCTTATGTTCCCACAACAGGCGGAGAACATAAAAATACTGCAACGGTTCTTCTCCCGTTTCCCGGATTTCTCCGTCCGGTGTCTGCAACAAAAGCCACAACCCGGCATCTTCGGCAACCCCTTCATTCAGCTTTTTTAAGAAAGTCGAACGTTTAAATCCGTTCTTTCCCATTCTCATCGCCGCCAGCGTCACCACCGCCATCTGCTGTTCCGACAACCTGACATTCTCGTTCAGACTGCCCACCACCAGGGGTTTCCAGTCCTCGGCAACGATTTTAACCGCTTCCTCATAGGTTTTGCCGTTAAAATCATAATCTTTGACCGGCTTGTCGTTAATAAACTTAAAACCGACCAAAGCCCGCGGACACTTCGCATCAACCTCGGTCTGAACACCGTCCAGATAAGCCCGGGCAATAACAACATCATCAAAAGCCCGGTTATAAGTTTCCTCGGGGCTTTCAATTTCCGTCACCACCGGCAGAGGCTCATTCCTGTTTTGACAACTGCGCCAACTCCAGACAACCGCCAGAACAATCAATAACACGACAGCCAAATTTCGTGCAAAATGATTTTCCGGATCAGGATTATTCCCCGACTGGCCTTTTTCTGTCCGGGATGTTGTATCTTTCTGCCGTGGAGTAATTATGGCGTCCCCCGTCTCAGAAAGCATCCTGACCGTCAAATTCCAGATTTTTTCCAAAATTTTCCCGATCAAAACCACCACACCGCTCAAAGCAGTCAAAACGAACGCCGGAACGGCAATCAAACAATAAAAAAACCTGACACCACCGGTCAAAAAGCCATTTCGTTTTACAGCTATATCCATAACAATAAAAAATTAATAATTAAACATTAGCGTCAATATAGCACATTCAGAAACTCTTTGCAACACAAAATTTAGACAAAAAGAAAAGGAACAGACCGACGCCGCCCCTTTCAAACAAATTCTTCACTAAAATTAAGCAATTGCCTTATATAAAAAAGCCACGACAAAATATAAAATAACATAAAACGCCAGGAAAAAACCTGCCGAAACAGCTTTGCTCTGCGGCTTTAGCCACTTATTGCGCAACACCGGATACACAACGTATGCCGCGGCATAAACCCACGCAGCTGCCGTCCACAAACCATAAAAGATTTCCTTTCCGTGCTGTTCGATACTCTGTCGCTGAGCCTCATCCGTCTGCAAGGCAATCATCATAATTCCCACAAACAGCGTCGGCACAACCGCCAGTGAAACCACAAATTTAACAACTTGTTTCAAGATTGGTGTCATTTTAGCCATAAGCACTCTCCTTTTCTGTTATAAAAACAGTTTACTCTTTTTTCCCTAAAAGTAAACTCATTTTATAAACAGAGGATAAAAATCCTGCAACAAAAGAAGAGGAAAGCCGAAACTTCCCTCTTCCTCTGTCTCTTAATTTTTTTCAGGTTCAAACCCTTCCGCTTCCGGATTCTCATCCGTCGGCAAAACGATTCTCAGCCTTAATTAAGCGGCCTTATTACCAGACTTTCCTTTCTGTTTGCCATACTTAACAGCGGCCTGGGCAGCTGCCAGACGGGCAACCGGAACACGGAACGGCGAGCATGAAACATAGTTCATATCGCAGGTCTGGAAAAAGTCGATGGATGCCGGATCGCCGCCATGTTCACCGCAAACGCCCAAGGTAATGGACGGATTGGAACTGCGGGCTTTCTCGCAGGCCATCTTAACCAGCATGCCGACACCGGCAACATCAATAGAAGCAAACGGATCGGCCACATAAACGCCGCGGGCGCGATATTCATCAAGAATAGCGCCGGTATCATCACGGCTCATACCCAGAGTGGTCTGAGTCAGGTCGTTGGTACCAAAACCGAAGAACTCGGCAGATTTTGCCAATTCGTCAGCCAGCAGGGCAGCTCTCGGCAGCTCAATCATGGAACCGACCTCATACTTAATCTTGCGGCCTTTCTCGGCAAACACTTTCTCCGCCGTTGTATCGATAATGTTCTTAACGATATCCAGCTCTTTCTTGGAACCGGTCAGCGGAACCTCAATTTCCGGCATAACCTTGATGCCTTCGGCTTCGCATTCCAAAGCGGCTTCCAAAATAGCCCGTGTCTGCATTTCGCAGATTTCCGGATAGGTAATCGGCAGACGGCAGCCGCGATGACCCAGCATCGGGTTGGCTTCATGCAAAGCATTGGCGCGCTGTTTAACTTTTTCAAGCGTCATACCCATCTTGTTGGCCAGCTCCTGCATTTCCGCATCAGTATGCGGCAGAAATTCGTGCAAAGGCGGATCCAGCAGACGAACGTTAACCGGCAGACCGTCCATAATCTTGAACAGATCTTTAAAGTCCTGCTTCTGATACGGCAGCAGACGAGCCAGAGCGGCACGACGGCCTTCTTCATTGTCAGCCAAAATCATGGCGCGCATATCCGGAATACGTTCGGCATCAAAGAACATATGTTCGGTACGGGCCAGACCAATACCCTGAGCACCGAAATCACGAGCCTGTTTGGCGTCTTTCGGTGTTTCGGCATTGGCACGGACTTCCATGCTGCGGATTTCGTCAACCCAGCTCATCAGCTTGCCGAAGTTACCGGAATTGGTATCGGCTTCAACAGTCGGAACCTTGCCTTCGATAATCTGACCTTTGGCACCGTCCAGAGAAACCCAGTCGCCCTCTTTAACAACCACACCCTTATCGGTGGTCATGGTCTTTTTAGCATAGTCGATATGAATTTCGTGAGAACCGGAAACACAAGGCGTACCCATACCGCGGGCAACAACCGCCGCGTGAGAGGTCATACCGCCGCGGGCAGTAATAACACCCTGCGAAGCATGCATACCGCCGATATCTTCCGGACTGGTCTCGTTACGGATAAGGATAACTTTTTCGCCTTTGGCAGCCCAGGCTTCGGCATCTTCGGCGCTGAACACGGCGCGGCCGACGGCAGCTCCCGGAGAAGCCGGCAGACCGGTGGCAATAACATTCTTCGGAGCCTTCGGATCCAGCATCGGGTGCAACAACTGATCAAGCTGATCGGCGCCCACGCGCATAATAGCTTCTTCTTTGTTCAGCAGTCCTTCTTCAACCATCTCGACAGCCATACGGACAGCCGCCTGAGCGGTACGCTTGCCGTTACGGCACTGCAACATCCACAACTTGCCGTGTTCAATGGTAAATTCCATATCCTGCATATCTTTATAGTGTTTTTCCAGGTTGTTGCGGACATCGACCAGTTCTTTATACAGGTGCGGCCACTTTTCTTCCAGCGAAGTACCGTCGCCTTTGGAACCCATCGGCTGCGGCGTACGGATACCGGCCACCACGTCTTCACCCTGAGCATTAACCAGATATTCGCCGTAGTAAACGTTTTCACCGGTAGCCGGGTCGCGTGAGAAGCAAACACCGGTTGCGCAGTCGTCGCCGGCATTACCGAACACCATGGTCTGAACGTTAACGGCCGTACCCCAGTCACCCGGAATATTGTTCAGCTTACGATAGGTAATGGCACGGTCCACCATCCATGAACCAAACACGGCACCAATACCGGCCCACAGCTGATCCCACGGATCCTGCGGAACAACTTTGCCGATTTTCTGGCCGATTTCTTTATATTCTTTAACCAGTTCTTTCAAATCTTCGGCGGTCAGATCCGTATCCGACTTATAGCCCTTGGATTTCTTCATATTTTCCAGAGCTTCTTCATACAGGTTCAAATCAGCGCCCAGAACCACGTCTGAGAACATCTGCAGAAAACGGCGGTAAGAGTCGTAAGCAAATCTCTCGCTGCCGGAAGCTTTGGCCAGCGCCTTAACGGTTTCATCGTTCAAACCGAGGTTCAAAACCGTGTCCATCATACCCGGCATGGAAACGCGGGCACCGGAACGAACTGAAAACAGCAACGGGTTATTAGCATCGGCAAATTTCTTGCCCATAATTTTTTCAACACCGGCAACGGCCTCTTTAACCTGTCCTTTCAAATCGGCAGGATAGGTGTGGTTATTGTTGTAATAATAAGTACAAACTTCGGTGGTAACCGTAAATCCCGGAGGAACCGGCAGACCGACCTTGTTCATTTCAGCAAGGTTGGCGCCTTTACCGCCGAGCAGATTGCGCATGCTGGCATCGCCTTCGGCTTTGCCGTTACCAAATGTATAAACCCATTTACTCATGGTCAAATCAGCTCCTATTAGCTATTAAGGTTAAAAACAAGGCCGCGCGCCGCCGTCTTTTTCCAAACAAAAAAGACCTTGATTCGCAGCCGCTTAGTTATCAAACTGCCACGAATTTATAACACCTTAAAAGATTCTTCAAGCAAAATCTTTCTCACGGCCATTTATTCACACCCTGTTTTCTTTCCCTCTGTCCTCACCTCTCCCTTAAGGGGCTGTCCCTCTCTCTTCCCCTCTGTCATCCCCGGGTTCTTCTTTTTTATGTCATCCTCGGGCACATTTTTCTTTTGTCATCCTCGGGTTTAACCCGAGGATCCAGGCCAAAAAACTATCCTTATCCCCTCCCTGAAAACTCAGGGCTGGAGGCAGAAAATATCTCCGGTGGAGATATTTTCAACGACAGGCAAGAGTTTGTTAGCTCATAAGCGAGCGGCAGCAACGCGAAATGAGCGTTACAAACCGAGTGACCGCAGCGACTTAGTGTTGCCCCTTGGCAACACTTACGGAGCCAGAAGGTTGGGGAGGGTTTCATATTCAAATAAAAATGTCATCCCTCGTTCAGCGCCAGCCTGAACGTCAAGGGATCTTCAAATTTGTCACCCTCTCATAAATGAGAGGGCCGGGGAGAGCAAATACCAGCCTTACCCCTCTCATCCTCCCCCTCTTCTTTATGTCATCCTCGGGCTTAACCCGAGGATCCGGGTCAAATAAAGTTGCTTCTTCACCGACTCTTTCTCAAAAAAGCAAAACGACTCGCCATCCGTTTCGCGAGTCGCCGCACCAGCTTCCAGCTTCAACGGCCTCACAAAATTAGACAATTTTCTTTGTCAGATTCTGCACATTTGCCCAAGTTTTCTCCCCTCTCAAAAGAAATCACTTACAAACAAAGGATTCGCACTCCTCAGCCACCCCCTGTTGTCCAAACCCGCTTCCCTTTTGTCACAACTTGACAAATAGACGGCGATATTTTTTTAGCATTCTCAAAAAATTTAAACGATTCATTAAGTTTTACACTTTTTTCTTGCCATTTTCAGGAGTTTATGCTAATCTAAAATTGACAAAATATCATTATGTCGAACCTATAAATTAAATATTATTAGCAAAGCACGTTTTCATAAACTTTAAGTTTGTAGAAAATGGACATATCAAACAGTTACAAAGGTTCTGCTTTCAACAACATATACATCTCTGCAGCATACGTGCTTCCGCCAGAGTTCAAAATATTTTTAAAACATCCCCACGCCTAAACCGCCACGGGATTCATCATATTTCAAAAAAAAGAATAACAAAAAAAAAATTTTAAATATGAGACAAATTTTGAAATCTGCAGCAGGTTACGCGGCTGTTGCAGTTAAAGCCATCTTGATGGTTAGCGTATTGTTCCTGAGTGTTAACTTCGTTGGATGCGATACTGGCATTGACGACGAAATTAATAAAGGTACGGGATGTACTGATTGTCCGGACTCCAATCCGGATCCCGAAAAACAAGTCGACTACATCGACCACTACGGGTGCACCATGGTTTACATGGAAGAAGGCTGGAGTGCAAAGAACGCAGTATTCACCCGCTCAGCAGAATATTCTGTTGATGCTAGTGACGGTGGTGTATTCAACGACGCGACCATGCAATATTTGGCCGACATCGTCTACACTGACGGCACCACGCAAAGCGCAAATACGGAGTACGAGGTACGCAGCTCATTCGTGGGCTTCGGTTTCCGCAATACTTTGTATGTTGCGGCCGGTGAAGCCGCTTCGTTCAACGAAGACCCCACAATCGAAACCACAAACGCCAGCAATGGCGTTGTAACTTTCGTTAAGTGGGAACGCAAAACCTTGGCTTTCTTGGCAAACACATTTAATTCGGTTAAGTCGCTGACTATCGGCGGCAAAACCATGGATGATTTGTGTGACGCAAACGTTGAGTATAAGTATACAGGTAGCGAACTCATCGCCGACGGCGATTCTGCCAACTACCATATGTATAATTTAAGAGTTTACGGTGATGCCACTGTTTCCTATTCAGGCGACACCAGCACCAAGAACTTTTACATTATTCAGCGTATTGCTGAGGCCAAAGAAGGCGGCGTAACGCCTCCCGAAGAGACTGATCCTGAAGTCGTAGACTACCAGGTTGTTAATGAAAACATTAACTCCAACGGTATCTACACCGGTGATTTGGAAGAAATATTGAGTGACGGTTCAACCAACAAAGTTGGAACCATCAACTTCACTTATCAGTATTCATTCCAAAACGAAAGCCCGAAGACCGTACAGGTTAACGAGCTGACGTACTCGAAGCTCTCTCCGTCTTACGGCGAGAACATCCGCACCGGCGAAGTTCGCAATCTGAACCAGTTCGACTGCAACATCACCTTAACGGGTATGATGAATACCGCAGTTATGATGATTAACCGTGGTTCTCTGACCTTTACCGGTTATTGGGAATACCCGGTATTGATTGCCCCGAACGGCAAGGAAATCGAACTCCTGCACAATGTGGCAGAAGTCCGCGCGAACAACATCACCGACGGTGGTGCTCAGGGAAACCAAATGGTTGTAACAATGACAGCTGACGGCAGCTTCGGCTCCAACAGCAGACAATTGTCATCAACCATCACATTGGTTAAGTCAAACGAAGGAGGTTCCGGCGATGGTGAAAACATCCAGACCGGTGCTTACGCCAAGGATCAGCGCATTGAAGGAAGCTTAATCAAATGGACTTTGGTTCGTACGTTCAGCAATGCTGAAAATACCGAAACCGCCATGTCAATCGAGCACAAGTATAATCTTTCTGTTGAGGAAAGAAAGTATACTCAGTACCGCACTTATAACGCGGCTACTCCTTCAATGAACCTCGTCAGCTCCGCTTCCTTCAACGAAGGAAACTACAGCGGCACATTCAGCCAATATACGTCTACTTTCGTATATGCTGACTTCCGCAACACAATTTCTTCAGAAGGAAGAACTAGTATCTCCTACAAAGACGGCAACTTTGACGTCGATGTATGGAGTGCAAGCCTCCTTGTTGAGAAACAAGGTGTGACCTTTGGTCGCCAGAATATTTCTGATTCCGAAGACGTTGAGAAGTATATTGATTTAATCAATTACACTCTCTTCGCCGGCAACACCGGAGTAAAATCTGGTGAACAGGAAGTAGAATATTCCAAGTCGATTGAAAAGACAGACGTTATCACCAAGGGTGTCACCAAGGGTGAAGTAACCGAAGACGGTAAGTTGCATTACACTTACTGGATTAAGCATTCTGAAAAACCCGAATTGAACTCTGAAACAGAGTACACTTTGGATTTGCAGGGTGTGATTACTTCCAAACGGATTGCCGGATGGACAACCACCGCTGAAAAAGCCGGCTTGTCCCTCATCAATCCGACCCTGGATTACACCACAGCCATGGATTACAACTATGGCTCAAACCGTGGTAACGTTGAAGCCTATGCTTCAATGGTTGAAAACTTTACTGTTACGCATGGCGGCGTTGATTACCAACTCTCCGTTAACGGCACGGTAAACGGTTCTGTAACAAGAATCAGCAGCAGCTCAACGCAAAACGTTTATCGCGTCACTTCAGAATTGAAGGCTGACGGCGTGGTAATCGCCCGCGATTCGGCTGACGCTGTTGAAACCATAAAAGCAGAAGTGGTTGACGAAATCACTTACGATGTTCAAAAGGTAAAAGTGGAGAATGGCAAGTTGTATTACAACGAAATCACTCGCCACTCGGTTAACACCGATCAAAATACTTCTGTTGAAAGGAGCATTCCTCTGGAATACTCCATCAACACCACGGCTGTAAATGACTGGACGGCAAAGGAAGGTGCCACTGGCATCTCTCTGAACAGCCACTCTCAAAACTACAGCGGCGCCAAGAATTATATCTTCGGCTCCAACCGTGGCAACAACACCGTAAATGCTTCTCTGAAAACCACCTACACGGTAACCTTTATGAATGAGGAATACACCCTCACCGTAACCGGTGCCGTACAGGCTTCTGTCGCTATGACCGGGTCAACATCAACCACCAACGTTTATACCGTAACCGGTAAGTTGTTGGCTGATGGCGTGGAAGTTGCTGCCGACAGCGACAACTGCGTTGAAACCGTAGAACCGTCTCAAACGGATGAAGTTTCTTATTCTGTTGAAAAGAAAGGCGTATCTGGTGATAGACTTTACTATTACGAGATTACCCGTCATTCTTTGAATACGGATAAAGATTCAAAAGTGGAAAAGAGTATTCCTCTGGTTTACTCTATCACCGCCACCGCATGCAATGACTGGACTGCCAAGGAAGGTGCCGCAGGCATCTCTCTGAACAGCACCTCTCAAAACTACAGCGGAGCCAAAGCTTATACCTTTGGTTCTAACCGTGGTAACCATACGGTGAACGCTTCCCTGCAGACTTCATACAACGTTTCATTCCAGGGAAAGAGCTATACCTTGACCGTTTCGGGCAAAGTAAACGCTTCTATCTCTCGCACGGCTTACACCTCTACCACCAACACCTATACCTTCACCGGTATGCTGTTGGCCGACAACGTACAAATCGCTAGCGATAACGACAACTGCGTTGAAACGGTTGAGCCCAATGAAACCGACGAAGTCACTTATTCTGTTGAAAAGATCGGCGTTGAGAACGGCAAGTTGTATTACAACGAAATCGAAACTCACACCGTTAATTCCGACCAGAACAAGACCACAAGAAAGAGCGTTGATTTGATCTACTCTTTGAATGTAAGAGCAACAGCTGACTGGGAAGCTGAAGAAGGCGCAACAGGCATCAACCTGACCACCTCTTCACAAAATTACAGCGGCGCCAGAGATTATCTCTTTGGTTCAAACCGCGGTAACAACACCGTCACTGCTTCTCTGCAAACTTCCTACGTTGTAATCTACGGTGGAAGCAACCACACGTTGACCGTCAATGGTACTGTAAACGGCAAAATCGCTCGCACCTCTTCAACTTCAAACACCAACACGTATACCTTCACCGGTACCCTGTTGGCTGACGGAGTTGCTTTGGCAAGCAAGACTGATAATTGTGTCGAAACCGTTAAGGCAAAAATAGATTTGGACTACTACGGTATCACCAACATCTATTCAGCCGTAACTTTTGACACTGCCGGCAAGCCCTACGTAACTTTCGCAGCTGTCTACGAAAACGGAATGTGCATTGTTAAAAATGCCAACAACGTTGAAGTAGCCCGCGGCAAAGCTCCGAGCGGCACAGTAACCGAACAGGCTGGTGTTCCCGTTCGCATCCAGGATATGGGTGATTACTACCTCTATACTGATGTAAATGGAACAATGATCGGCGAAGTTCCGATGACGGAAATCGTTATTCACGGCTACCCCAACGGTATCTTGTCAGCCGACACAAATGTTAGCGAAAGCAACGTGACCGTATCCAACAAATACGGAAGCGCAACCTTCGGTAACTATTGATAGAGTTTCTTTGGAAAGCGGGGAAAATTTTCCCTCCCCGCTTTCCCTTTAATACAAACTAAAAAAATTTTTTTATGAAAACAAAAAATATAATCATTGCTCTCGTAGCAATGATCGCCAGCTTCGCTGGTATCCAGAAACTAAACGCACAAGAGTTATCCAACTGCGAAGAAGCCTACTATCTGAGGCTTGCTTCAAAGCTTGGTAACCGTCCCTACACCCAGGTGACCAAGGACGGCAAATCAACTTATTACGCCCGCACCGGTTATTATATCGGTGTCACCGGCGGAACAACCTTCGTGACCCAAAACGGCGAACTCGCCGTTGATCCGACGGCCACAGTGTCATTCGGACGCGAAGAACGCCACTTCCATTGGGAAGTTCGCGCCGGGGCAAAGCAGTTCAGCTATCTGGGCGAGAAAAAAATCGGTCTCGTGACCGACGCCGGTATATATTACGACTTCTTCCCTGCAAAGGCGCGGAAGTTTAATATTTACGCCGGAGTCTTCGCCGGTTATCAATACGTAAGGTTCAAATATAATGACACTCAGTGTATTGATGGCGACGAAATAACGGTAAGCATGCCCTATCGCGGCAACTCCTTCCGTTATGGCGGCGAGGTCGGGTTTAACATCCCCATCCACTACACCCACTCCGTGGGCGCTTTTGGCCGGGTCTACTCATACAGCTATGACGCCGGGGGCGAAAAATTCAACCCCGTTGTCGGCGAAGTTGGAATCAGATTAACTTTCGGTCTCGGCCGCAAAGTGAAACTGTAAGTATTATTAACCTTAGAGCGGGTGTCCCAAGACACCCGTTTTTTCATACTCAAATTTCTGATTTTATCTGGCGCGATGATAAGTGCCCAGAATATGCACATCCTTTTCCGCAAAAAAGCGCAGCTCTTCCATGGCATTCTTAAACGCCTGCCGCGCGGGATGCGATTCTATCTCCACATAAAACTGCGCCGAAACAAAAGTTCCCTTTTCCAGATAGCTTTCCAGCTTCACCATGTTAATCCCGTTAGTGGCAAAACCGCCCAGCGCCTTATACAGCGCCGCCGGAATATTCCGCGCCTTAAAAATAAAAGAAGTCACAAAAACCCCGCCGTCATCTTCCGGAACTTCAGGCGTCCGCGACATAATCAAAAACCGGGTAGTGTTGTCCGCCCGTGTCTCGATATTGGCGGCAATCACGTCCAATCCATAAATTTCCCCTGCCAACGACGAAGCCACCGCCGCCCGCGACTTGTCATTATATTCCAGCACAAACTCGCATGATTTCGCCGTATCAATCCGCGCCTCCGGACGAATACCGTGCCCTGCCAGAAACTCCGCCGTCTGCGCCAGCGCCTGCGGGTGTGACATAGCTGTCCGGATATCCTCAAGTTTCGCCCCTTTCAGCCCCAGCAACTGATGATGAACCGGCTGCAAATACTCACCCACAATTGACAATCCCGTCTTTGGCAGCAGAAAATGCACGTCCGAAACCCGTCCCGCTGTTGAATTTTCAACCGGTATCATGGCAAAATCAGCTTCGCCGTTCTGCACCTTGTTCATAGCTTCTTCAAAGGTATCGCAGGGCACATACTCTCCGTCCGGATAAACACTGCGTGCCGCAATATGCGAATAAGCTCCCGGCACTCCCTGATAAGCTATTTTAAGTTTCATGATTTCCTCTCTGAAAAAAACTCTTGCGAACAACACGTGTATATACTATAACGACTTAAAAATAAAGGACAAAAACACTCATGCAAGTAGATATTTTTGATTTTGACTTTGACCGCAGCCTGATTGCCGACAAACCCGCCGACCCGCGTGATTCCTCACGCCTGCTTGATTTATCGGAAGATGGCGTTATAACCGACCGTCATTTTTACGACCTCCCCGACATTCTCCGCCCGGGAGATGTCCTGGTTTTCAACGACACCAAGGTCATTCCCGCCCGTCTTTACGGCTGTCGCGGCAAAGCCCTGGTCGAGGTCACGCTTTACCACCCCGTAGACGGTCTCAGTTGGATGTCTTTCATCAAAAATGCCAAACGCCTGCATGAAGGCGATACCGTCACCTTTTACACCGACACGATTTCTCCCGCGGAATCAGACTTCACCGCTCAGGTCATTGCCAAACACGGCGAAGACGGCGTAGAACTCCGTTTCAACTGCGAAGCTTCCGCGCTCGGACATTTGCTTGAAAAATACGGCTCCATGCCCCTGCCGCCCTACATTAAGCGGGAAAAGCCCTCTTCCGGCCTCTGGAGCAAATACAACGACAAAGAAGACTACCAAACCGTCTATGCCCGCCACGAAGGCGCCGTTGCCGCTCCCACAGCCGGACTTCACTTCACCGACCGCGTTTTTGCCGCGCTGGAACAAAAAGGCATTCAAAAAGTGTTCCTCACCCTTCACGTCGGCGCCGGAACTTTTCTGCCGGTCAAAGTAGCCGACACCGAAGACCACAAAATGCACGCCGAATATGGCATCATCACTCCCGAAGCCTGCGACATCATCAACCGGGCCAAACAGGAAGGCCGCCGGATTATTGCTGTCGGCACCACCTCGCTGCGCCTGCTTGAATCTGCGGCCGACGATCACGGCGTTTTGCATCCCTTCACCGGTGAGACCGATATTTTCATCACCCCGGGCTACAAATTCAAAACCATTGACCTGATGATAACCAATTTCCACCTGCCCAAATCAACGCTTTTCATGCTGGTCTGCGCCGTTGCCGGAACCGAACGCATGAAACAGGCCTACCAACATGCCATGAACGAACGTTACCGCTTTTACTCATACGGCGACAGCTCCATCATCAAATGCGTAAATAAAATTTAAACTTTATCCGGCTATAATCCCTGCAAATTAATTTTTAACAGGGAGCCTGATTTGCGCGCGATTCTCCGGCAGCTTGAAAAGTTTTTTCCGTTACTGAAAAACACTGCCCTCCCGGCACTTATCTTCATGATTGCGCTGTTGGCCTTTTATGGCTTTCAGCCCATGCCCGTTCACACGCTTCACCTGCTGCATGGTTCCTTTTTCGTGCTGGCTTTTCTCAGCGTCCTGGTTATGCTTTATTTCAACCGCAGCCGCCCGGTTTTCACTCTTCTGGTCATGACCCTGGCCTACATCGTCATCAACCTGCTCAAGCGCCGGCTGGGAGACGATTTCATTACCTCTCCCGAATACCAAAACCTCACGGTTTTGCTGCCGCTTAATCTGCTTTTGTTTTACTTTTTGCCTGACGGACGCCTGCTCTGCCGTCGCAGCATTTACAAACTGCTGCTCATCTTCGTACAGTTTGCCCTGGTGGAACACCTCAGCCGCAGCCACATCACCTTTGTCTCTTTGTTTGGCCTCCCCTCTGCCGGACTAAACGCCCTGGCAGCCGTTTTCTTTGCCGCCGCCCTTGTTGCTTTTTTCATCCGCTGTTCCCTCACCGGTTTTATTCTCGACACGGCACTCTTCTTCAGCGGCTTTGAATGCCTGCTGGGCATTTACTATGCTGCCACCCCCGCCGCACCGATAATTTTCTTCTCTGCCGCGGCTCTCACGCTGACACTGGCCGTCTGCCTCCACCTCTACCACATCACCTACACCGACCCGCTGACCGGCCTCCCCGAACGCAATTCTTTCATCCTCCATTCCAAAAATTTTCCGCTGAAATACGCTCTCGGCATCATTCTTGTTGATGACTACCGGCGCCTGAGCAAAGTCTTCGGCCGCACCGGCATCAACACCATCATCCGCATGATAACCGGCCGCATCACGGAAACCGAAACCGAGGCTTCCGTTTACCGCTGTGATGAAGACGAATTTGTGGTTCTCTTTCGCGGAGAAGACAAAAACAGTGCCTTTACCCGCGTCGAACAAATCCGCCGTGCCGTTGCTTCAGCCGAATTTGCCCTCCGCGGCTACAAAAAACCGCTGAAACTGACCGTTTCCTGCGCCGTATCCGAAAAAAAACGCAGTGATGCCAATGCCGCCGAAGTTCTTATCCGCGCCAACAAAGCACTGCAAAAAACTTACCGCTTCACCCAGAACATCACCACCAAAGCCTAAACACGCCGACGCATACACCAGACAACAACCCCGCCGCCGACCAGCACCAGCGGCACGGATAAAAGCTGCCCCATTGTATAAGTACCGAAGAAAAATCCCATATGTGCATCCGGCTCCCGGAATTGTTCAACCGCAATGCGGAACAAACCATACATCAGCACAAAAAGACCCGACACCAGCCCCTGCCGCTCCCGCACACCGGCATGGCGCCACAACAGGTTCAAAACCGCATACATCACCACCCCCTCAAGAAAGGCCTCATACAGCTGCGACGGATGCCGCGGCAGATACCCCCCTGACGGAAACCTCACCGCCCAAGGCACATCGCTCACCCGCCCCCATAACTCATCATTTACAAAATTCGCCAACCGTCCGAGAAACAATCCGATAGGCACCACCAAAACCGCCAGATCCGTCAGCTTCAAAAAAGCCAGCTTATATTTCCGGGCAAACAGCCATAGCGCCGCAATTACTCCCAGCGCTCCGCCGTGAAACGACATGCCGCCCTTCCAGATGGCAAAAACTTCCAGCCAGTGCCCGCTGAACACCTTCTCGCCATAAAACAAAACATAGCCCATGCGCCCGCCGAGAATAACCCCCAGCGTCACATAAAAAACCATATCTTCAATCTGTGCTTTGCTCAGTCCGAGATTATACTTCTTTACCATCCGCACCACTTGTATCCAGCCCAGCACAATACCGGCCAGATACGCCATTGAATACCAGCGGATGCCAAGCGGCCCCAGCTGCAGCATAATCGGCGAAATTTCGGGATAAGTCAGCCCCATTTTTCCGTTTTCCTCTCAAACAATTTTTTTTCATCATAACCCAACCGGCCAAATAATCCAGAACTAACCACTTTCTGCCAACAAAAAAAGAGGCGCCTCGGCCCCCTCTTTTTTCTAAAGTCACTTTGCCGTATTATGCACAATCCATTCCACCAGATCTCTGACCAGAAGACGCTGATAAACATCCCCTTCCTCAAACACAATTCGTAATTCTCGTTCAAGGTTCATCACCAGCAGCAGTTGATCCAGACTGTCCAGTCCCAAATCATCGTGCAAATCGGCATCCATGGAAATCCGCGCCTCGTCACCGGGAAAAATCTTTTCCTCAATAACTCTTTTTATCAGCGCAAAAGCTTCATTTTCATTCATAATAACAATAATTATAAGTTTCTGCCCTCCCTTTTATTATACCTCCGCTCAAAAATCAAGTGAGTTTTTCCTTAACAGGAGTTTAACAAAAAAAATAATCCACATTTTTAACTTTTTGCTAACCGAGTCGTTTTTGATACCAGACTGATTTAGCGTAATAAAAAATTTAATCCACAACTTTTTGCCTTTCCCGGGTGGAAAACTTTGCATTGTTTGTTGTATAAAACGACTCGCTATTGCACTCTTAATCTGTTACACCGTAGTCGTTTTATTCAAAATGGAGAGAAACCGTGAACCTGGCAAAGAATTATGCCTTAAATTACAATCCGATAGACATTATTGAGGATATTTTTGCAACTCAGTCTTACGAGTTTGAGCGCCGCGACCGCAACGAAGTCGTGGTTGAAATTGAAGGCAAATGGAACAACATGCTGCTGTTCTTTTCCTGGGAAGAAAACATGCGCTGCCTTCACCTCTCCTGCCTGATGAACATTCAAAGCAATGTCGAAAACCGCAGTAAAGTTTTTGAACTGATTGCCCTGGCCAACGAAGAACTCTGGCTCGGTCATTTCTCCTACTGGACCGAACAAAACATGCCCGTATTCAAACACTCCATCCTGCTCAACAATGACGAAGAAAGCGCAATTGAAAGCAAAATCGCCCAGATTATCGAAATCGCCGTCAAAGAATGCGAACGCATGTACCCGGTCTTTAACGTCGTCCTCACCAAAGGCATGGATCCCCGTCAGGCACTCTATCCCATGCTGATGAACACCGTCGGCAACGCCTAATCGCAAATATTATTGCCGGCGCAGTTCATTAACCCAGTTGCGCACATGGCGGTTATGCTCATTCAGCGTCTTTGAAAAATTATGCCCGCCGCGCCCGTTGGCCACAAAATACAGAAAATCACTTTTTTCCGGATGCGCCGCCGCCATAATGGCCTCCCTTCCCGGATTGCAAATCGGCGTTGGCGGCAAACCGTAATATTTATAGGTATTATAAGGACTGTCAATCCGCAAATCACGCCGCCGCAGCGAACGTCCCAAATCTTTTTTTCCTTCCGTCAGGGCATAAATCACCGTCGGATCCGTCTGCAGCTTCATTCCCTTGCGCAGCCGGTTGACAAACACCGACGCCACCAATCCCCGCTCCTCGGGAACACCGGTTTCTTTTTCAATAATCGAAGCCAGCACCAGCAGCTCCTCTTTGTTTTTCAGCGGCAGATTCTCATCCCGTCCGTTCCAGGCTTCATCCAGCACTTTTTTCATCGCCGCCTGAGCGCGATTCACCAGCTCCTGCCGGTTCTCGCCATATTGATAGCTGTAAGTTTCCGGCAGCAGGCTTCCCTCCGCCGGAACCGCCTCCACACTGCCGTTCAAAGCCGGAGCCCCGGCAATAAGCCTGATCAGCTGGCCGGAATACAATCCTTCCGGTAAAGTCAGCCGCCGGTAATAAACATCTCCCGCGGCAATTTTCTGTAAGGCCTCTGCCATGGATGTCCGCGGCAAGAAGGCATATTCCCCGGCTTTCAGATGCTTGTCAATACCCTGAATTCTCGCGACCAGGTAAAACAGCCACGGCTTGTCTATCACCCCTTCATCCGCCAGTTTTCCGGCCGTCACTTTCAAATTGACTCCTTTCGGAATGGTAACATAAGCCGTTTTTTCAAGACTTCCCGCCCGTTCAAACCAGCTCTTCAGCTGAAAACCGCCGACAACGGTCAGCACCAGACACACCACAACAAAAATCACAATTTTTTTCATAATTCATTCCCCGGAAAATTCTTTATAAACTTAAAATCAACATCCCCCGAAGTCAACAGCATAAAAAAATATCCAAAGGCAAAAAAAATCTGCCCGCTTCAACACGGACAGATTTTCCATAACACAAAAATCAAACTAATCTTCGTAAACTTTCATAATCAAAGAAGAGTTTGTTCCGCCAAAACCAAACGAATTGGACATTGCCGCTTTAATGGCTTTTTTCTTGGCTTTCAACGGCACCAGATCCATATCCTTGACCTCGTCTGCCGGATTCTCCAGATTAAGCGTCGGCGGACAAATCTGATCCTGCAAAGCCTTAATCGTAAACACGGCTTCCACCGCTCCGGCCGCTCCCAAAAGATGCCCGACGGCCGACTTGGTTGACGACATCGAAACATACTTCATATCATCACCGAACAGGCGCTTAACGGCCAGAGCCTCGCCTACATCGCCGGCCGGAGTTGAAGTTCCGTGAGCATTGATATAATTAATATCTTTCAGTTCCACACCATGTTCTTTGGCATGTTCCACCGCCATCTTCATGGCCCGGTAAGCACCGTCTCCCGAGGGAGCCGTAATATGATAGGCATCACCGCTCATACCATAGCCGACAACTTCGGCATAAATTTTGGCACCGCGGGCTTTGGCATGTTCCAGTTCTTCCAGCACCAGCGCACCGGATCCCTCGCCCATAACAAAACCGCTGCGGTCTTTATCCCACGGACGCGAAGCCTTTTCCGGCGCATCGTTAAACGCCGAGGTAATGGCCTTCATCCGGGCAAAACCGCAAAGCCCCAGAACATTCACCGCCGATTCGGCACCGCCGGCCAACATCATGTCGGCATCGCCGCGCATAATGATATTAGCCGCATCGCCGATAGCATGCGTCCCGGTTGAACAAGCCGTAACACAGGCATGATTCGGTCCTTTCAGCCCGTATTTGATAGACAGATTGCCTGAAACCAGATTAATCAGACAGGAAGGAATAAAAAACGGCGAAATTCTCTTCATTCCGTTTTCATGAAAAGAAACCGAGTTTTCATAAATCACGTCCAAACCGCCGATACCCGATCCCATCATTACGCCGAAACGGCACTTTTCCTCTTCGGAAGCGTTTTCATAATCCCATCCGCAATCTGCAATGGCATCACCGCCGGCAGCCATTCCGTACAAAATAAACCGGTCGTTTTTCTTCTGATCTTTGGGAGGCATAACCGTATCGGGATTAAATTCGTGCTCTCCTTCTCCGGTCGGAACCTGCCCGGCAATCTGCACCGGAATATCTTTCAGCTCAATTCCCTGAATCTTCCGAATTCCGGACTTTCCTTCCAAAAGGCATTTCCAGTTATAATCAACACCTCTCCCGAACGGCGAAACAATTCCCAAACCGGTTACAACAACTCTTCTCATCAACAACTACCTCATACAAAAGTTCTCAAATCTGCTCTTCTCGGCTTTATAAAGATAAAACTCGCCTAATCTCCTAGAGCGAGTTTCATCACAACTTTAAAGCCATAAGAGCTTATGCATTCTTAGAAAGATAATCGATAGCATCTTTAACAGTAAGAATTTTTTCAGCGGCTTCATCGGGAATCTCACATCCGAATTCTTCTTCGAAAGCCATAACCAATTCTACTGTATCCAAACTGTCAGCGCCCAAATCGTCAATAAAGCTGGCGTTATCGGTTACTTTAGATTCTTCAACGCCAAGGTGTTCAGCAACGATCTTCTTAACGCGATTAGCTATATCAGTCATATGATTAACCTCAAAAAAATTAAAACAAATTTTCAAACCTCATCGGCCTGTGAGCATTTAGTTAGCATAAAAACATATAATTTGACAAGCATTATTTTAAACCCATCCGCCGTTTTCTTTGTCCATACGGTTCAAAAGGCGCGGTTTTTCTACACTTTCGCCTCATAAAAAAAAGTGGATAAAAACATTGATTTTTGCTTAAATAAATCACAAAAGCTCAAAAAAAGACTGAAAAACTGAAAACTCCGGTTGCAACCGTCTCGAATATAACTTATCCTTAAGTTGAATTCAACCCAAGCTCGGAGATTAAAATGAAAAAAATTTTTTACATTATCCTTGTCATCGTCATTTTATTGGTTGCCGGCCGCCTGTTAAAAGACCAGACTGCCGAAACCGTTCCCGCAACCGCCACAACTGTCGAACACCAGCCGGTTGTTGCCGAAGATGAAAACGGCAACATGACCGTTGACGGCGAAATTGTCGAAGATGTTGAAGAAGAAAACCCCGAAGCCACCGCCAACCAGGAAGAAACCATCATCCAGGAGTAACATTCGGCAAAATTTTGTGACTTCAAGGCCGGTTTTTTCCGGCCTTTTCTATTGCTTTTTATCCCTCCCGGCTCTATATAAGAAAAGAATTGATAAAAACCAACCAAACAGGAGAAACAAAATGAAAGTAGGTATCATCGGAGCCGGCTCCGTCGGCGCTGCCACCGCATTTGCCCTCATTATGAAAGGCGTTGCCCGCAAAGTTGTCTTAATTGACTCCAACCAGAAAAAGGCCGAAGCCGAGGCCGAAGACATCGCCCATGCCACCCCCTTTGCTTATGCCAACAAAATCAAAGCTGGAACTTACGAAGATTTGAAAGGCTGCGAAATCGTCATCGTTACCGCCGGCGCCAACCAAAAACCCGGCGAAACCCGCATTGACCTCCTCGGCCGCAATGTCAAAATCTTTGAAAGCATCATCCCCCAGATTGCCAAGGCGGCTCCCGACACCACCCTGCTGATTACCGCCAACCCGGTTGACATCATGACCGAAGTGGCGCTCAAACTCTCCGGCTTTTCCAAAGAAAAAGTCATCGGCTCCGGAACCGTCCTTGACACCGCACGTCTGCGCACGCTCTTGGGCTACCATCTCGGAATTTCGCCGCAATCCATTCACGCCAACGTCATCGGCGAACACGGCGACAGCGAAGTTATCGTCTGGTCGGCCGGTGATGCCGGAACCGTTTCGCTCGATAAACTGGCCGAAGAAATCAACAAGCCTTTCTCTGCCGAGGTAAAAAGCAAAATCGACGACGGCGTACGCAATGCCGCTTATAAAATCATCGACGGCAAAGGCGCCACCTTCTACGGCATTGCCGGCGCTCTGACCCGCATTTGCGCCGCCATCACCAACAACGAATATGCCATTCTGACGGTATCTTCTCACCAGGACGATGTCGAAGGCGTCAAAAACGTCTGCCTCTCTCTGCCCACCGTTTTGGGCAAACGCGGCGTGCACAAAGTTATTTACCCGGTTTTAAACGCCGAAGAAAAAGCCGAACTGTACAAGAGTGCATCCACCATGAAGGAATATTCCGATCAGGCCCTACAGATGATTTCAAAATAAAAAACACTCACAAAAAAAGGCTTCCGTTCGGAAGCCTTTTTCTTTTTGTCTGATATTAATCTTAGAACAAAACTTTTGCTCTGAGACCGACGGTGTAATCGTCATCAATATCATCGGCACTGCCGCCAATGTTATAGTCGCCGAATGCACCGACAGCCAGTTTTTCCATCGGATAATAATCCGCAGCAGCCTGAACATAAACCAGATTGTTGTTCTTGCCGTCGGTATTGTAGTCATAACGGATACCGCCATCAACAGCCCAGTTGCCGCCAAACTTGTGAACACCGGCAAAAGCGCTCTGACCCAGCTCACGATCGCCATTGTCGATCTGGCTGCTCAAAGCATAAGAAGCATACGGGGTCAGGCCGTTGCCCATGTCATAGCCGAGTTTGATCTGGCCGTTAAGATACTTCTGCCATCTTTCATCCGTACCATGATGCCCCTCAAAAGACTTCGGATCATAGGTATAATAAGAAGCGGCAACCTGAGTCTTAATCTTGCCGAAATCCTTGTTGTATTTTGCACCAATTTCATAATCGAAGTTATGGCTGTTGTTATATTCGCCTTCAACGTCGAAATCATTGCCGAGTACGCCGAATACGGACAAATTGTTAGTTACGCCGTAAGTAAGCTCTTCCGTCGCACGAATACGATCAAAATTTCTGATATCATTTTCAGTAGCAGTAGTCAATTCCGTACGGCCATAGCTGACCTGGGTGTCAGAAGTAAACTGCCCCTGACCCGGCAGATAAAACGGATTGGTTAAATCAGCAGCAGAAGCCGAACCGGCAAACAAAACTGCAGCTGAGGCTAATAAAACAGATTTCAACTTCATTAGAGATCTCCCTATTGTTTTTTCTAAAAATCCACATATCAGATTATGTGAATGTCTGCATATTACCCAAAAAAAGTTAACAAATCAATACCAATTAATTTTGTGCAGAATCACAAAATAAAACAAATTGTGACATCTCCCTTGCACTATTTTGAATTTGTTATATAATATGCGCAATTTCACAAACAGGAGAAACATTTTTTCATGGTACGGGTCATCACTTTCGGCTGCCGTCTGAATGCTTATGAATCAGAAATTTTCAAAGAAAAGCTCAAAAACGCCGGAAACATCATCATTGTCAACACCTGCGCCGTCACCGGCGAGGCCGAACGCCAGTGCCGGCAGGCCATCCGCAAACTCCGCAAGGAAAACCCCGCTGCCCGCATTATCGTAACCGGCTGTGCCGCGCAAATCGCCCCGCGCAAATTTGCATCCATGCCCGAGGTTGACCTTGTCATCGGCAACCGTGAAAAAACCGAAATCGAAAAATACCTCAGCCTGCCGCCTGTCCCCAAAACCCGCGTCGGCAATATCTTTGACTATGACAATTACGACCACTTTGTCATCACCGGATTTGAGGGCCGTCAACGTGCTTTTGTTCAAATCCAGCAGGGCTGCAATCACCGCTGCACCTATTGCATCATCCCCTTTGCCCGCGGCGGCAATCGTTCTGTTGCCCCCGCCGCTGTTCTGGAACAGATTCGCACCTTGCTGCAACAGGGTTTTAAAGAAATCTGCCTCACCGGAGTTGATGCCTGTTCTTACGAACCTTCTTTCAGCGGCCTGATAAAAGAGATTCTCCAAACCTTCCCCAAACTCCCTTCTCTGCAGTTTGGCTCGCTGGATCCGGCTGCCGTGGATGATGACTTCATCAGCCTCGTGAAGCAATATCCCAACATCTTCCCTCACTTTCACTTATCCGTCCAGTCCGGCGACAATCTGATTTTAAAGCGCATGGGCCGCCGTCATTCGCGTGAAACCGTCATTGAACTCTGCAAAAAGATTCGTTCTGTTCGTCCTGATGCTGTTTTCAGTGCCGATTTCATTTGCGGTTTTCCCACCGAAAGCGACGAAGCTTTTCAAAACACCGTTAATCTGGTGCATGAAGCCGGCATTGGCAAACTGCATGTTTTTCCTTATTCGGAACGCCCCGGCACTCCCGCGGCGCGCATGCCCCAGCTGCCCATGGAACTGCGCCGGAAACGCGCCCGCATTTTACGTGACCAGGAAGGAAATACCAATGACTGATTTTTTTCAAAAGCTCGGATTCGGCCTCAAAAAAACTTCCGCCAAACTCACCGGCGGCATCACGGACATTTTCACCAAAAAGAAAGTGGACGAAGCCACTCTTGACGAACTGCTTGACCTGCTCATCACTTCCGACATGGGCATCAAAGCCTCAACCCGGATTATTGATGCCTTTGCCAAACGCCGTCTGAATAAAGACGCCTCACCCGAAGAAATCAAAAACGAACTGGCGCAGGATATTCAAAATATCCTCACACCCTGCGAAAAAAAATTTACCGTTGATACGGAAAAAAAGCCTCATATCATCCTGATGATTGGCGTTAACGGCGCCGGAAAAACCACCACCATCGGCAAACTGGCCGCCAAACTCCGGGCTCAGGGCAAACAAATCTCATTCATTGCCGCCGACACCTTCCGAGCAGCTGCTGTTGAACAACTTTCCGCCTGGGGAGAACGCAGCCATATCCGCGTTTACCGCGGTGCTCCCGGATGCGATGCTGCCGGCCTCTGCTATGACGGTATCGGTGAAGCCCTGAAACAAGGCGATGATATTGTCTTCATCGACACTGCCGGCCGCCTTCAGAACAAAACCGGCTTAATGGATGAGTTGAAAAAAATCATCCGCGTCATCAAAAAAATCATTCCCGACGCCCCTCATCAAACCCTGCTCACCATTGACGCTGCCACCGGACAAAATGCTCTGGAACAAGTCAAAACCTTCAAAGAAATATGCAATGTGGACGGCCTGGTCATTACCAAGCTCGACGGCTCGGCCAAAGGCGGAATTTTGGTTGCAGTTGCCGAAGAAAGTCCTCTGCCGTTTTATTTTGTCGGCGTCGGCGAAGGCATTGACGACCTCGATTCCTTTTCCGCCCGCGACTATGCCCGAAACCTGCTCGGCCTCCGTTAACTTTTTCCGCTTATCCCGTCCACACCCCTTAAATCTCGGCTTAACAAACCGCCGGAAATGCTTTAACATACCGACTGATTGACAAACAGGATAACAAAATGGAAGATTTATTAAGCGGTCTGGCACCGGTTCCTGCCGCCGCAGCCCCGGAAACAAAAGAATATACTGTCAGCGAAATTTCCGCCGAAATTAAACATTGCGTGGAAAACCGCTTTAACCATGTCCGCATAAAAGGCGAAATTTTCGGTTGCAAGCGCGCCGATTCCGGCCACTATTATCTTTCGCTTAAAGACGAAAATGCCATCATTGCCGCCGTCTGCTGGCGGGGAGTGGCTTCCGCGCTCAAAATCAAACCCGAAGACGGGCTCGAAGTCGTCGCCACCGGAAAAATCACCACCTTTGCCGGCAAATCCTCCTATCAATTAGTTATAGAGCAAATGGAAGTTTCCGGCACCGGCGCCCTGCTCAAACTTCTGGAAGAACGCAAAAAACAATTCGCCGCCGAAGGCCTGTTTGACGCCGCCCATAAAAAGAAAATCCCCTTCCTGCCCCAGACCATCGGTGTCGTCACCTCCGCCAGCGGAGCCGTCATCCGCGACATCATCCACCGCGTGCGCGACCGTTTTCCCAGCCATATCCTGCTGTGGCCGACCCCGGTTCAGGGCGAAGGCGCTGCCGAAAAAATAGCCGCAGCCGTTAAAGGTTTCAACGCTCTGCCTGCTGCCGGAAACATCTCCCGTCCCGATGTCATCATCGTTGCCCGCGGTGGCGGCAGCCTGGAAGACCTCTGGCCTTTCAACGAAGAAATTGTCATCCGTGCCGTTTACGATTCGCAAATCCCGGTCATTTCCGCCGTCGGCCACGAAACCGACACCATGCTGATTGACTATGTTTCTGACCTGCGCGCCCCCACCCCGACCGGAGCCGCCGAATTTGCCGTCCCCGTCAAAGCCGAAATCGAAGCCGGACTATCCACCTCCCGGGGCAGACTGATAAACGCGCTTCACCGCTTCATCATCAACTACCAGACCCGTATTGAAGGCCTTGGCCGCGGCATTCCCAACCTCAGCCAGATTCTTGCCGAATACCAACAGCGCCTTGATGACCGCAGCGAACGCCTGAAACTCTCTTTTTCCAACTTGCTCTGCCAAAAGCAAAGCCTGTTGGAAAAAAACACCCTCCGCCCTTATTGCATTTTAAATATTTTTGAAAGAAATCAAGAAAATTTAAAGAATTTGGCTCTTAGACTGGAATCAGTTTCGGTAGATTCGGTTTTGCGCCGGGGCTTTGCCTGGGTCAGAAACAACCGGCAACAAACCATATATTCGGTTTCCGAAGCAAGAAAAAGCCCGACGCTGGAAATCCGCTTTGCCGACGGCAGCCTGACAACAAAAAACATGGTAAAGAAAAATGACTTACAAGGCGATTTATTTGACAATTAGCGTTTTATTGCTCGGCAACACGGCACAGGCATTGGAAATCTGCGGCCCAAAGATCCAGGGTGCCATCACCGCTTCCCATACCGCCGATGTTCATGAAATTTATCTCAACGGCAAAAAAATCCCCGTTTCCGACAGCGGCGATTTTCTGCTCGCTTTCGACCGTGACGCCCGGCTGAAACAAGAGCTGAAGATTCTCTACAAAAATGAGGAAGAAATTTACCCGGAAGAATATTATACCTTCACCATCTCCCCGGAAAAATGGGATATTCAGAAAGTCAACGGCGTCGCCCAAAACAAAGTCACTCCCTCTGAGGCCGATACCGACGAAATCCTGCGCGAAACCCGCAACGTCAAAGAAGCAATTGCCGGCAACACCAATCAGTCATTTTGGAAAAACGGCTTTGTCATGCCTCTGGAAAAATACCGCGTCAGCGGCAAATTCGGCGGCCAGCGTATCATCAACACCATTCCCAAAAGCCCGCACCGCGGCATGGATTTGGCCGCTCCCGAAGGCACACCGGTAACCGCTTCGGCCGACGGCATCGTCACCCTGAGCGGCGGAGATTTTTTCTACAGCGGCAATATGGTCATCATTGACCACGGCCAGGGACTATTCACCATGTATGCCCATATGAAAGACGTTAATGTCAAAAAGGGCGAGCGCGTCACTCAGGGACAAACCATCGGCACCGTCGGACAAACCGGCCGCGCCACCGGCCCGCATCTGCACTGGGGCGCCTCATGGAACAACATCCGCTTCAATCCGGAAACCCTGCTTGAACTGGGCAAATCGGAACAATGCATAAACATCTGAGCGGATACATATGAGAAAGGAAGAGGAAAATGGAAAAAAATCAAAATTTATTACCGGAAAGCACCGTTTGTCTGATTATTGACGACGACAAATTTTCCCGCACCTTTGTTAAAACCGCACTTTATCAGATCGGCATCAAAAACATCAAAGAAGCGGCAGACACGGACGAAGCCGCAGAAATTCTCAAAAGCTTTAAAATTGACCTGATTCTTCTGGATCAGCTGATGCCCCAGAAAACCGGCATTGAGTTTACGCGTGAACTGCGGGCCGGCAGCATCGCCTCTTCCAAAGATATTCCCATTGTCATGATTACCGTCGATTCGAAAGAAAAAACCGTCCTTGAGGCCAAAAATCTCGGTATTAAAGAATATCTGGTCAAACCCATTTCTCCGCAGGCACTGAAAAAACGCATTATTAATGCAATGGAACTAAAATAAACGGAAATATATATCATGGATATCAACATTCACATTTTACTGCTCTCAATCTTACAGGGGCTCACCGAATTTTTGCCGGTCAGCTCATCCGGACACCTGATTTTGTTTTCCAAATTCACCTCTTTCCCCGATCAGGGACTGGCGCTTGATGTTGCCGTACATGTCGGTTCCATTATCGCCGTGATGATTTATTTTTCTTCCACCATCTGGGAAATCATCAAAGGCATGTTCAAAACCTGGTTTATCCCCAATTTCAAAAACCAGGGCAACAAACTGTTCTGGCTGATATTCATCGGCACAATTCCCGCTGTTATTGTCGGCCTGCTGCTCAAAGAACACGGCATGGAAGAACTGCGCAGTGCCCGCCTCATCGGCTGGACGATTCTCATCTTCGGCATTCTGCTGTTTATTGCCGACAAAGTCGGTATGACGATTCGCAAAGTAGAACACCTCGGCATAACCGATGCTATCCTCATCGGCCTGGCGCAATGCATGGCGCTCATCCCGGGCACCAGCCGTTCCGGCATCACCATCACCATGGGACGTTTTTTGGGGCTTGAACGCAGGGAAGCAGCCAAATTTTCCATGCTGCTGTCCATCCCCACCATTTTCGGCGCCGGTTGCCTGGTCGCCTGGGAACTGTTTCAGGCCGGCAACATGAACACCGTCATCACCGCCTTTGACGGCATAACTTATTCTTTCATCGCTTCCATCATCTCCATTTATATCATGATGTGGTGGCTGAAAAAATCCACCTTTCTGCCCTTTGTCATTTATCGGATTTTGCTGGGCAGTTACCTGCTTCTGGATTCCTACGGATATTTAAATTAAAAAAATTATGCAATAAAACACTTGCAATTTAAATTTATTTATTATAAAAGAATATCCGTATCCGATGCCCTGGTGGCGGAATTGGTAGACGCGCATGCTTCAGGTGCATGTTGGCTCAGCCAGTGGAAGTTCGAGTCTTCTCCAGGGCACCATAAAAAATCCTCCCTCGTGGAGGTTTTTTTTATGGTGTTTTTTCGGGATAACTCCTCGAACTTCCAACAGGAAGTTTGACAAGGAGGAGAGGCAGACAGGAGTATGCCGGTGAGGGCTGCGCCCGAACGACGACGCAGCGACCGAGGATTTGATTTACAAATCCGCAGGCCAGTCTTCTCCAGGGCACCATAAAAAAATCCTCCCTTGCGGAGGTTTTTTTATGGTGTTTTTAAGATAACTTCCCAATAATTGCCATATAAAAAAACAGTTCGGACACAACATCCGAACTGTTTTTTACCATAATCATCAAGCGGTCAGATAATGCCGTTCAGCTGCATTTTCAAGCAACACTCGCACCCGTCGTAACGATTCTATCACCCTATGCGATATGTGATCCTCATATAGCCTTCTATCTTTTTTGTGCACACACATCCAAAAGCGGCAAAAAGGGTTTGACTTAGACGAAGAGCCTTCTAACATGTTACGAGAAAAATATCGTTCGTTATCGGCATAAAACTGCTCACCATAAGAAGATCCTCGAAGCATTTCACACAAATTACATATCCCTGATTGGTATTTATCTCTTTCAAAATTAATCCAATGCAGATTAAACCTCAAGGCCGTCGCACGTGAAATATACCCTCGCACAAAGGCCACCTCCTTCTTCAGTGCAGAAACAATTCGCGACTCAACACCAAATCTGGGAGCCTGTTCAATAAGGTTTTCAACATCAAAACCAAATTTTTGCCCATACTCCAGACGAATTTGCTTATCTGCGCAAAAAAACAATTCAGCCTCCTGCTTAGCTTCCAGATATCCGTATTCTTTCAGATATTCCCTCAACAAAACGGGACAATTCCACGAAAGCTGTATCAACTGAGACACATCATTTTTCAAAATCGGCAGCCTTTGCCTCCTGATTTCAGGCAAAACAAATTCTCTAAAAAGAACCGGGCTCGATGTATTAACCTTAACACATCTTACAGCTTTCGGATTTTGAGAAAAAAGTTGCCTCTGTTCCTCTTCCGTCAAGTTCATGTCTTTTCCGTATTTTTCCAGATAATTACTGACTTCCTGCGGATAAAGATTATTCATCATCAAAAAACGAAACTCATTTTCATGATATTGAAATCTGCCGTCCTGCTCCAGAAACTGCAACAAGAGTCCCCGGTTCTCAGGCAACAGAAATTCGGCCTCAACTTTCGGAAAAATGTGATAACACTTTCGATATTGCGGACAAGCGGTCCAAATCCGGCAATAATCATCAAGCTGGGCAAAATCAGCCTGAACATAACCATACTTTCTAAAATAGGCTTTGACCAAAGGCCAAATTTTCTGCGCTTCATCAGGATATATCCCGGCCTGTTTCACTAAGCTCAACACAATCTCATAACCAGATTTTTCATCTGACTGAGAATAATCAAAAACTTCACAAAAGACCGCAAACAATCCCGGATGCCCGGCATGTTTTTGAACAAACAGTTTGTTGTTGTCTTTTACAAATGCCTTATACTTTTGCAAATAAGCCTTTATAAAATCTTCCAACCCTTCAGGATGTTCAATCATTTCTGCTTCAGCCGCCTCATCCAGACGCCTTTTTTTTAGCAATGTCCAAAGCTTTTTCAGTTCTTTGTCGCGAACAAACTTAATCTGTTGCTCAGCTCCAACCCTTCTGATTATAATGCTTTCAAAAATCATAATAAAATATTTTAATTAGTTTGACATAAAAATATCTTTAGCAGACAAAAATATATATTAAGCGCTGAATTTTGTCAAACAAAAAAGCTCTTCATCCGAAGAGCTTTTTAAATTAATTTCCGACAATCAATCGTAATAACCTGTATATATACAGCTTCTTATCGGAGCGGACAACCCCGGCGCCACAGAACGTCTTGCTCGTTGCTCGTATTCTAAAACTTCTTTCAACTGCTCATCCAGTTTTTTAAACCGACGCTCAATAATTTTTTCAACTTCTTCAACCTCAATAATTTTACCGCCTTTTTCCCATTTTACAATATTGATTAAACGGTTGTCAAAACGCAATCGGTTGATTTTGTTAAAATAATCATTTTCCGCCTGGCTGTCAAAAATAAAGCGCCGCGAAGCGTTAATAATTTGAAGCTCAGCAACAGTAAACGGTTTTCCCCAGCTTCGGTACACCGACGGCGGAACACAGATATTAATATCGCTCCCGTCTTCCGTTGCCATTCGGTTAATGCCTTCAAGCTCGTCAACACATTCGCCGTTGATAAGCAGCCAGAAAGAATCCTTGCCTTTAAGGCCGTTCTTCACATAATCTTTCCGGATTTGAGCCGCGCTTTTTTCCGAAGCCAGTGTCATTGCCAGATTATACGGATAATAACCGCCGCTCATCAGACAAATTTTGCTCTTCAAAAAATCCGGCTTTTGCTTTTCTTCCGGTCGGCAAAAACGAACCCCTCTGCCTTCGGCTATTTCATTGGCAATATACTGAAACGTCGGACGCAAATTGCCCAAAAAGAAAGACATCGGCTGTTCCACGTCAACAGCGTCAAAACTAAATCCGATTTCCCCTTTCTCCTGACTGGCAATTCTCAGTTTGTCCGCCTCAGGCGAACACAAAAACTTGGTTTCCTTGGGCAGCCGGTCAAAAATTTTCCCGTATTGAGGAAACAAATTTTTGGCCTGTTGAATTCCGATAAGCCCCCAGCAGCCAAATTCAGCATCCGTGTTGTAAGCTGACACATCATGCGGAATAACCTTCCGGCGGCCGTCAGCAAAATACTGGACTTTCGCCGGAGAATATATTTCACACATCTGATCCGTCCGGGCGACCGCCAAAACCGCGTTTAAAGAACAAACATCCGGATTGACAAATTGCATAACACCGCAACGTATGCCCCACAGATATTCCTCAATTACCAAATTTGCTCCGTGTTTAGATCCGTCCCAGTCTGAAAAATCAATATCCACTTTTTCTTCCGGCTGAGAAGGAGTCAAAGCCTTTACCTGCGGAGCCAAATCACTCTGCTGAACGGCCTGCCGTTCGAACCACATTTGCAACAACACAATCGGCAACAGAAAATAATTCTGATCTTTCTTGGAAATTTCTTTCTTCATAAAAAAATAAATTAATAGTTTGACATAAAAATTAATTAACAAATTTAGCATATACATCATTACGGAAATTTTGTCAAACAAAAAAAAGCCCTTCATACGAAGAGCTTTTTTAATTAATTTCCGAAATCAATCGGGATAATAACCTGTATACATAGAACCTCCCGTCGGATCGGAAAGCCCTATTCAGTCAAAAAACCATCCGAACCAATATTCCCATCGTTTCCGTTCCCGTTTCCGTTCCTGCGCCTGGTCCCGTCCTTCCAAATTCCGGTCATATTCCCGTTGTCTCCGTTCCTGGTCCCACATCTGTTCCTGTTGTTCCTGTTCCCGCTTCAGTTCCAAGTACCGTTGTTTCCATTTCTGTTCCAGTACCAGATCAAGATCCCGTTGTTCACTTTTAGAACTTTCTCTCTCCATAATAACATTTTTAATAGTTTGACATAAAAATTAACTAACAAATTTAGCATATACATCATTATGGAAATTTTGTCAAATAAAAAGCCCTTCATACGAAGAGCTTTTCTCAAATCATTCGGGCAAAATTATCTGCGTTTCCCAACCGGGGTCAAACCCGAAAACAAAATAAACATCCGTCTCATTTTCGCCCCAGTCAATCACGGATCGGCCGTCTTTCAGTGAACAATACCCGTCAGTTCGGCCATGCCAGTCTTCATAAGTACTGCATGTCCAGCAATTGCGGATTTTGAAATCCCGTCCGCTGCCCCAGGCGTTCAAACATTCAACCTGTTTGAGCGACAGCAAATCGAACACAACTTCAGGATTAAGCTTTTGCAATTCATACAAAAAAGCACAAGCCCCTTTTTTATTCACATCTTTAACCCATGGCACCGCCGACACAAAATAATGCAGATTGTCAACCGGCAGCCAGTCCTCCGCTAAAATTGTCCTTATACCCAAATCAACGGCATAACGCTGTTCCCGCGGCGCAAAAGAAGAAATCTCTTCAAATTGCACATCCACAAACTTAAATTTCATATCCATATATAAATAATAAATTACCCGACTTAATCATCAACCCCAATAAACATTTTGTCAAGCTCAATCGGACTTAAATTTTAGTTGCGCAAAACAAAAATTGATGCTATGTTAACTAACAATAATAATTATTATGTCTAACCTAAATTTTTATAAATTATGGAAACTAGAGAAAAAATTGCTAAACTTAATGACGTGCTCGCTTATTTAGGATTAAGCCCTGAAGAAGCAATTGAGCTTTTGGAATTGGTTCAAAAGGAGAATAAGCCCAAACCCGGATGCAGAATTAAACCGGGAATGTTTTGGTTTGAGGATGACACTTTTTCAGTTAATAAAATAGAAGGAAAGAAAATAAAAGCAATCGTTGAACTTGTCAGGTATGGGTATATCTATGGCGACCTCACGGCATCAGAGCTTTTTGATATTGAGGAAAAATACCTAAACTGGTACGAGGCGAAAGATTATCTTGCGAACTTTTCTTATCCATGTAAGAACGGCGAAAAAATTGTCAGCTACGATTTGTACCAAATACAGGATCTTGCTATAGCAAATTGTTGTGTCGAAACAGATACATCATATTTCTGTTATCCATATGTACGAGAGGCTTTCAAAAAGATTAACAAGAAATATCGTCATGGAAAGAATTGGTGTTTTCACGATTGTGAAAGAGATTGGATGACTGCAATCGAATTTACTGATGACATAAATATAATAAGCTATTCAAAAAAGAAGGACCCTTGTTTCGTCCGTCCTGTCTTAGCGTTTTACCTTCCTCGGCATTAAATGTTTAGCTAAAAAACAGCTTTAAGTTCAAACTTAAAGCTGTTTTTTTATTTCTACCAATCGAATTCTTCTTGCAAAACACAACACCTTAAAAATTTTCTGCTTTTAATTTACATGGACATTTCTCATTTTCCGGCTATACTTTGCCTTATGTCAAATTTGGAATTATCAACTTTTCTTTTAAACTGGTACGACGCCAACGGACGCAATCTTCCCTGGCGGGTCAAGGGCGGTGCTCATCCCGATCCGTACGCCGTGCTGGTTTCCGAATTTATGCTGCAACAGACCACGGTCAAAACCGTGCTCGGTTATTTTGAAAAATTCATGCGCCGTTTTCCCACTGTTGAAAGTCTGGCCGCAGCCGATGAAGAAGAAGTTTACCGCTATTGGCAGGGGCTGGGATATTACACCCGCGCCCGCTCGCTGCATGCCACCGCCCAAATCATTGTCAGCGAATTCAATAGCCGTTTTCCCGACAACCGCACCGACGTTCTCCGCCTCAAGGGTATCGGCCCTTATACTGTTGCCAGCTTTCTGGCCCTGGCCTTTAACCAGCCGGAAACGGTCGTTGACGGCAATGTCATCCGCATTATCTGCCGCCTGTATCACCTGACACAGCCCTTTGAAGAAATCAAACCCCTAATTGCTGAAAAAGCCGCCGCCCTCACCAGCCACACCCGCCCGGCAGATTATGCCTCGGCAATCATGGACTTGGGCGCCACTGTCTGCACCCCGAAAAATCCGCAATGCCTTATCTGCCCCTGGCAAAAAGCCTGCCTTTCCCGCGGACGACCGGACATCGAACAAATCCCCGCCCGCCTCAAAAACACCAAACAGATAAAAAACGGCAGCGTCTGCCTGATAACCGATTCGACCGGTCGGATTCTGATCCGCCGTCGCACCGAAAAAGGCCTGCTTTCCGGACTTTACGAACTTCCCTGGACGGCAGAAGGCTCCCTTCCCTTTTCAGGCATGCACAACACCGGCCTCTCCGTCACCCATATTTTTACCCACATTCGCCAGACTCTCACTCTTTTCACCCTGCAAACCGACACTTCGCCCATAGCCGACGGCTTTTTTATCTCTCCGTCTGAAATAAAAAATTACCCCTTCTCCACCCTCATGAAAAAAATTCTGAAACGCACTGGCTTAATCTGAAAACTTTTTTAACGATTACCGCGCTACCATATGCAAAAACATGCAGGAGAAAAAAATAATGCGTATCGTAATTTTAGAATCATTAGCCGTTTCCGATGAAGTCTTAAATCACTATCTTCAACCGCTGCGCCGGGCCGGACACGAGGTGGAATGTTTTGCCCGCACTGATGATATTCCGACGCAAATCAGACAAATCGGCAATGCCGAAGCCTTAATCATTGCCAACATGCCGCTCAAAAAAGAGGTAATTGAAGCCAGCCCGGATTTAAAATACATTGACATTGCCTTCACCGGCTACGACCATGTAGACATGACCGCTGCCCGGGCCCGGAGAGTTGCCGTCAGCAACGCTTCCGGTTATGCCACCGAAGCCGTTGCCGAACTGGTCATTGGCGGTGTCATCAACCTCTATCGCCAACTAAATCAGGCTGACAAATTATGCCGCGGGGGAAAGACCAAAGCCGGTCTTTCCGCATTTGAGCTTCATGGACGCACCGTAGGCTTAATCGGCACCGGAGCCATCGGTTCCCGCACAGCGGAACTGTTCCGCGCTTTCGGCTGCAAAACCATTGCCTACAACGGCTTTTCTCACAAACCCGACACCGATGTCATCAAATACCTGCCCTTAAAAGAACTGCTGGAACAATCCGACATTCTGAGCCTTCACTGCCCGCTGACCGATGCCACTCGCAATTTCATCAACCGGAATAACCTCAAATACATGAAAAAAAGCGCCATTCTGGTTAACACTGCCCGGGGAGCCGTCGTAAACTCCCAAGACCTGGCCGATGCCTTAAATAACGGTCAAATTGCCGGCGCCGTCATTGACGTGTTTGAAAACGAACCGCCGCTTGAGAGCAGCCACCCGCTTCTTCACACCCCCAACACCCTGGTCACACCGCATTTGGGATTTTTCACCCGGGAAGCCATGGAAAAACGGGCTAAAATCGTCTTTGACAACCTTGCCTGCTGGCTGAAAGGAACCCCGGTAAACCTGGTCGGCTGAACCCAAGGCCTCCCTGCCTTTTAAGGCATCCATGTAATAATCCCCTGTTGCGGATGCTGCTGCCGCCACCGGCAAAATTCATCAAAATTTTGCACCCCGTCCCGCAGCACCGCCATATAATACTCAATACCGCTGATTTTCATATCTTCCGGCGTTTCATATTTCAGACGCAAAATAACCCGCTTCTGCGCCGGCGTCATCACCTGCAAAATCCGCTCTGCCGTTTTTTCAAAATAACCGGCATATTTTGCATTTTCCGGCATATGAATCATATCTATCTGCCAGACCTCGCCTTTTACTGCTTCATAAAAAGCGTGCCATTCCAGACAACAGTCTTCCTCATCCGCCAGATTAACATAATCAACTTTTTTGATTTTTAAATTCCCCGCCAGATTTTTCATCGCCTCAAAACTCTGTGCCGCATCCAGCTTCCGGGTATAAACATGAAAATCAATATCCCGGTGTGTCATCAGCAACCCGGTTTTAAGCGAACCCACCAGATTCACCTTGGCACCGGTTTTCTGCCAGCATTCAATCACCCGGCTGTCTTTAACAACATTAAAGGCTTGCCGCTGATTTTCCGCGGCAAGCTCCAAAATCTCCTCATCCGTCATCAGCTAAACCACCATACCGTCCAGCAACTCCCGGGCATAAGCCCGCAGTCCGTTATCCTGCATCAGCGACAGCCGCAGGTTGGAACGTTCCAGCTCTTTAGCCGTCCCGCAGTCAAAACGCACCACATCACACAAAACACCGTGCAGCGGTGTTCCTCTCTGAGCCGCCAGTTCCATAGCATCGGTCAGGTTTATCTCGCCGTTGCTTCCCTTTTGCACTTCCGGCAAAATATCCATAATCACATTGGGCAGAATATACGGCCCCATGCTGGCATAATTGGAAGGCACGTCTTCCAGCGCCGGTTTTTCAACCAATCCTTTGGCCCTGACGATTCGCCCGTCGCGCACCGCCCCCACCAAAGCACCGTAACGCACCATCTGCTCCCGGGGAAATTCCATGATATTTTCCACCATACCGCCGGTCTTCTCATAAACATCAACCAGCTGTTTCAAAATTCCGTCGCCGTGAAAGCTGACATAAACATCATCCGGCCACATCACCACAAAATCGCGCTTGCCCACAAGCTCCCTGGCCATCAGAATAGCATGTCCGTTGCCTTTGGGCTCGCTCTGCCGGGCAAAAGAAAACGTCATCCCTTCGGGAATAATATCCTGAACCACTTTCAGCAAATCATTTTTGTTATGCGTCCGCAAATAATTTTCCAGCATTTCATTCGGCTTGAAATACTGCTCAAACAAATCCTTGCCGATTTCATCGCTGTAAATAAAAATAACTTCCTTAATTCCAATTTCCCGGCAGGCATCAACCGCATATTGGATAATCGGCTTGCCGTGCAGAGTCAGAAACCCCTTATGAATAACTTTCGTCGCCGGCAGATTCCGGGTAGAAAGTCCCGCCACCGGCAAAATACAAACTTCAGGTTTATTCGGCATAACAAAACTCCTCAAACTTCTATTAAAATAATATTAAAACATAACACAAAAAAACCGACAGACAAGTCCGGACAAAAAAGTAAACACAACTTAATCCCGGGTCACCGTGCCGCTCAGGGGAATCTTGCCGGCTTCCTGTTTGACCACCATTCCCGATGAGGGCTGCACCTGCTTTTTATCGGAAGCTTTATCACCATCGCGAGTCACCTTTCCTTTCTTTGAAAAGTCCAAAACTTTCACCTTCTCGTCCGACACGGCTTTCTCCGCCGCCTCCAGCTGGTTAATATCCGGCACAATCTTCATCACTTTTCCGGTAGACACCACCGAAATCGTACTGGTATTGTCCTCAACCTTTTTCTGCTTGGCGGCTTCTTCGGCCTTAACTGCCGCCTTTCCCTCTTCGGCCGCCACGACCTGTTCCGAAACCTTAAACAGCTCGTCAATATTTTTCTGCATATTTTCCAGTTCGGCTTTGGCATCCTTAAGCTTGTTTTTCATTTCAGAAGCAAAAACATCCATGCTGCTCAGATCATCGCTGTATTTAACCGAACTGTAAGCCTTGCTCACGTCATAGCGCATATCGTTCAGCGCAATCAGGCTGCCGTCAATACTGTTTTTCAGCCGGCTGACATCCGCATTGCGGTTAATCGACAACAGGCTCCCCGCTTTAATCAGCCTTTGCGGAAATTGTTTATACCGTTCCAGGTAATCTTTGTTTTTAACCGTTCCCTGCTGATACAAATCCTGAAATTCGTCACTATAACGGGCAATCCGGCCTTTCAGCTCACCGGCATACGTCTCATCAATATTCTGCACATAAAGACTGATTTCCTCATTCAGTTTTTTATTGCGTGCCGCAATATCCTCAATCAGTTTTTCATCAAACTCCGGCGTCATGGCCAGGGTAAAAATCTCCTCCAGCTGCTTTTGATTTTCATCAATTTTCTGCTTAATCCCCTCAAACGCCGCTTTGGTCTGTTCATCTTCAATTTCCTGAATCCTGATTTCATACGTCGGCAAAATCTGGGTTTCGATTTTCTTTTTCAGATTTTGGGCCACACCCTGCTGTTCATTCATTAGAGCTTTCAGTTTATCCTTACGGGCTTGTTCTCTGGCCTGACGCGCGGCCTCGGCCTGTGCCTGCCGGGTTTCCAGCAGATTGGTTATACGCGACACGTCGCTGCCCGGCTGCGGACTGTCCATGCTTCCGCTTAACGAAAAGCTGAATCCCGGCAGCTCCGCCAGTTTATCCTGCCAAAACACTTCAAAGGCTGCATTCATGTCCCAGTTGTTCAAACTGCCTTCATCCTGCATCGTAATTTTGACATCTTTGGATAAAAACACGGCATTTTCAAACTTGTAATGTCCGTTGGCAATATTTATTTTTCCCGAAAACGTCTCAAAATTACTCTCTCCCTGCTGCAGATTGTTCTGCACCAGTTCCGACAATCCCTCTGCCGTGCTGCGCTGTTCCAAATCCGTTGTAATTGCACTGAAATTCCAGCCTTTAACCACCGGATTTTGAACCAGGAAATTAATTTCAGCATTCAGACTGTTCAACATCTCATCAAACGAAACCGCTGACGTACTGAACGTACCGTCGGCATCAAAACGTCCGTAACGGATACCGTATTTTTTGCCGCTCCACATCCCGTCTGCAATATTCTGCTCCGTCAACGTCAGCTTCCCCTGCAAAACCGGCTCCACTCCGGTGCTGAGACTGACATTTCCCGCCACCTTGCCTCCGTTATACCCGGCTGCAAATTCACTAACCTGCAATGTCCCGTTTCGCACATTCAGAACAAACGAGGCTTTATCCGCTTTCATATCCCGGTATGAAAGATTCTCCACCTTCATCTTTCCGTTAATGTCATATTTATTCAGAAACATATAATTAATCTGTTCTTTTTCCAGATACGGCTTAAACAGAAAATCCACACTGCCCTGGCTCACCTCCTTAAAGCTGCTTTTTCCCTGCGATTTATCTTCCGGCAAAAAGCGCTCAAGCTCCAGCTTGTTGACTTCCGCATCAAAACTCAGCATTGTGCGCCCGCTGCTGCGGTCAAAACCGATGCTTCCTTTCAAGACATTGGCCCCGGCATTAGCCTCGACATTGCTCAAAACAAAATTGTCGGCCCTCCCTTTCAAATGCCCCTTCAGGGCAAACAAGCCCAGCGAAAAAGCCCGTGGCGAATAATCAATTTTCAAACTGTTCAACATTTTGATAAAGTCCGGATATTTCATTTCCAGCTCACCGTCATACTCGGCGGCTCCGTTGCCGAAATCAATTATTCCCTGATAATTGACCTCCAGATTTTCAAGCTTCGACACCGAATTGACGGCAATTTTTTTCGGACTGCCACTCAACACGCCTTTGGCAACCAGCCCCTTCAACACCTGAAGGTTAACATCCGGCACGGCAATTCCCAGCTTGCCGGACAACTGGGCAAAATCAGGCGCAACCACACTGTAATTCAGATTTTCCGCCACCGGATCTCCGCCAAATCCCGAAAGTTTTCCCGCTGCCGACACACTTGCGTTAAAGATATTGGCAATCTGCAGCCGTTCAATATCCATAGTCCCGTTGTTCAATGTAAAATCAAATTCGGTATTTTCAATCGGCACCCCGTCATAAATTCCCAAAAGCATCCGCAGATTAAGCTTCAGGTTCTTATCTCTCAGCCCGTCCAGCTGCCTGAAACGGTAAGCCAGCCGCTGGGCAAAACTTTTGTTTTTTTCATTGGGCGGCAACTGGGAAATATAATTGTCAAAATTGATTGAATCGGCATTGACGATCAAAAACGCCGCCGGATTTTCCCCGAAAATAAAACCCGCATCTCCGGCAAACGTCATATTATCCAGCTTAAACTCATAAGGCGACAATTGCATATTCTGCATATTTCCGCTTACCGTTGCTTTTCCCGATGCTTTCTGATAAGTAGCCGGAGCCACCGGAGTCAGTTCATATCCCAGCCATTTGGCCAGTTGCAAAAATTCACTGGTTTCAAAATTAACATCAAACTCATACGCCGGTTTTTCCTGCTCGGCCTTAATACTTCCCTTGGCCTGCAGCATTGTATCGGACAGAAGCTTTCCGCTCAGGGTTCTTAAGGCCAGTTCGTTGTTCACCCAGTCAAAACTCAGGGTAAAATCCTGAATTGTTTCACCGTTGTAGTAAGTTTTCAAAGACTTGACATCTCCTATCAGGTCAAATCCCGTCCGGGGACGGTAAACTTTTCCCTGCCGATAACCGCTGACGGCTTTTTTCAGGGCATTAACCAGCGGCTCCAAATCCAGATCTGTCATATTAAAAACAGTCTCAACCTTCGGGCGGAAACCGGCACCTGTCTCTGCCTCATCCAGCGGAATAAGTATATTCCCCGCACCGGATGTCTTTCCGTATTTCACCACCACGTTTGACAAGTCAATTTTACTGTTGTCGGCATTCAGCGCCGCCGAAACAGCCAGAGGCTGATTATAAGCCTCTTCAATCTTCATCCCGGAAAAAGTCTCATTAACAAAGTTTGCCGGATTCTCCGATTCAAAAATCACGCTTCCCAACACATTGTTGTTCTTAAAAAACACCGATCCGTCAAAACGCACATACGACTGCGTCACCGGATAATTAACCACCAGATTGACCGAAGTGGCATAATTACGCGCAAACTGCCCAAGCGACACGGCAAACCCTTCGGGATTTTCGTCTTTGGTATAGCTTCCTTCGATTCGATAAGGCCCGAAGATGCTCTCGGCAATAATTTCGGCATTCAGATTTTCCAATGTGGCATCAATGCCGTTTTTTTTGCTTACCAGATGAATTTTTGCCTTTTCCAGGGTAACGCTGTCCAGACTTATATCCAGCTGCCTGACATTTCCCTCCTGTTCCGGCGTAAAATCGCTTTCCCAGTTCAGACCGCCCTCAGCATATAATTCAAAATTAATTTCCGGTTCCGACAATGCCATCCGCTCAACGTCAAAATCACCGCTCATAACCGAACCCAGCGACAATTTTGCCACCATGTTTTTTATCTCGGCCAGCGGCTTCTTGCTGTACGTTCCTTCTTTGTTATACACTTTGACATTGGAAGCACTCAGATAAGGAGAAGGCAGGAGCGACATACTGAGCGGCCCCTCAAACACTACTTTTTTCCCGGTCAGATTTTCGATTCTGGAGGCAATTTCGTTTTTATGCACATTCCAGTCTATCATCGACACATAAGTTGCCGCTCCGATAAAAAGAAGCAGCACCAAACCGAGAACAATAAGTATAAACTTTTTCAAAGTTATTCTCCTCTTCTTCGGATAATTTTAATTATTCTTTGCTAATTGCTAAATTTAATTTATACTGCAAAGCATAAAAATTTAATTAATACAAACCGCATACAACCGGTATCAAAGCATTATTTTGAAAGGGGCAAACAACATGGATGCGGAACAAAAACTTTTTCAGGCGGCATTGCTTGCCTTCAACCGGGCCTACGCGCCATATTCTTCTTTTCGCGTCGGAGCGGCCGTTCTCGGCAGCAACGGCGGCATATACAGCGGCTGCAATGTCGAAAACATATCTTTTCCCTGCGGCAGCTGTGCCGAACAGGGAGCCATTGCCGCCATGGTAGCCGGCGGCGAACATCTGATAAAAACCATTCTCATCCTGGCCGATAGTCAGGAACTTATCACGCCTTGCGGCGCCTGTCTCCAGCGCATTCTGGAATTTTCCGATTCTCAAACCCTCGTCTGTCTGGCCGACACCCGGCAAATCCGCCGCACCTGCCGCCTGACAGAACTTTTGCCTCACGCTTTTGCCGCCAAGGAATTAAAATCATGACTGCCGTTTCAGAACTCGCTTTCAATATACAATCACGCCTCAACGGCTTTCAGCCCGAAACAGCCATTATTCTTGGCAGCGGTCTGGGCAGGCTTGGCGATGAAATCATTTCCCCGATAACTGTCCCTTATGCCGAAATTCCGGGGTTTCCGTTGTCCACCGTATCCGGACACAAAGGCTGTCTGCTGGCCGGAACGCTCGAAAACACTAAAGTCTTGTGCATGCAGGGGCGCATTCACCTTTACGAAGGCCATGCGCCGCAAAGCATCAACACCATCATCAGTGCTTTTCGCCTGCTCGGCATAAAAAAGCTGATTGTCACCAATGCGGCCGGATCCCTCACGCCGGATATGCCGGCCGGCAGTCTTATGCTCATCAAAGACCACATCAACCTCAATCTGCCTAATCCGCTCACCGGCCCCAACGATGATAGCATCGGGCCCCGTTTTCCGGACATGAGCAATGCCTACGATGCCGCCGAACGCCAAAAGATTAAAGAATTGGCCTCCCGGCTGAACATAAAACTTTTCGAAGGCGTTTACATCATGGCGCTCGGCCCTTGTTTTGATACCGCGGCGGAAGTTCGGGCTTTTCGCATTCTCGGTGCCGACGCTGTCGGCATGTCCACTGTTCCCGAGGTCATCTGCGCGGTTCATGCCGGCATCAAAGTCATCGGTTTTTCCGTCATCACCAACCTTGGCACCGGCCTCAAGGATTCACCGCAAAGCCATGCCGAAACTCTGGCTCAGGCAGACAAAGCCTCTGCCTCTCTGACCCTGCTCATAAAAACCTACCTGCGCGAGGGCTGATTCATGGATGATGTAAGTGCTGCTCAAATTCTCATTTCCCTGCTTGATTTAACCTCGCTCAACGACGGAGACACCGATTCGGACATAATAAAACTTTGTCAGAAAGCTCTCACGCCTTACGGTAATGTTGCCGCCGTATGCATCAAACCCCAATTTGTCCCTCTGGCCAAAAATTGCCTGGAGGGAACCGGAATCAAAGTTGCCACCGTTGCCAACTTCCCTGCCGGAAACACCGATTTTGCCAAACTGGATACCGAGCTGCAAAACATTGTCAAACACGGCGCCGATGAAATCGATATTGTTTTCCCTTATCATAGCTTCATCAACGGCGACACCCAAAGCTGCAATCAATTCTTCTCAACCATAAAAAATGCCCTCTCCGGCCGCAAACTTCCCATAAAAATCATTATTGAAAGCGGTGAGCTCAAAACTGCCCCGCGCATTGCTGCCGTTTCCCGGATGTGCATTGCCGAAGGCATGTCTTTCATCAAAACCTCGACCGGAAAGACAAAAGTCTCGGCCACTCCCGAAGCCGCCAATGCCATTTTGGAAACCATTGCCTCCGGCAAACGCAACATCGGCTTTAAGGCTTCCGGCGGCATAAAAACCATTGAAGAAGCAAAAAAATACCTGATACTGGCCAACCAGATTATGGGCTTCAAATGGATAAGCCCCAAAAACATGCGCATCGGTGCCAGTTCTCTGCTTGATAATCTGTGCCAAACCATTGAAAGAGGATATTAAAATCATGTTACCACAGGAAATCATCCGCAAAAAACGCGACCATAAACCCCTTTCCGCCGAAGAAATCAATTACTTCATCAACGGCGTCACCAGCGGCGAAATCATCGACAGCCAGACCGCCGCCATGACCATGGCCATTTTTCTAAACGGCCTGAACCGCAAAGAACTCATCACCCTGACACAGGCCATGCGCGATTCCGGAGATGTCCTCAAATGGAAAGGCCTCAACGGTCCGGTGGTTGACAAGCATTCCACCGGCGGCGTCGGAGACAAAGTCAGCCTCATGCTGGCCCCCATGCTGGCAGCCTGCGGGGCTTATGTTCCCATGATATCCGGCCGCGGCCTCGGACACACCGGCGGCACGCTGGACAAATTCGATTCTATCCCCGGCTACAAAACCACCCCGGACAACAATCTGTTCAAAAAAGTTGTCAAAGAAGTCGGTTGTGCCATCATCGGCCAAACCGGCAACCTGGCCCCTGCCGACAAAAAAATTTATGCCATCCGCGACGTATGCGGCACGGTTGAATCAATCCCGCTGATTACGGCCTCGATTCTCTCCAAAAAACTCGCGGCCGGACTTGACTGCCTGGTTATGGATCTCAAATGCGGCAACGGCGCTTTCATGGAACACCGTAAAGATGCCGAAGCCCTGGCAGATATGATTGTCGGCATTGCCAACAAAGCCGGCACCAAAACTTCCGCCCTTCTGACAGATATGAACCAGGTACTCGGCACCAGTGTCGGCAATGCCCTTGAAGTTGCCGAAGCCGTAGCTTACCTGAACGGCTCCGCCCGGGATCCCCGTCTGCACACCGTCACCATTGAACTATGCGCCGAACTTCTGGTCAGCGGCAAACTGGCCGCCAACCTCACCGAAGCCCGCACCAAACTGCAAAACGCTCTTGATTCCGGAAAAGCGCTTGAAAAATTTGCCGCCATGATAAACGCTTTGGGCGGCCCCGCTGATTTTTGCGACCATCCGGAAAAATACCTGCCCCGGGCACCAATCATCCGGCCGGTATACGCCGAACACAACGGCTATGTCAAATCCATGCTCACCCGCAACATCGGTCTCAGCCTCATCGGACTGAAAGGCGGTCGCACCAGACCCGATCAGGCGATTGACTTTGCCACCGGCTTTTCCGGCTTCTGCCAGATCGGCGATTATCTCTCTCCCGAACGACCGATAGCCTTTGTCCATGCCCGCAGCGAACAGGATTTTCACCAGGCCGAAATGGAAATCCGCCTGGCCGTCAAATTGGATGAAAAACCGCAGAAAAATCTTAAAAACGTCATCATCCGCAAAATCCGCAGCAACAAAAAATAATCATCGGAGAAAACTCATGGGAAGAGCCATCATTTTACTTATGGATTCGTTTGGCATCGGCGGGGCTCCCGATGCTGCCGAATTTGACAACCTGGGTGCCGACACTTTCGGCCACATTGCCAAATTTTACGGACATCTGGACATTCCCAATCTGAACCATCTGGGGCTTTGCGAAGCGGCCAAAGGCGCCTGCGGCACCTATCCTGAAATCGGCGCTCAACGCGACAGCATCATGCTCTTAGGTCACAAATACGGCCATATGGTTGAAATCAGCCGCGACAAAGACACTGTCTCCGGCCACTGGGAAATCGCCGGTCTGCCCAACCTGAACGGCTGGGGTCATTTTCCGCCGCAATATCCGTCTTTTCCAACCGATTTAATCGACAACATCTGCCAACAGGGCAATATTCCCGGAATTTTAGGCAACCGTGCCGCTTCCGGAACCGTTATCATTCAGGAACTCGGCGAAGAACATATCGCCTCCGGCAAGCCCATTTTCTACACTTCTGCCGACAGCAATCTCCAGATAGCGGCTCATGAACAGCATTTCGGCCTGGAACGACTTTACAAACTTTGCGAAACAGCCTACGAACTGGTCAAACCATACAACATCGGCCGGATCATTGCCCGCCCCTTCATCGGCGAAAAAGCCGGCAGTTTCACCCGCACTGCCAACCGCCGCGACTACACGGCCCTGCCTTTTGGCGACACCCTGCTTGACAAGCTGAAATCTGCAGGAAAAAATGTCATTGCTGTCGGTGCCATTAACGATATCTTTGCCCACCGCGGCATCACCCGGGAAGTCCACGGCAGCGGCCTTAAAGATTTATGGGATCTAACCCTTGCCGAAATCAAAACCGCACCCGACGACAGCCTCATCTTCACCAATTTTGAAGATTTTGACATGTTATGGGGACATCGCCGCGATATTAAAGGCTATGCCCGAGGACTGGAATACTTTGATTCCCGCTTGTCCGAAATCATGCTTTACCTGCATCCCGATGATATTGTCTTCATCACCGCTGACCACGGCAACGACCCTTCCTATAAAGGCACCGACCACACTCGTGAACAGGTTCCGGTCATCATGTTCGGCAAAAAAGTCAAAACCGAAAACATCGGCCGCCGGGATACTTATGCCGACCTTGGCCAAACTATTGCCGATTATTTCGGGCTGCCCCCGCTGCCTTACGGAAAGAGCTTCCTATGAGCTGGCAATCTCCAAACCTCCCGGCGGATAAGCATTGTTTTTTCGGACGCAAAGGCGGTGTTTCCGAAGGGCGCTATGCTTCTCTTAACCTGAATGACAAAAGTCGTGACAATCCCGAAAACATCCTCCGAAATTACCAAATCATTGCCTCCCGGTTCAATCTGCAGGCAGATAACATCTGCCGCCTGATTCAGGGAACCTCTGCCGATGCCGTTTACATCACCGAACCTTCCATAAAAAAAATTCAGGCCGACGGAGCCGTCACCGACAAACCCGGAATCATCCTAAGCATCGGCACGGCTGACTGCGCCCCGGTTCTGCTGGCCGACGACGAACAAGGCATTATCGGCGCGGCTCATGCCGGCTGGCGGGGTGCTTTCAATGGTATTGTTGAAAACACCGTCCGTCTCATGTGTCAAAAAGGCGCCCGCATCGGCAAAATTGCCGCCGCAATCGGCCCCTGTATCCGTCAGCCCTCTTATGAAATGGACCGGGAAGTCTTGCAGACATTCCTGGAACAATCCCCGGATAACCGGAAATATTTCATTCCTTCTCCCCGCCCGGAACACTGGCTGTTTGACCTCGGCGGCTACGTTTCCGACCGGCTTCGGCAGCTCGGCATTGACAACATCGTCGATTCCCGCATTGACACTTATGCTGATGAACAACACTGGTTCAGCTACCGCCGCGACACCCACCGTGGCTTAATTGCCGCTCCGGCCGATTTTCCCGTAGAGTTATCAACTATCACCTTATAATCTGCTTTATTAATCACCGGTACTGCACTATGATACTCTTACAACGACTAAAACAATACGGGATTAAGCAAACATGTTTCCGATAGGCAAACTGACATTGGCTGTTTTGGGCCTGCGTTTTTTCGGTGCCGCTGGTTTTTTATGGGGAATGTTCTTCGGACATTTGCTCATCGACCGCACCATCATCCGCAGACTCATCAAACAATACATCAGCTCTGTCGACGATAATATCCGGATTCTCCTGCCTTATCGCTTTTACAAATACTATAACCGGCTGGAAAACAATATCTTCGGCATCATCTGGGGATCTGTCCTCGGCGCTCTGACTTTCGGCCTCCCCGGTTTTTTGATTTTATTTCTCCTCGGACATTTTATTTTTGACCTGCCCGACAACCGGCCGGCTCTGCGCTTTAAATCCTTGTTTGAAACATTCTGGAACCTCAATTGGTGCAAAATACTCGGCGCCATAATCGGCTTTTCCTTTCACAGCAACCTGCTTATCTTCATCGGAGTCATTATCGGCTTTTTCGCCGACAGCCTGCGCCTGGGCGGTTTTGCAAAAAAATTCAACTTGGACTTTCTGTATCGTTTCTGGTCTCGCATCAACCTGCTCAAACTCTATCTGCACTCTTCCGAAGCCCGCAGCTTCACATTTATCCAGGCCATGGCCGGCCTCTCTGCCAAAATTGCCAAAGCCGACGGCGTCGCCAGCGAAAACGAAATTCGCGTTTTCAAAAAGATGTTTGAACTTTCTTATGAACAAAACAGCAAAATCGCCGCCGTCTTTAACCGGGCCAAAAGCAGCAGCGACGGCTACGAACGTTATGCCAAGCAACTCCGCCTCATAGCCGGCGACAATCTGGAACTTAAAGAAAACATCATTGACAACCTCTTCAAAATAGCTTCCGCCGACGGCATCATTGCCAAAGAGCAGCTGGACATTCTCAAAAACACTGCCTATATCATTGAACTCCCCGACGGCAATTTCGAACTCATCAGCGACAATTACAAACCCCGTCCTTCTTCCTCGGCCTCGACTCTCCAGCATTATTACGACATTCTGGGCATTTCCCCTGCCGCCGGCAATAACGAAATCAAAGCCCGCTGGAAAGAACTCATCATCACCTGGCACCCCGACCATGCCCAGTCTCAAGGCGCCTCAGCAGAAGAAATTGAACAATGCACCATAAAAATGGCTGAAATAAACAATGCCTATCAGTACATCATGAAAACCCGCAAAATCTGAAGGAAAAACCTATGAACAGCCACCCGTTGCCATATTTTGCCGAAAGAACCTCTGCCGTCAGCATGCTCATGTTTCACTGTAATGCCTTTGACCTTGAAACCTTCTGTCAATGGATGCACACTTACAAATGTTCCGTTCATTACTTTATCGACACCCGCGGCACCATAACCCGTCTGGTCCCGGAAGAAAAAAGCGCTTTCCATGCCGGAAAAAGCTTCTGGCGCGATATAAACAGCCTCAATAATTGTTCCGTTGGCATCGAATTGCAAAGTCCCTCCTTGGGACAAACCCCTTACCCGGGACGGCAAATCGCCGCTCTGATAGAATTAAGCAAAGACATTGTCCGTCGTCACAATATTCCGGCACAAAACATCATCGGCCATTCCGATGCCGCCCCCGAACGCAAACCGGATCCCGGCCCCTGTTTTCCCTGGAAAAAATTGTCTCAAAACGGCTTGGGCTTTTATCCCGACCGCCGTTGCACACCCGCCGGCGGTTCGGTAGAAGAACTTCTAACCCAAATCGGCTATGATGCTTCCTCGCCGGAAAAATGCGCTGCCGCCGCTTATGCTTTCTGCCGCCGTTTTGCTCCCTCTCTGACAACAAAAGATTTTGACATTCCCCGCCTGTTGGACAATCCTCTGCCCCCCGGTCACGAAAACATTTTACAATCCCCGCTTTTTATAAAAACTCTGCAAACAACGGCTCACCTTTTTTAAAACAAAGGAGCATTATCCTTTTTTTGATAATGCTCCTCAAAAATTAACGCGCCTGCAAAATCCCGTCAAGATGTTCCAGGATATGTTCTCCGTCAAGAACTTTCGTATACTCGTACACTTCCAGCCAAGACAAATTATTTACCCACCCCCGAAACCGGACAGGATTTTTAATCACATAGCGCTCTCGCACATGAACCCGCAGCTCATGTCTTTTCCGCTCAACAAAAGTCTTTATTCCGACAACTGCCAAAGCGGCAACCAGGCACAAAACAAAAAACCCGGCACTGAATAAAATAACAGATAAATTTTCCATAAATATATTTTAATTATAAATTAACCACCCCGATACTAGTCTAAATTATACAAATGTCAACAAATATGGTCTTTTTCTGGTGAACATCAAAGAATTCAAGCAATCTCTCCCCCCCCGGCGGGCAATCATCGGCTTTGACTACGGCTCAAAACGCCTGGGCATTGCCTTGTCTGATTTGCTGCTCATGGTCGCCACTTCATATAAAATTCTTCACCGCACTTCTCTTGAAAAAGATCTGGATGAAATCGAAAAAATTATCCGGGAAAGAGAAGTCGGCGGCATTGTCCTCGGCCTGCCCCTGCAAATGAACGGCGAAGAAGGAAGCATTGCCGCCGAAGTCCGCTCTTTTGCCGCCAGACTTGAAGAAAGATTTAATCTGCCTGTTCTTCTCTGGGACGAACGGTTGTCTTCTTCTGCTGTTGAAAAATTTCTGATTAAAGATTTTGACCTGTCCCGCGCCAAACGCAAAAAAATTCTCGACGCTTCGGCCGCCGCCTACATTCTGCAAGGCGCCCTTGACGCTTTAAAATTCTGTTGATAATGTATTTTTAACAAAATACGATTATATTTATAGGCAACCTAACACCTTTTCATATGGAGACAAAATGAAATTACGCGGTTTCTTCGCCTTTGTCCTGAGCCTGTTGTTTGCCGTTCCGGCTCGGGCCGAACTGCAGATAGATGTCAGCGGCGGCATCAGCAACCCTCTGCCGGTAGCCTTTCCCGTCATGCAGGGAACCGATTCTGAAACCAATGATTACGGCGAAAAAATACGCGAAGTCGTCTCCGCCGACCTTGAACGCTCCGGTCTGTTTCGCATTATTCCCGAAAACAGCTACATTCAGCAACTGAAAGGCATCAATGATCAGCCGGCATTCAACGACTGGAAAGCCATCAATGCCAATGCCCTGATTCAAAGCGCCGTCTCCCAGGCTTCCCCCACCGAACTCAAGGTTGAAATGCGTTTATGGGACGTCTTTGCCGAAGAACAAATGAAAGGGCAGTCTTTCACCACCACCAAAAACAACTGGCGCCGCATCGCCCATGTCATTGCCGATTCGATTTATGAACGCCTCACCGGAGAAAAAGGCTATTTTGACACCCGCATTGTTTATGTTTCGGAAACCGGCCCTGCCACCCGCCGCATCAAGCGCCTGGCCATCATGGATCAGGACGGTGAAAACCACAAGTTCCTGACCTCCGGTTCTTCCCTGGTTCTGACTCCGCGTTTTTCACCCAATCTGCAAAAAATAACTTACCTTTCTTATGCCGGAACCATTCCCAAAGTTTACATTCTGGACATTGAAAGCGGCCGTCAGACTCTGGTCGGAAACTTCCCGGGCATGACTTTTGCGCCGGTCTTTTCGCCCGACAGCTCAAAGCTTTTGTTCAGTTATGCCAACGAAGGCAAAACCAACATTTTTGAAATGGATTTAAAAACCCGCAAGACCAAACGTCTGACTGCCCCTGTCGCAATCGACACTTCTCCCAGTTATTCTCCGGACGGCTCAAAAATCGTCTTCAATTCCGACCGCGGCGGCAACCAGCAGCTTTATGTCATGAACGCCGACGGTTCGGACATCCACCGCATCAGCTTCGGTTCCGGCCGTTATGCCACCCCGGTATGGTCGCCCCGCGGTGATTATATTGCCTTCACCAAAATGGCCAACGGCCAGTTTTACATCGGCGTCATGTATCCTGATGGTTCCGGCGAACGCCTTCTGGCCAGCGGTTACCTGGTAGAAGCACCGGTCTGGGCTCCCAACGGGCGCGTCTTGATGTTCTTCCGTCAGGACAGAGGAACCTCTCGTAAAAATGCACCGGTCAAACTCTATACCATAGACCTTACGGGTTACAACGAACGCATGGTCGTCACCCCGGCCGATGCCTCCGACCCGGCCTGGTCTCCACTGTTGCCCTAAAAACTCAGGCTCTCTATACTCCCCCTCCCTAAAGCCTTAGCCCCACACTTATCCCCTCCCTAAAGGCTTAGGCTCCTCTATCTTCTCCCTCCCTAAAGTTTTAGGGAGGGGCGGGGAGGGTTTCATATTCAAACAAAATAAAACTGTCATCCCTCTTTAAAGCCTTAGTCCCATATTCTCCCCTCCCTGAAAACTCAGGTAGGGGTGGGGGAAGGTTTCACATTCAAACAAAATAAAAAACTGTCATCCCTCGTTCAGCGCCAGCCTGAACGTCAAGGGATCTTCCTTATTGCTCTCTCCCCTTTCAAAAGGGGAGCCGGAGAGGTTAAATATTAGCCTTACCCCTCTCACTCTTACCCGCGTCACGCCGTTCTTCGAGTTCTACCCTCCCTAAAGCCTTAGGGAGGGTCGGGGAGGGTTTCATTCATC
>CALYAY010000007.1 GCA_944393695.1 uncultured Alphaproteobacteria bacterium | reverse complement strand
CAGGAACATTACAAAATCAAGCCCAATCCTTGTGACGGATTTATGGACTGCGGCTCCATGGGCGGAGAAGCCGGAGCAAAGACCTGCTTGTCGGGGACAACCACCATGTACGACAATTGTAAGGCCTGTCCGAACTTGGGTGAATACACGACCTGTCCGAGCTGCACCATATGTCAGTATGAGGAATGTTCCGGTCTGTGGTACGCCACCGGCTGTGCCACGAATTGTACGGATTATTGTGACTTCTGCGGCGGGTGAGGGATTGCTCTTTATTCCCTCGCCCTTGAGGGGAGAGGGTTAGGGTGAGGGTGGAATGGAGAATGTAAGTCCGATGAATGAAGCGGCGCTATTTGACCCCACCGGCTCCCCTTTTGAAAGGGGAGAGGGCAACAAGGAAGATCCCTTGACGTTCAGACTGACGCTGAACGAGGGATGACATTGTCAAACCCTCCCCGACCCTCCCTAAAACTTTAGGGAGGGAGAATATGGGGAAAAAGGTTTTAGGGAGAGGATATAAGGAGAAACAAATATTATTAACAACTAATATAAGGAGAAAGGTTATGAAGAAAATATTGTTGGCAAGTGTGGGGGTAATGGTGATGAGTGCCGGAATGGCTTATGCTGCCTGTATCCCAACGCCGAGTTGTTCGAGTTTGGGTTATGAGAGTTCGTCATCCTGCGAGGGTGGGATTAAATGCCCATTCGGCAATGCCTGGAACTGCACCTTGACAGACATAAAAAACAAAATTACCGAACTTGAAAAAATCATTGAAGAAAGTGTCGGAGGCAATAAAAATTGTGCGGTCGGCCATATTTATTATTCTGACAAATCCTGTTCTGTGTCTTATGACGCCTCTAAAACCCCAATCGGTGTGGTGGTTTATGTCGACGGCCAGGGACACGGGCAGGTTATGGCACTAAAGTCAATCGGCAACTATAAATGGGGACCAACAGATGTTGATATTGCAACATTAACTAACTTTACCGATGCCGAAAGTGCAAGTTATGACTTGAACAGTTGCCCAAATACGGAAAAAATCCTTGCTGCCGGTGATAAGAGCACTTATCCAGCTGCTTGGGCAGCGCATGAGTATAAGACAGAAGGGACAAACTCAGGCGATTGGTGCCTGCCTGCTGCCGGTATATTTACTTCATACTATAACAATCAACAGTTAGTTAATCTTGGTATAACTAACGCCGGAGGCGCCCAAATAGGAACAGGTTCCTATAACTGGTCTTCTTCTGAGACCAGCAGCGGCTATACGTGGTACTCGAATTTCAACAACATTTATGGGTTGAATTATAAGTACGACGACAGCAATAAGGATGGCAGCTACGAGGTTCGCCCCGTCCTTGAATTTTAATCAACAAAAAGAGCCCGTTAAAAAGCCCCTTTTTCTGCAAAGGGGCTTTTCTTAAACTCAAAAATACCCACAAGTGGAAGTTGCGTATATCACTTTGTTTTTAAAATAAAATTCATCAATCTTCATATGTCTGGCATGAAGGTATAATGCTTTTCTTTATATTTCCGAATAGTCAAAATCATAAGGCACACATAAAGTTTTCCTCCCGCGACTGAAATTTTTCAACACCGATTTAAATCTGAACATCGGCCGTTTCAACATCCGCCTGGGCATTGGCGATAAATAGGGCAGGGGCGGTATTTATATGTAAGGATCGTTTTTGTTGAGATAATTTTGAACATATTGTCTGATACCGTCTTCCAGACTCGTCATCGGCTTATCATAACCGAAGCTTCTGAGCTTTGTTAAATCCGCCTGAGTATAGTATTGATATTTTCCCCGCAACTCCTCCGGCATATCCTTAAAGCCGATTTTGGGTTCTTTGTTTATGGCAGCCCAGGTTGCTTTTGCCAGATCATAAAAAGAACGCGCCTGTCCCGTTCCCACGTTAAACAATCCGTTGACCTGAGGATTCTTCAGCAGCCACATAACCACGGCCGCACAATCTCCGACCCAGACGAAATCGCGCAGTTGCTGTCCGTCGGCATATTGGGAATTGTATGATTTGAACAGCTTGACTTCTTCATCATTTTTTACTTGCGGAAAAATATGGGCAACAACGCTTTTCTGCCCGCCTTTATGATATTCGTTTGGTCCGTAAACGTTAAAAAATTTCAATCCGGCATATTGTTTCGGGGTCTTGCGTTTTTCCAAAACCTCGCGGGCAACTTTCCTGTCAAACAATGCCTTGCTCCAGCCGTAAGCGTTCAGCGGACGCAGTTTGTTGACAAACTCCAAATCGTCTCTGTCAATAAAACCTGAGCTTCCGTCGCCGTAAGTAGCTGCAGACGAGGCATAAATAAACTGCTTGTCATTATCCCGGCAAAAACACCACAATTCCCAGCTCAGCTGAAAGTTGGATTTTATAATCAAATCTACGTCTTTTTCCGTCGTGGCGGAAACAGCCCCCATATGAATAATTGCCTCAATCTCTGATTTGTGATTTTCTAAAAATTCAGACAGCTGTTCCGGTTGGATAACCGCGGCCAGTTCTCTTTTTGCAATGTTTTTCCATTTATCATCACTGCCCAGCCAATCAACAACGACAATGTCTTTATATCCTTGTTGTTCCAGCTCTGCCACAATATTTGAACCGATAAAGCCGGCTCCTCCGGTAACAATAATCATAGTTCCTCCGTTATTTTGTTAAAATCACCCTGATATAGAAAATTTTTGCCCACACCGGCCCTTTGTGCCGCTTCAATATCCCGCGGCTTGTCTCCGACGGAAACCGAAGCTCCCATGTCGATATCATATTTTTGCTGAGCTTCCGTAAACATGCCGCACCCGGGCTTGCGCCGGTTTCCGCTCAGTTCGGGACAATAAAACACATCGGTAATCTGAATTCCCCTTTGGGCAAATTGCTCAATCATGTATTTATTCAGATTTTGAAAATCCTCATCCGAATAATAGCCGCGGGCAATACCTGACTGATTGGTAATGATAATAATCAGATATCCTTTTTCCTGAGCCTTGGCGCAAAGTTCGAATATCCCGTCAATAAACACGAAATCCTGCGGACGGTAAACATAGCCATAATCAATGTTTATCGTGCCGTCCCGGTCTAAAAACAAAGCCTTAGGCATTAATTTCCTTTTCAATTACACCGCACAACAAATGTCCGACCGCAATATGCATTTCCTGAATATTGTTAGTCGTATCGGAAGGAACGTTTATTGTAAAATCGGCCGTTTCTTTCATCTTTCCGCCGTACTTTCCGGTCATGGCCACGGTCTTTATTCCTTTCTTTTTTGCCATTTCAAAAGCCAGAAGCACATTTTTCGAATTACCGCTGGTGGAAAGCCCCACCAAAACATCGCCTTCTTTGCCCAGACCTTCCACCTGTCTTTCAAAAATCGTATCATAGCCGTAATCATTGCCGACCGCGGTCAGAATGGATGTATCCACGGTCAGGGCGATGGCATTCATTGCCGGGCGGTTCATCTTGTAACGGCCGACCAGCTCAGCCGCCAGATGTTGTGAATCTGCCGCGCTTCCGCCATTGCCGCAAAACATGATTTTGTTGCCGTTCTTCAAAGCCTCGATGCAAACTTCGGAAACCTTTTCTATCTGCGGCGCCAGAGCCTGCAAATTGATAAAGTTGCAGGAGATGTTTCTGAATTCGCTTTCAATAAATTCTTTCATTTTTTATCCTTTCATTTTAGCCACTAAATTTGATGTCGAATAACCCTCTATCCTGTCAAGCGTAACGGCTTTCCCGCCATAGCTCAGCGCCAGTCTTCCCTCCGGCCACTTATCCAGGGCATAACCCTCTTTGGCCACCACGTCGGGCTTAAGAACCTCCACAATATGCAGCGGGGAATCTTCGTCAAAAACAATCACGTAATCGACATATTCCAAAGAGGCCAGCAGCAGGGCGCGGGTCTTTTCATCCTGAATGGGACGGGAAGGGCCCTTATAGCGTTTGACCGAAGCATCGGAATTCACGGCTACAATCAAAACATCGCAAAGTTTTTTTGCCTCCATAAACGAGTTCAGATGCCCCAGATGGCAGCAGTCGAAACATCCGTTGGTAAAGCCGATTTTCTTTCCGGTTTTACGGAATTTCGCAACAATATTTACCGCTTGTTCCAGAGTAATGATTTTGCGCTTTTGCGGCCAGCTGCTTTCGGAAGTCGTCCGCTGCAGAATGGCATCCAGCAGTTCTGTCCGGCTCACGGTGGCGGTGCCCAGTTTCCCCACCACTATTCCCGAGGCAATATTGGCCAGCTTCATTGCATCTTTATAAGGTGTTCCGCAGCCGACGGCAATCCCCAGTGCCGCCAGAGCCGTGTCTCCGGCGCCGGAAACGTCAAAAACTTCTTTAGCCTCGGTCGGAATATGCTGAATATCTTCCGGATTTTCTGCCGGAATATGTATCATTCCATATTCGCTCAGCGTAATGATTAAATTTTTGATGTAATATTTGGCAAAAAGAGCCTTGGCGCCTTCCACCATCTTTTGATGAAAGTCTGCTGCTTCCGGATTATATTTTTGCCCGGTGGCTTCCGAAAATTCTTTCAAATTCGGCTTAACCAGGGTAGCCCCGCAGTATTTAGAATAATCCGCTCCTTTGGGATCAATCAAAACCGGCTTGTGAAACTGGTTGCACACGTCAATAATCATTTGTGTGGAAACCGGCGTCAACAGCCCCTTATTATAATCAGACACCAAAACAATATCTGCGTTTTTCACCGCCTGGGTCAGAATTTTCCGAAACTTCGGCAGCAATTCGGTAATCACCGGAATAATTTCTTCCTGATCGGCGCGGAGCAGATGATTGTTGCCGGCAATCAGGCGGGTTTTGACAATCGTCGGATAATCTTTCAGCCTCAACAGATGGCTGTGCGCTCCGGATTTCTCCAGCAGGGCAGTGATTTTACTGCCGTTTTCATCCCGGCCGGCAATACCGATAAAAGTAGCCTTGCACCCCAGCGAAACCAGGTTTGCCACCACGTTTCCGGCGCCGCCCGGCATCTCTTTTTCATAAGCAAAGCGAAACACCGGCACCGGCGCCTCTGGCGAAATCCGCTCCACCTTTCCGTACACGAAACGGTCAAGCATAATATCCCCGATAACCAACACCCGTACTTTCGAAAACTTTTCAATATATGAACTTAACAACGGCATAACTTATCTCCGTAAAATCATAGCTTAGTTATTTTTTGTTTCTATGATTTTCTTTACCTTTTCAAAAAATGCCAAATTTAACTTTTTACATTCTTCCATTGCTTCGGGATAGTTTTTGGCTTTTTTTATGTCGGCTTCCAAATGCCCTGTATATTTAACAGGCTTAAATTTAAAATTATCAAATTTATTGCTAAAAGGATTAAATAGTATGACTTTTTTATTCCTTAATGTAGACCAATACATTATATGATAAGTGTTAGTTATAATCACTTCACTTTCAGAAATAAATTTAATTATATCTTCAAATGGTTGATTATTATATATTGTTGGATAATCAAAAGTTGTATCTGTATTTTCATAATGTATGATGCAACCAATTTTTCTTTTAATTTTAGATTTTAACATTAATTCTGTTTTTAAACAAGAAACACAAGGCAAATATGGATAACCAATGTTGTAATCTCTTATCCCCAATAAAGTAAAATCATTCAATTTTACCTCTGAATTTAGCGTTGCCCCTTTATGTTGATTAAAGCCAATTCCCCAGCCAATTACCGGATTATTATTTTTGATTAATAGATTTATGGCTTTATTCCAATCATCATTTTGGTTAATCAGACCTCCGCCCCCGAGAATAAATATAGACTTTTTAAATTTTAAATACTTCATATAATCATTATCAATTCTCTGTACGACAAAATTTTTAAAATAATCAGAAAAATAATCGCAAGGACATATTTCTTTATCTCCGGTATTTTTTGTTTTCAACTTATATATAAAAAATATATCTTTTATTTCCAACAATTCATTTATCGCATCAATAACCTTGTCAGTACGAATGGAGTTTATATAAAAAACGTTTATATTCCGGACAAGAGCGGGAAATTCCTTATTATTATCATTAATCCATTTTTCTGTACCAATAGGAAATAAAACTTTTATATTGGTTCGATTTTTGGGATAATTCATGAATCTAAAATATGCATTACCTGCAGATAAACATAAAGCTCGTATATTTAAGGCTGCAGCAATATGAAAAACCCCACTGTCCTGACCAATATAAAGTTTTGCTAATTTTAGTACGGCTAAAAGCTGAGATACAGGTAAGCCGGATAAAAGCTTAATATCTTTAATATGAGTATCTTGAATAAGATTTTCACAATATATTTTTTCATTAGCACCGCAAACAATTACAACATCTAAATTTAACTTGTTATAAATATAACGAATAACATCAATCCAGTTATTTCTGTGCCACATGCGATATACATCGTATGCACACGGATTAATAACAACATATTCTTTTGCCGCATTTTTTATAAATTCACATTCCAAATTTATTTTATCATCTTCAATATAAGGATATTGCAGTTCAATTTTCTTTTCTAATAAATCTTCATGAAATAATTTATTTAATTCAAATTCAAACATATTTGATGCATCATAATTTGTATAAACATGGGTAAAACTCAGCAGATCATTACAATTTCTGTTGGGATTTACTCCATTGTTATGTATACAGCAATATTTATAAACAACTCCGGACAATAAAGTATTATGGGCAATTCTCTTATCCATACTGTTAAATGATGGAAAAATAATAGTATCATAAAAATGCTTCATTCCCTGTTTATTATGCAAATCGCAACGAATTTTTTCTAATTCTTTTGCGGAAAGATTTTGAGGCCTTTGTGGAATCCACAAAAATTTATCAATAATATCATTATCCAGATACTCAGCAAAATTTTTATATTTTTCACAACCCAATAAAACCAATTTATAATTTTTATATTTTTCCGATAATTTTATTTCCTTCAAAAAATTCCTGAATAAAATATAATCACCTATACTGTCGGAATTAACAATAAGTATTTCTTTTGGGGTATCAGCATCAATAACAATATATTTTCTTTGTTCAATATATTGCACTTTTTCAATTTCTTGAATTTTTAATTTTTGTTTCTTAAAAATTCTAATCCCCAACAAATAATATTTTGTCTTTTCTCCCAGACGAATTTTTTTCCAAATTGGTAATCCCAAAAAACGGGTGGTTGTTTTATTCCCTTTGGTTTTTCTTTTATAGATGGTTATTCCTAAAAATTTAACTTTTTTATCAGACATTATAGTTCTCCGTTCCGTTTAATTCCCTCAAACACTTCCTCCGGACTAATCCGCCGCATACACTCCGCACAATCTCCGGTTTTCATACATTTTTTCATCCAGTCCCTGGAAATCCATTCGCAGGGCAGGAGGCAGGCTCTGGCGCTCAGATTTATATTTTCGGAAAAGCCGAAAAATTTTTCATCCGTCGGCCCAAACAACACAACCGATGTTCCGCCCTGCAAAAAATGCCGCAAAATGGGAATGCCGCCTTCCTGTGAAATATGAAGTTTGGCGTTTTTCACAATAACCATCAGCTCTTCAAAAGAAGTCTGCCCCCGCAAATCTTTATCAATACCGGAAATCTCTTCCTGCCAGACGTCGCCGATTTGCACAATTTCATATTGCGGATAATTCGCTTTAAGCAAACGCACCAGCTGTTCATAGTTTTTCGCCGGCCATTGCCTCGTTTCGTTTTTTATATCTTGAAAACAAAAACCTGCACCGGTTTGAACAGTGATAAACGGCCGGGCTGCAAGATTGAATTTTTGCAATACATCAGAAGTATCTAATATGCTTTCAATCTTAAAGTCATCATTCATAACATCCAGCAGATTATCAATATCCGCCTGATTCTCTCTCCTCCGTCCTTTCAGCAGCGAATAACAACGGCCCAAAAAGTCATTCTCCGCCGCCAGCGGATTTTCTTCATGAAAAGTATGAATCCGGTTGATATAATCCCGCAGCTTACCGCTCAGCCTGTCGGCAAAAGCATATTTTATCACCGGAAAACGCACCAGACTGATAAACAAATCATAATATTTATCTGCTGCCGTCATTATCCGGTTGATGTTCCGACATTGCCTGAAAATAGACTGATTGGCTTTAAAAAATTTTTCTTCGCTCAGAATGTCAATCTGAACATTATCTCCCATATGCCGGGCAAAGGCATTGATATAGCGGGCGTTAATCACCAAGTCGCCGATTCCGCCGCGCACGTCAAAAACAACATGCTCCGCCTTGTCCGAAAAAGAAGAGCGGACATCACGTCCGAACAGGCAAAATTTCAAATTCCAAAAAGCCAGTTTTGCAGCAATCTTTTTCGGGCGGTGCGAAAACTTTTGCAAATACCGGGCGGTTTTTTGCTCCATGCGGCTTAAATAAATTTTAGATAACGGCGTGTCTTGGTACATCATAACCTCAGATAACGATTTTTCTAAGATAAAGCCCGGGTTTCATAATTTTTTGCTCCATTTAGCTTTGGTGATAATCAGTGGAATGAGGTCGAAGAGGAGGTATTTATGTTTTTTTCCATAGTGACGGATAGTCACCAGCGGGATGAAGCCGAAGAGGGAAATACGTTTCACAAAGGTAGAATTACTCTGCACAACATCCCATAAATCGGCATTATCCCGTCGCACGAAAGCATAAATCGCCTGCGTTGCCGCCGCCATTTTATCCTTTTGCCGGTGGGAGGTGTTGTTTTCATGATTCCGGTAAAGGAACAAAACTTCCGGAATATTATGAAACCCGGTTTTGCCGATAAGCCGGCACCAAAGGGCATAATCCTCGGACGGAGAATACATTTCTTCATACCGCAGATTATTTTGCAACAGGACAGATTTCCGTATCATCGCCGCCGGATGAACCACGCAGCTTGAAAACAGCAATTCCTGACAAATCTGCAAATTATCAACGGGATAGCAATGAATTTTCTGAGTGGTAATTTCTTTATAGAAACAACTGACCACGCCGGTTTCGGGATGCTTGTCCAGATATGCCGCCTCCTTGGCAAATCTCTCCGGCAGCGAGATGTCGTCATGGTCAATCACCGCCAGATACTCACCTTTAGCCATTTCAATCAGTTTGTTTCTGGTTTTTGAAATACCGAGATTTTCCGGATTCTGCATATATCTGATGCGCTTGTCATGATACGATTCGACAATATTTCTGACCGGCTGTTCGGGACAATCGTCCAGAATTAAAAGCTCAAAATCCCCAAACGTCTGCCAAAGAACACTCTCGATGCATTCTCTGAGATGCCTTTCTTCCGTTTTATACACCGGCAGACAAGCCGAAATCTTAACCATATCCATCCTTTAACAATAGGAACAAAAATCTGGAAGTTCATAAATTGTCGGATGAGCAATCCCGCCGCTTTTAAAGTGTCTGGAACTTCTGGACATAACGGACGGCTTCCAGATTTTTGCAACGGCTGTCCAAGAAAAACGGCCGTTAAATTTATACATAAACGGCCGTTAGAGAGGGAAACTATAGTGGATTATTTTTATGAGGAAAATACAAATTTTTCTTGCTATTTTTATTATTTCAACTAATATACACACATTGTATAAATTTAACGGCCGTTTTTTTTAGACACCCTTTTTTAGAATGATAAGTAAGGATTTGCTTAGCAATTATGATGAAATAATCTGAAATTGTTTTTATCATCTTTAATCGGAAAATCAAACAGATAAGTCATCTTCTGCCCGTTCTTCCACAAAACGTAAAACAAGCTGAGCTGATCACGGCGCGAATAATGTTCAATCATATACCACCAGTCTTCCATAACTTTAACACAGCGCGGATCATGATGCTTGCGGTAAATCACGTTATTTTCGGTCAGCCCCATCTGGCGCGGAAATTTTTCCTGTTCCAGAAAAGCGCGGTGCTTGATCAGAGTTTCGACATTATCTTTTTTCAAAGCAATGCACTGTTCCAGCTCATCATAAATACATTTGCGGCGCCGGTGCGGCGGAATAGCCAGAAACACGTCACTCTCATGCAGCTTATCTGCCGCTTCAAACAACAAATTACCTCTCAGCTGAATATTGGCGTCAATAAACAGACTTTCTTCATATTGGGGAAACAGCACATGCGGGTGCATTTTATGATAACGGTTGTTACGGGTATTGTCTGAATCCTGAAATTGCAGCGGTTCAATATGCCACGGCCCGACAATCCCTTTTTTCAGATAAGCCTCACTGTCCGTAAAACAAACATATTTATAATCCGGATTCAAATACATATTTAAAATCAGGCAGTCATAATCTCCGGTAATGCAGGTATAAATAACCTTTTGCGGCGGAACCTCCTGCTGTCGTTGGTGAAATTTTTTAAACTTTCCCCGTCCCAGCAGCAGGCAGACTTTTTCCTTGATTTTTCCGATTAACCGGCGTCTGTTCATTTTTCAAAAGTCTCCTTTTCCGCCAGATACCAGGCGACAAATTTTTCTATTCCCTGCTCAAAATTAGTGTGCGGCTTATACCACAGCAATCTCCCGGCTTTGCTGATATCGGCGGCTGTCTTGTCAACATCCCCGGGCTGCATCGGCAGATGATTGATAATTGCTTTTTTGCCGAGATGTTTTTCGATAACCTCAATCATCCGCACCAGACTGACCGGCTCCCCGCCGCCGAGATTAATAATTTCATACGGCGTTTGGTCATAATCGGCCGCTGCGCAAACACCGCTCACAATATCGTCAATATAGGTATAATCGCGCTTGGTGGAGCCGTCGCCGAACATCGGAATGGGTTTTCCTTCGTCAATCAGGCGTGTAAATTTATGAATAGCCAGATCAGGCCGTTGTCTGGGGCCGTAAACCGTAAAAAAGCGCAGACACACCGCCTGAATATCAAACAGTTTGCTGTAAGTGTAAATAAATTGTTCTAAGGCTGATTTGCTGGCCGCATAAGGCGAAATCGGCTCACTGACTTTCAAATCCTCAGAAAATATTTCCGCCCGGCAGTTGCCGTAAACCGAACTTGACGAGGCAAACACCAGCCGTTTGATGTTATACTGCCTCATCATCTCCAAAATGTTCAAACTGCCGACCACGTTTGTCCGGCAATAATCCAGCGGATGTTCAATTGACGGACGTACCCCGGCTTTTGCCGCCAGATGAATAACCTGATCTATCTGATTTTGCGCAAAAACTTCTTTTAACGCGTCAATATCCGTCAAATCCGCTTCATAAAATTTGAAGTTTTTGTTTTTAAGGCAATTTTTTATGTTGGATTCTTTAATCTCACGGGCATAAAAAGCATCAAAATTATCAATCCCGATAATATTTTTTCCCCGATTCAGCAGCTCTTCGCAAAGTGACGAACCGATAAAGCCGGCAGCTCCTGTTATTAATATCGCCAAAGTTTAGTCCTCTTTATTTAGTAAACGGACTATTTCTAACACGAAGGGGCAGAAATGTCAATTATTCCCGACCAAAACAGATAGAAGCGAATGTATAATAAACAAAAAAATAAGCTCCTGCAAAAGCAGGAGCTTATGGGGTTAATATTCAATAAACGGCAAAGAAACCTGTTGAAACGTTTTATCGCTGCGAGCCATTGCTCCTTGGTTGAAATAGAGGAACCCGGGCTCGGTCGCACTGATTTCATTAGAAGTCATAGTATAAAAACCATCTTGTGTATACATCCAGTCATCAGGAAGTTGGTTAATCGCCTCCAGCATGGAGAGGATTTTATCCCGGTTGTTGAAATAGGCAAAGGCCTGCCAGGTCGAGGGGATGAACCAGTTTCCGGCTCCGCACCAGCTTCCGGCGCTGCATCCCGTCGGTTGATAGGAATTCACCCATTCTGCCGCCGGATACGAGATGCCGCTGCTCTTGCCATAAGCCAGAATTGTCTGGGTATTTGCTTTGCCGTCTCTGACCTCATACATGGACCGTTCGCCGCAGACATAAACTCCTCTGCCAACCCAGGAAATATTTTCCAGTGTCGGAATATCCGTTCCGTATCCGCCCCATTCGTCCAGAGTATATCCGAGGCCGACGGCCAGTCGGTTTTCCGGTTCAATACTGATACCGACAATTGTTTTGCCCGAAATAATATCAGCGCTCAGCGTTTTGTCAGAATACAGATATTTCAAATCCGGAACATTACAAACCGTTCTCGTCCCGCCGCAGCCGTCAGATTCGGTTCTTGTCCCGAAACAACTGCAATTGCTGTCGCTGGGCAGCGGCGTGGATTGCTTTGTGCAAGTCTTGGAGCTTGCATTCCAGTCATAGCCGCTTTGGCAGCCGGTTTTGCAGTATTTGCCCGAGCAGTCTTCATAGCGGCAGGTGAAAGGTGAGGGGCAGCTGCTGTAAGTGCATTCATAGGCACATTGCTTTGTACAAGTCTTGGTGCTTGCATTCCAGTCATAGCCGCTTTGGCAGCCGGTTTTGCAATACATATTTGAACATTCCTCTTTCTTACAGGTGTAAGGTGACGGGCATGAGCTCAGCGAACATTCATAAGGACAAGATTTGCAGTTGTCATACAGGGTAGTTGTCCCCGAAAGACAGGTTTTGGCCCCGGCTTCCGGTCCCATGGAGCCGCAATTCAGAAAACCGTCGCAGGAATTGGGTTTTATTTTGAAATATTCCTGTCCGTCGCAGCCGGTACAGCTGTTTCCATTCTGGACATAGCCATCCGGAATGCTGGTATAATCGTAACCTGCACAGGTGTTGCAGCAGGTGCCATAGGTGTTGTCATAAGAACAACGGTCGTCGCTAAGCCGCTGCCCTGTGCCGCAACTGTTAACATATCCGGGGTTTAATTCTTTACAGGCACGTTCGGTGTCTTTTTTACAAGAAGCGTATTTCCCGTCGCAGGCCTCACCAACCCCATAATATGGGACTTCACAGGTTACATAATTTGTAGGACAGGAAGAAACACATTTCTCGAAATAATCACTGTCATAGGGGCAGATGTTGACAGGTTCCTGTCCTTCAGGACAGGATGTTTGGTTATATCCTTCCTGACGACAGCGCTCCCCATTGTCGAGGTCATAATCGTCATTCGGTCCGCCGGGAGTGCCGTGACCTTCATCATCGCCATTGTTCCCGCCAAACTCATTGCCTGAACAAGCTGAAGTGTCGGTTACAAAACAGGTCGCCGCAAGTTGAATGAGTTTGTTATCACTCTTGGTTGTCCTGTCATACTCCGGCCCCTTTTCTCTGTCATACTCCAACTTGATTGGAGTATCCAGGTCAAATAAATTTGCTGTTTTAATCCATCTGGATCCTCGGATCAAGTCCGAGGATGACAGAGTCCCTTCTCCACCTCGCACTTGAGGAGAGAGGTCGGAGCGCAAGCCCCGGGTGAGGGTGACAAATAAATTATCCTTATCAAAATCTTCAAGTGAAGACAACAAACGCTCTTCCGGGGCAGAGGCGTGTGTGATGTGTGTGTGGACAAATGTAACCGTCCCCGGAGAGTTGAAAGATGTTAAATCATGCGTTGAAATACCGGCATAAGCCAAACTGCCGCCGGACGTAAACATCAGTCCGGAAACCGACAGCATTAATGCTTTACTTAGTTTCATCATAATATCACCTGTCTGTTGTTGTCTTCACGAATCTTATAATAACATAGAACTAAAGCATTGTAAATAGATATTTTGATTATATGACCGGAATTTGGACAAGAATAAAACACGACTTTAATTTATATGTAAAAACAAAACATTAGCAAAAAAATCCCCCTCGAAAAATATTCAAAGGGGGATTTTCTTACCGCTTTTGCGAAACAATTTTGTTCTAACTTAAATAACCTTTTCACGATTAAGAAGCATGATATTTTTGATATTGCCGAAACCTTTAACTTCACGATGGTTACGCTTTTTCAAAACTTCTTGCACAATCTGGTCTTTTTGCTCCGAAATTTTTTCCCAGGTCAGGTTATTCCGAACATAATCATAACCATTTTCGGCAATTTGCTTACGCAGCGGATCATTGTCAAGCAGCAGTCTCAGCGCCTTAACCTGACGCCAGCGGTCAGTCTCCTGCGACGGCGCATACAAACCGATAGACTTGCTAAAATCCTGATCTTCGCGAATATCAGCGCAATGGGCAAAATCATTAAAGCCGCTGCGTCCGACAACGACCGATGTCTTGCAGCCCATGGCTTCAATCGGCACCATGCCGAAAGCCTCGTTCAGGCTGGACATGACAAAAGTTGACGACACGTTGTAAACCCGGGCCATTTGCTTTTGGTTCAGCGAAGGCATAAAGATAACTCTGTTTTCATACCCGCTCAAAATCTCCTTGCATTCGTCGGTCACCGGATTTCCGTTTTCGCCGCTGACCATATAAACGGCGGACGGATTATCTTTCATAATTTCCACCATGGAATTTGCAAGCTCGCAGAAACCCTTGTCACGAACCACGCGTCCCAAAGAAGAAACAACCTGCATGTCGGTCAGGTTAACGGTTTGTTCTCTTCCGTTCAAATCGTTATAAGTAAAACGGTATTTCAGCTTATTAAGTTCCTGCAGACTAAGCGGCGTAAAAATCCGGCTGTTATATCCGGGCGGAATAACCGTAATTTTATCTTCGCGGACAGAATACGGCTCCGCAACCAGGCGGCGCTGTTCGTCGGGAGAGGTGGCAATAATAATATCTGCTTTGTCGAATGCATATTTTTCCTGGGCAATCCGATCCTCAAAATTATGCCAGTTCCACTCTTCCTGACTGATTGCGCCGGCCTGATATAAAGGCAGATTGCGCTCATATTTTTTATGTCCCAGAGAATGGCTTGTAACCAGCATAATCGGGCGGCGGCCGGTTTCTTTTTCAATCCTTTCGCATAACATGTCGGCAGCCAGCATTCCGTCGCGGTAATGTCCTTCAACCACCTCAATATCACCGAGTGAATTTTCTTTTTTATAAAATTTGTAAAGATTATCAACCAGCTCCGGCAGCAGGGGCACGATTTCCTCCTTCGGAACAAAAGAGAAGTTTCCGCCCGCCGGAATACGCAAAACCCGGCTGCGAATAACCGGATTCTCATGCCATTGCACTTCAACGTCATAATTTGTGTTGTTCACTTTTCCCGCTTCGGTGCCGCCGAATTGCGGACAAATACGCTGATCAACCCGCCGCGTCACCAGATCAACATCATAATTTGTGGAACTTGCGGCCAAAGCTTTAACATAATATACCTGACCTCCCGTATCCTGCCCGGTAATAACCTTTTTAGAAACAATTTCCTCGGTTGGAAAGCCGTTTTCATCAAGCGCATAACCAAAATCACCTTCCACCAGACCATGGGTAGAAAACATTACTTTTAATTTATTTGACATTTAACTTACCTTAAAATAATTGAATTAAATGTCATTACAATAACAAAACAAATAAAAAAATCAAGATGTAAATATCGACAAAATATTTTGTGCGGTCATACTCCGCCCCATCATCCCGGCTCAGGCTTTCGGAGCTTACCGGCATACTTCCGTTTGTCTCTTCTCCCTGACGCCAGGCTTTCCTTCGTATATTTTTTACTCAATTTATCTTCTTTGGCGAAAAACAAAGTGCGAGAGTTATAAAATTTTAGTTGATTTTATCGTTGACTCACATTATTATATATTAATATATTTGTCTTGTAACGCGTACAAGGCAAATTAAAATAAACAAACAATGAAGGAAAACTCTCATGGATAAAAATAATTTACATTTTTTCTTAGGTGGTGCAGATTTGGAAATGTCGACAATCAGAACGCTTTTGGATAAAGAAGGTGTGACATATTCTGATGCTAATTTAAAATGGGGAGCGTCAACTTCCAAATATGGAGAAGAAATTGAAAAAGTTGCAGAAAATGGCAAGACCCCGGTCATTGTCGAATTGGCTGTTGATTCGCCTGTCCCAGAGAATACGATTAATGTGGATCATCACAATGAAAATGCTTCTAAACCGGCTTCTATTTTGCAGGTTTGTGAGCTTTTGGACGTTAAGCCGACAAGAGAAATGTTGTTGGTAGCAGCTAATGACAGCGGCTATATTCCAGCCATGTTGGCTATGGGTGCAACAAAAGAAGAAATTGAATCAATACGATATAGAGACCGAGCATCACAGGGCATTACGCCTGAACAGGAAAAACAAGCGGAAGAAGCAATTGCTGGTGCACGGGAAGTTTGTGGCGTAACCATTGTTAAAATGGCTCATTCCAAAACGGCGACGGTTACAGACAGATTATTTGATCCTGATAAACAGCAGAATATTGCCATTTTTTCGGCCGACGGAGAGGTCAATTATTTTGGGCCTGAAGATATTTGCCGAGCTTTGCAGGGCAATAAAACCGGCGAGCGTCCGGCACCATGGGATCCCAAGCAAACCGAAGTTTTGTATGATCATTTCGGTGGCTGGGTCGGCGGCGCCGGCTTAGGAAAAGAAGGCGGCAGCGCTTTTTGGGGCGGCTATCCAAACCATGCCGAAGCGTTAGAATTTATCTTGACAAAAAATCAGGAAAAACAAAAAGAAAAATCTAATTCTAAAATTGCAGATATGATGTTATCCAAGGCTCTGAGTGATTTTCGGCAGAAAGCATAATAAAAACTATTATACAAGTACAGAAAAGATATTAATTTATAGTTAAGGAGAAAAAAATGGGTAGTAATGTATCTAAACCTCGTCATCTTATGACCCCAGCAGAACTAGCAGAAGAACAGGCAGCAGAATTGAGAAAAAAACGACAAGCAGCAGAACAGATAAAAAAACAACAGGAAGCATATGCAGCATATGAAAAACAGCGCACAAAAAATATGCAAAAATGGGAAGAAGGCAAGATACGTTTTATTGATGATGTTGTCTCACAACAGTCATCTTCAGATAAATCTGTGATTGATGAGTTAAACAGCAAACAACCAGATGCAAAACGGATCGGACTTGTAACCAAAGGAAACATAAATAAGAATAATGTTTATTTATCTATCAATGAAAATGGAGATCTAATATATGATGTCGTAAAGAATGGTAAGTATATTAGTATAGAAATTGCTAAAACAGCTGAAACATTACATGATCTTTCTTTTTATGACGTGGAAGAACGCGTATATTTTTCTGTGAATTTACTTATGGGTGGCAACAGGTTTCCTCAACAGAGAATGTCTATACGTTCTGAAGATGGTGAATATGTTCGTTTTTTACCAGAGAGCTGTGTTTATAATTATGGACCACGTGAGAGCAGTGTTTATTATAAGGCTTTTTATGTAAGCAGCTACGATGAGATTGATAAACTGTCCCCTTTTGAGAAAAAAACAGCTCAGTTTATCCGGACTTATTTGTTTGCGGACACTGATTTAACGCACACGAAGTCAGAAGTTATAAAAAAGAAGGAACACAGAATACAAGTTGAGCAAAAACTAAAAAAACAGGAAGAAAAAAATCAACGAAAACAAAAACAAGCACAAGCCAAACAAGAAAAAAAGGATGTGGAATCTGTTAATTACTTTTTGGCAGATAACAAAACAACGTGGTTCAGTAAACTAATTGACAAAATGAAAGGGAAAGAAAACTAATTGGAAAGCTCTAAAATATGTCTGAAGTTAAAATTTCCTCCCGTTTGAACCGTAAATTATCAAGCTCTGAAGAGGCATTTGTTAATAGCTTGAAAGAACATTGCGGTAACGATGACAATATAACGAATATGTTTATTTATGGGTCGTTAATACAGCCTCAGTCGCATGTCGATGAATATTCTGATTTAGATATTATGATAGTGCAAAATAACTTCAGACATATTATTTTTCAAGAAAAGGATGCATTTTTACTATCCTGCCAGACTTACCGACAAGAACTTTACCTTGAATATTTATTATGTGACGGACATACAATTGATCTTGCAATCTTATCTGAGAAAGAATGGAAGAAAAATTGGCAAATTTTGCCTGAATTTTATGCTTCTGTTATCAGTCGGGGGATAAAGTTTTTAATAAAAAAAAATAATCTTATTTCTGACATGGAAATTCCATACCCGATCGGTCAAGCTGTTTATGAAAACAGATATTTAGATATTTGGTATGAATTTATATCTGCATATTTTAGTTTGGTAAAAATGTATATGCGCAAAGATATGTGGCGTATATACGGGTATGGGATAAGAATTTCCGAAAGTATTTCTTCTTTGATCAGTTTGAAAAACAGGGAACGTCTGTATCAAAAATATAGCAAAACAGGAAATATAAAAAAATTTTTTTCGGATACTGAGATTCCTTTTGTAAATTACAATCCTTTGCAAACAGGACGATGTTTTGGCAAATATGCAACGTTGAGACAGAAACAAATTTTTTGTATTATTCACAAACTTACGGAATGTCATATTGATGAAATCTTAAAGTTGTATGATTTAATCGCTGAAGAGTTTTGTGAAGTGGCAATATTGCAAATAAATTTTGTACCGGAAAATATTAAATTGTTTCGGAAATACATTTTGCTTTTATTAAAAGTGGAAAAGCACGAAGATAGTGCGTTATATTGTAAAGACCTCCTAAAAAAACAAGAACAAGCTTGTAAATTAATAAACAGTTTTTTATCATAATAAAAAAACAGGAAAAAGAAAAATTAAATTCTAATTTGACTAACTTATTGAAAGATAAAGAAATTTGAAAATAATGGTCCGTGTAACTACCCCGAAAGGCCTGTTTTTAAAACCAGTCACACGGACTCAGTTAAGTTACTGATTTATAAAGAAAAAGCCGCCATTTCTGACGACTTGTTAGTGTTGGTCGGGATGACTGGATTCGAACCAGCGACCACTTGCACCCCATGCAAATGCGCTACCAGGCTGCGCTACATCCCGTATCTCTGAGATATTATATAGAACGATGTCTTCATAAATGCAAGAACTTTTTTTATTTATTTGAAACTCATTTTATCATCAAAAAAAAGCCTCTCCTTTCGAAGAGACTTTCATTAACCAAAACCAAAATTTATTTGGATTTTTTAGAAGACTTTGAAGTCTTGGAAGAACTTTTCTTCAGAGAAACAGTCTTCAGAGCCGAAGTCTTAACATTTTTGTTGTTAGTGGCAGAAAGCTGCTGAATAGCTGCATTCCAGTCCTGCAGGCTGGTATTGGCCGGGCAGCCGGCATTTTTCCAGATGTAGTAAGCAGCTTCTCTGATGGCATTTTCGTTCAAGTTTTTCATTTGTTTTCTCCAGAAATAAGTTTTATCAAAAATCTTCTTTAGACTATCCGTAATATGTTAATAAATAGTTATTTAAAAACAAAAAAAGGAGTTTTTTTACTCCTTTTTATCTTTGATTTAAGCCGCGGCCTTATCTGGCTCCCCGCAGATTTTGCATATGTTTTGCCTGCAGAATTTTAGATGCCGCGTCAAAATTGCTGTGACGGATATTGTTATTGTCGGGTTTAACACCGGTTCCTTTTTCTCCGGCCTTCAACACCAGATTATTAAGATAACCGCTGTCAATTTTTTCCCCGCCGAACAATTTTTCAAAGGCTTTGGTTTCGGCAGAATTAGGCCGGATCAGGCGATACATGGTTGCCGCATGGGCATAGCGCTTGGCGTTTGTTCCGTCGGCAAATTTAATCTTGCCGCTTTTGGCCAGACTGTCGATTTTATGATACAGCGACAAAACTTTTTGCTTTGATTTCAAATGAATTTCCAAAGCCGTATCATAATAGTCGCCGTCAATGGTGGTTTCCCGGACAATGCCGTTTTTATTCTGATCGGTTTCCTGAGCGGACGTTTCCGTTTTTTTCAGGGCCTGCGCCGCCTGAACAAAATCAACGGTTTGCGCCGTATCCTGCACCTGAGCCGGGGCAGGGGCCTTGGTTTCGGTATTATGGTTTTGTCCCGGATAATAAGGTGCGGCTTTGGGTTCCTGATTCATAATTTTCACAAACAAAACACCGAGCAGCGCAAATGATCCTGCGGCAATTTTTATCTCGTGCCGACGGTACAGATAATGCAGATAATCTTTTTTCTCCTCGGCCCAATCTGAAATCTTTTCCACCCGATTCTTTACATTGTCTTTCAGTTTTTTCAGCCACGAAATCTTTTCAACCTTTTTTACCACAGGCTGAGCAACCTTGTTTACCGGCTGGCGGGAAAATGTCTGACTAAGACGCACATGCTGCAGCCCGAAGTCGTCTCTGAGTTGCTGATGAACGGGATTCGACGGCAAAAATTCATCGTTGTTTTTCAGGTCGGAATATTTCAGTAAGGCGTAACTGTTTAATTTCTGAGCCAATTTTTGATATTGTGAACCGTTTGCCTGAACATTGTCTAATGTTGCTTTTGCTGCCAGCAGTTCTTCTGGAGAAAGAGCACGAGCCGTCTTCTTGTTATAAAGTGCCTTTTCCACATACTTAATATCTTCAAATTTTTTTACATTTTCATTCCGACGGTTTAATTCCGCCTTTTTCTCTTCAAATTTATGGTAAAGCTGATTCATTTTCAGCCGGAGCTTTTTATCTGAAGTATGATGCACCATATCAATCAGATCCGAAACTTTATCTATGTCGCCGGGATTGATTACATTTTCCCCGGATAAAAATTTTTCGATAAAATCAATGCTCTGTTCCACAATGGCGGCATGTCCGTCTTCAAAAAAGTTTTTCCGCGGCTTATGATAGTCAAAACTAAAAGGCACGCCGCTCTGTGCCGCCAGATAAACATCAAGACTCTGAGAGGCAAAATATGTTTTCTTGCTCACTTTAATCTCCGTAAGATAAAATAGAATTTGTCAATTTTTGAGAGATAATACCGTTTTTAATAAATTTTGTCAATATGCGCCCGCAATTTTTTTTCAAATAAGATTGACAACACCAAAAAAATACATATTATTACGTCGTTATTTTTTATTATTAATTCTTATATATTATGTATAGCTTAACAATTAAGGAGCTTTGTGCAGCCAAAAACATGCTGGATGAAGCCGTGACTGAAGAAAATTACAAAAAACTGTTCATTGCCATGTCTCATTCGCTGTTGGTGCAATTATGCAATTACAACATTCTTTCCTGCGCCCGAAGCGATTATGAGGTTTTGTCAATGTTTAAGGACATCCGAGCCGAAGCGGCAATTTCCTGCCGTCGGGAGATGGCGTTCATCCTGGAAAACCTGCCTCAGATTACTCTGGAACGTCAGGCTGCGTTTTACAATGAAATGCTTGTTGACATTCGCCGTTTTGAAAAAATCAGCCGGCGTTTGAAGAATTGTCCGCTGTTGAACTGGGTCGAGTATTACCGCTTAAAGGGACTGCAAAATAAGATGCTGCAAAAACGCTATTCTTATGACACCCTGCTGGCCTGCATTGCACGGAAGTATTATCACTTTAATCGTGATACAGACAGTTTCATCGCGGGCATGATGCACTCGGTTGCCTTAGCTTAAAAGAAACTCCCTTTGGAATTTTCTAAAGGGAGTTTTTTCTTGGTTTATATTCTACCAATCTTCCTGCCCTCCGACAATGCAAACAAAAGCAGTGGTGTTTCCTGTATTTGTGGAATAACGGTCTGCTCTGCAATATCCTCCATCATCGTCGCTCCAGCTAAATATGGCAAAGGAAGTATCTCCGTCTGTATTATAATCCTCTGTTACCAAAGTATCTCCTTTTCCACAACCATATCCGCAAGAACAACTGCATTCTTTGTATTTGTTATCGCATACCAAACCCGCCGGAGATTCGCAGCTGTCTGCCGAACAGGTGTATTTATATTCTTCCGGACAATAACAACCATATTTTCCATTTTCATATCTCCATACGTAAGGTTCTTCACATTTGCATCGCGAATACATGTCGTTGCAGCACCGGTATTTTTCGTCCGGCAGCTCATGCTCCTCGTTGCAGGTGTATTTATAGATATTATAACGTGAGCAATAATTCTCATTGCAAGTACATCCTTTAGTGTCACCATAATAATATATTCCCTCTGTTTTGTCTTCACAGGAACAATATGAATACAAACCGTTGCAGCTGCCGCTTCCGGGTTTGGCTCCCGGACCGGAACAGGTATATTGATACGGATTAGAACATCCCGACGAACTGCTCCAGGTGTAACAATTCTCCGTACAGGAGCATGACTTATACAGCCCGTTGCAGGCCTCGCCGTATCCGGTTTCTCCAGAACCGTCACAGGCATATTTATAGCTGCTGTCGCATTCTTCGGTGCAGGTTTGGGCGCTTGCGTTCCAGACATAGCCTGACTGACAGCCGTTTTTGCAGTATTTGTTGGAACATTCCTCTTTCTTACAGGTGTAAGGGGACGGGCATGAATCCAGAGAACATTCGTTGGGACAAGGTTTGCAGTTATCATACAGGGTTTCGGTTCCCGACAGACAGCTTTCCGCTCCGGCTTCAGGTCCGGCAGATCCACAATCCATAAAGCCGTCGCACGGGTTGGGTTTAATTTTGTATTTGGTCTTGCCGTCACAGTCTAAGCAAGCCTCGCCGTCCTGAACATAACCCTCCGGAATGGTGGTATAATCATAACCTGAGCCGCAGGGTGTGCATTTACAGGAAGCATATTTTCCGTCACACGCCTCGCCGATGCCGTAATAAGGCAGCTCGCAGGTGACGTAATCACTGGGGCAAAGTGCCCGACAATATTCGAAATAATGATTATCATACGGGCAGAAATTAACCGCCTCATATCCCTCGGGACAGGAGGTTTTTGTGTATCCTTCTTCTTCGCAGCGTTTGTCATTATCCAACTCATAATCATCTCCGCCGTCGGGAGGCACCCCACCGTTATCGTCATCGGCATTATTCCCAACAAACTCATTACCGGAACAATCGGTTGTATCCGTCACAAAACACGCCGCCGCAAGTTGGATAAGGTTATTGTTATCACCCTTGATCGACCTGTCATACTCCGGCCTTTTTTCTCTGTCATACTCCGGCTTGACCGGAGTATCCAGGTCAAATAAAGCAGCCGATTTTTTCAACCTGGATCCTCGGTCAAGCCGGGAATGACGGAGAGAAGAATCCGAGGATGACATATTTGTTTCTTCTTCTCTCCCTAAAGAGTTAGGGAGGGTAAGGGAGGGTTTGAAACCCTCTCTGTCTCTCCCTGAGTTTTCAGGGAGAGTAAGTTCGGCAAAATCTTCGAGTGAAGACAAATGAGCGGCCGTGAGGTGTGAAGTGTGTGTAGAATTACGTGAGTTAAGCATGGCCGCGCTTAACGCCGGAGGCGTATCATAAGGATTAAAACCAGCGTAACACAAATCAGCCCCGGCAATAAACGACATGCACGAAACCGACAACATGAGAACAGTCTTATTCATCATAATAACACCTCTTTTGTTAAATTACATTTGTCTCCACGAATCTAATGATAACAGAAAAACTTCGCATTGTAAATCACTATTTTAATCTAAAGACCATAATTTAAACAAAAAAACTCCGGCGGAATGCCGGAGCCTTTGGTCTTAATCAAAACTCAGAGTTCAAAATCAACTTTTCCCTCATAAGCCAGATAATACAGCTTTTTGATTTCCTCAATCAGCGGATAACGCGGGTTGGAACCCGTGCACTGATCATCAAAAGCCCAAACCGGCAGATATTCCATAGCCTTGTCAAAATCTTCCTTTGATACGCCGTAATCTTTGATAGATGCCGGAATATTCAAAGTTTTTTTCAAATCCTGTAAAGCCTTAATCAGCCCGTCCACTTTGGCATCATCATCTTTGCCTTTAATCCCCAGAGCTTCGGCAAACGAGGCATAAGCCGCTTTGGCATTCGGGAACTTATACTGCGGGAAAGCGCATTGTTTAACCGGCTTATCCGTTGCGTTATAACGGATAACCTGGCAAATCAGCAGGGCATTGGCAATACCGTGCGGAATATGGAATGCAGCTCCCAGCTTGTGGGCCATGGAGTGGCAAACGCCCAAAAACGCATTGGCAAACGCCATACCGGCCAGTGTTGACGCGTGATGAACTCTTTCCCGGGCATAAGGTTCTGCCTCGGCATAAGATTTGGGTAGATACTGCATAATCAACTGCCCGGCCTGGATTGACAAGCCTCTGGTAAATTCCGTCGCCATGGAAGAAACATAAGATTCCAGAGCGTGCGTCATCACATCAATACCCGAAGCGGCGCAAAGCCCTCTCGGCATGGTCGACACCAGATTTGCATCGACAATAGCCATGTTCGGCGTCAGGGCATAATCGGCAATAGCATATTTTACACCCGTAGAGTCGTCCGTAATAATCGAAAACGGCGTAACCTCCGAACCCGTACCCGAAGTCGTCGGAATGGCAACCATCATGGCCTTTTTGCCCAATTCGGGGAATTCGAAGATTCTCTTGCGGATATCCATAAAGCGCATGGCCAAATCTTCAAATTTGAGTTCCGGATGCTCATACATCAGCCACAAAATTTTTGCGGCATCCATCGGCGACCCGCCGCCCATAGCGATAATGACATCCGGCGCAAAAGTATCCAACATGCGTTTGGCCCGGTTAACCGTCGTCAAATCCGGATCCGGATTAACATCGCTGAAAATCTGATACTGAATGCCGATTTCTTCCAAAACATCGGTAACATATTTGGTAAAGCCCAAATCAAAAATCGGCTTGTCGGTAACGATAAAAGCACGCTTCTTGCCGGCCAGCTCACGCAAAGCCACGGGCAGGGAACCGGGTTTGAAATAAATCTTGTTCGGAACCTTAAACCACAGCATATTTTCTTCGCGTTTGGCCACAGATTTGATGTTCATCAGATGTTTTACCCCCACATTTTCGCTTACAGAGTTTCCGCCCCAGGAGCCGCACCCCAGCGTAAGGGAAGGTTCCAGACGGAAGTTATAGATATCGCCGATAGCACCTTGAGCCGACGGACAGTTAATCAGAATACGGCCGGTATGCAGCTCGGTGCCGAAATACTTGATTCTCTCGTCATTATGCTGGGCAGTGTAAAGAATAGACGTATGCCCCGCGCCGCCAAAGCAGACCAGCTCTTTGGCTTTGGCCGTTGCCGCTTCAAAATTATCCGCTTTATACAAAGCCAGAACCGGAGAAAGTTTCTCGGCGGAAAAAGGCTCAACCTTGCCCACTTCCTTACATTCGGCAATCAAAACCTTCGTGTCCGGATGAACGTTCAAACCTGCCATTTCGGCAATATGGGCTGCTTTCTGCCCGACGATTCCCGAATTCAGCTTGCCGTCAATCATAATAACTTTGCCAAGTTTTTCTTTTTCTTTCGGTGAAAGGATATAAGCCCCGCGTTTAACCAGTTCTTCTTTAACTTCGTCATAAACGTCTTTAACGCAGACAATAGACTGTTCCGAAGCGCAGATCATGCCGTTGTCAAAAGTTTTGGACATCAAAATGGAGCTGACAGCCGTCTGAATATCGGCAGTTTCATCAATAACCGCGGGAGCATTGCCGGCACCCACGCCCAAAGCCGGTTTGCCGGAAGAATAAGCCGATTTAACCATTCCCGGTCCGCCGGTTGCCAGAATGACGTCAACTTTCGGATGGCTCATCAACAGCTGCGTCATATTAATCGTCGGATTTTCAATCCAGCCGATAATGTTTTCCGGAGCACCGGCCTTAACCGCTTCTTCCAAAATCAGTCGTGCGGTTTCAACCGAACATTTTTTTGCTCTCGGATGCGGTGAAAAGATAATACCGTTACGCGTTTTCAGGGCAATTAAAGACTTAAAAATAACGGTTGAAGTCGGGTTTGTTGTCGGAATAACCCCCGCAATGACTCCCAGCGGTTCGGCAATCTTAATCATGCCGCCGGCCTGATCTTCGTCAATAATTCCGCAGGTCTTGGTATGCTTGAATTTATTATAGACATATTCCGCGGCAAAATGGTTTTTAATCACTTTGTCTTCCCACACGCCCATACCGGTTTCCTCAACGGCCATCTTGGCCAGGGGAATACGCAGCGAACTCAGCTTCAAAGCCACCCGGCGGAAAATCTCGTCGACTTGTTCCTGAGAATAGGTCGCAAATACCTTTTGCGCGGCGCTGACTTTTTCAACCAGCTCGTCAATATGTTTTTGCTCATCAATTTCCAGAGCAGTTTCTTTCTTTTTATCTGCCATTTTTATATTTACTCCGTTAAATAAAATAGCCCTTTTATATCAGTTTAGATGATGACTGAAATTGATAAACAAACAATTAATATTTTCTTTTTTCCCATCAACAAATATTTCCATTTATTATCAAACTTATTTTTTCATTACTTAAATTTAACCTTTAGTTTTTATACTTACCGGCAGCAAGACAAAAGAAAGGAACTGCAATGCTTTTATATATATGCCGCCACGGACAAACGGAAGGTAATGTAAAACATATCGTGCAAGGGGCGGGGATTGATATGCCCTTAATTGAAAACGGCAGACAACAGGCCGGGAGGTTGAAGGAAACCATGTCTTTGCTTAATTTGCCTGTCATCTATTGCAGCCGGATGAAGCGTGCCCGTGAAACGGCTGAAATTGTTGCTTCCTTTAATCAGGCAGAAGTTGTTCCCGTTCCCGGACTTGAGGAAATTCACTATGGCAAAGCCGAAGGAATATTTATTTCCGAAATGCAGGAAAAATATAAAGCTCAGCTTGATTTGATTCATGATGTTAAAAACCCGGGGTTTATGGAAGCCAGAATTCCCGGCGGAGAGAGCGTTCGCGATAGTTTATCCCGGGCGTATAAAGCTTTTGATGAAATAAAAAGCCACGGAGCTCAAAAGGCCATAGTTGTTATGCATGGCGGAATTATGTTCAATATATATTATGACCGCTTCGGTCTTCGCCGCAGCTTTGACAATTGCGATTATTTTGTCCTTGAATGGTAGCCGCCCTGCCATCCTTGACCTCTTTTCTTGTCCTTCTCTCTTGTCATATTCCGATTTCTTCTCTTTTGTCATCCTCCCGGCCTCTTTCTCCTCTCAGTCATACTCCAACCTCTTCTGTCATCCTCGGACATCTTTTTTATGTCATCCCTCGTTCAGCGCCAGTCTGAACGTCAAGGGATCTTCCTTATTGCCCTCTCCCCTTTAGAAAGGGGAGCCGGAGGGGTTAAATATCAGCCTTACTCTTTCCCTGTCTGCTCTCTTCCTGGCATACTCTAATTTCGCCTCTCTGTCATTCCCGGCTTGCACGGGAATCCAGGTCAAACAAAGTCACTTGTTTATACCTCTCCCTCCGAGGGGAGAGGTCGACACGAAGTGTCGGGTGAGGGTGAAAAAATTTCCTTATATCCCCTCCCTGAAAACTCAGGCCCCTCTATCTCCTCCCTCCCTGAAAACTCAGGGAGGGGCTGGGGAGGGTTTCATATTCAAACAAAATAAAACTGTCATCCCTCGTTCAGCGCCAGTCTGAACGTCAAGGGATCTTCCTTATTGTCCTCTCCCCTTTAGAAAGGGGAGCCGGAGGGGTCAAATATCGGCCTTAACCCTTTCCAGTCCGCTCTCTCCCTTGCTATTCTCCAAGCTTTTCTTCTCTGTCATACTCCGGTTTAACTTTTCAGCTAAACCGTTTTTTTACGCATGCGGCGCAACCATTGAACCGACTATCCGGACTAAAATCTGTATCCCATACCGGCATTAATGGCATAACCGCCGTTTTCTTCAATAAACTTGGTAAACTCACCGTACAGATCAAACTGATTATATTTGTAATCGGCACGGAGGCTGACCACACCGCGTCCGCGGCTGGCGTTGTAGCTGTTAATCCGATAGCTGACATCGGTTCCGGCCAGACGAGCTTTTTGCGCTCTGTACGGATCGCCGAATTCGTGATAGTAAGTACCGCCGGCTCTCAGCTTGAGCGAGTGAGCTTCTCCGAATTCAAACAGCTTGGTGGCATACAGGCCGACACCGCCTTCAATTGACAGGTTGTTGCTGGACGATATGTCGACCACGCCGTCCTCCTTAATCCGGTCTTGATACATACCCAAAACGTTGAATTCCAGCGTCGGTTCCAGTCCGAACCAGCCAAAGTCCATATTATGGCGCAGTTCGTTGGTAATACCGTAATAGTAATTGGTTGTATCGCCGTCATACAGCTGGCTCGAACCCACACGATCATAATCGCCGAAACCGATACCCAGCCGCGGGACTGAAATCAGTTTGGTCTTGTCAAACTGGGCAATGAGCGGCGTCAGAACCTGAACCATAAACTCGTTGCGCTTGGACATTGAATCGTCATATTCGCTCTCATATCTGGTCAGCAGCACGCCGATACCGTAACGGAATTTCTCGTTAAACTTCTTATCCAGCATGCCGAAGATGGAATAAGCCTTGTCTTCGTAGTCGGTCTGATAAATATCGCTGTCCTGTTTGCGTCCGCTGAAGTCATATCCGGCGGTCAGGCGCACGTCTTTGGTTTCCTTGTTGTTAAACAGAGAGGAATTTATCTGCCGGCTGGCGCTGCGGATAACGTCAAGATTTTGCTTGGCGAAGTTGCCGAAGAAGTCAAGTCCGAGTTCTTTCACAATCGTATGATTAAGCTGACTGTTGGTATAGGCATACTTCATCTCGTCAAAGACGTCGGATTCCGCCCCGGCCTCATAAGCCGCATCCAGCTTATCCAAAAGCGACTTGTCTTCAATGCCTTCTTCATCGGCAAGAATTTCGTTCAAATCACCCTTGCTGACCGTAATGTTGTAATTCTTCAGGTCGTCAAGTCCGGAAGTTTCGGTATCGGTCTTTTGAGTCTCGTTTTCTTCTTCGGCTGTTGCCGGAGCAGCGCTCAACAGGGCAGGGGCTGCCGTTTGGGCGGACGCGACAACCACCGTACCGCTGTTGTCTGCCGTTTCTTCGGCATTCTCTTCCGCTGCCTGAGCTTTGTTCAGTTCATCAACGATTGCATCCGTATCAACCGCATCATTGCTTTCTTCAATGCTGACCTGATTAAACCATGCCGTTCCCCGAACGTTCAGCTTGCTGATATCCGAAGCGGTCAACGCATTGGCCAGCGTATATTGCGTTTTGCTCCCTTCCAGCGTGGCATCTCCGTAAACAGCCAGGTCTCCTTTAATGGCTGAGGCTGTATAATTTCCGCCCAGACCGACAGCCATGCCTTGAGATAAATTCATGGTTCCCATTGACAAGGATCGTGCCGACCGAGAATATGTCGAAGTCGACGTTTGATCAATAACCTTACCTTTATTTACGCAGTGTCCGTCTGTATCGCAAATTCCCCACGAACCGCCGTCGACCAGAATAATAGTGCCGTTATTATAAGCCCAAGATGTATCAACGGCCCGCATGGCGACAGTACCGTTTTCCAGAGTAATAGTTCCGCCGTTGGTAATCGTACTGCCTCTGGCGGCATACATGCCGAATTGTCCCTGAACGTTCAAACTGCCGTTGTTAATGGCCTTACCACCGTTCGTAATCTGCATGCCGATGGCATTCGAACCGTCAACATCAATAATACCGCTTTCACCATTGGTCAGGGTTCCGCCGACCCCGGACATACCGACAGCGTTAATACCGCTGACTGTCAGGGAAGCATGGTTTCCGACATTGCCGCCGTTGCTTAACATACCGATTGTACCTTCACCAGAGGTATTAATAGTTCCTCTGTTGCTCAGGCTTCCGCTGCCGGAAGCATACATTCCGCGAGAACCTGTGCCGACCACATCAATCGTTCCGCCGTCCAGGTTGTTCAGCGTGCCCGATTGTGTCTGCATGCCGATGGTGCCGCTGTTGGCTTTAACCGAAATCGTTCCGCTGTTGTCGGCGCCGCCGCTGCCCACATTGATACCGATAGAGTTGTCTCCGCTCAATTCAATCGTTGCACCGCTGTTTGTAACATTTCCCTGTTCTACATTAATACCAATAAAGCCGGTTCCTTCGATGCTAGGATTTTCATCGTCTTTGCTTGTGCCACCGCTAATATTACCGCTGTTTTTGATGACAACCGATGTTCCGCCCTGAATACCATAGTTGTTCGTGCCGGATCCCATGTTAATCTCACTGCTGGAAGTCAGCGTGCCGGAACCAAGATAAATACCGATAGCGCTGCTGCCGGACATATTAATATCACCGGTAGATTCCAGATTTTCCGATTGCAGGGCATAAATCGCCGCTGCGCTGTTACCGGTAAGAGTAATGCTGCCGGCGTTCAGTCCCGTGCCGTTTTCAATATGAATGGCATGGAAGTTATTGTTGGAATTGCTGATATCCCCGTTGTTTTCAAACTGTCCGTTTTTCACATACATGGCCGAAGAGCCGTTGGTGGTAATTGTCGCTCCCGAGGCGTTGGTAATTTTTCCGCCGTCGGTGTACATGGCATAAGCATCCGTTGCCTCAACCACAATTTTCTCGTTATTGGTCGCCGAACCATTGCCGTTCACCGCAATGGCATAACCTTTACTGCCGTTGCTGCCCACCGTAATCGTACCGTCGTTTTGCGCCGTGCCGTTGATGGCTTCCATACCCGTAGCCCCCGGCCCGTTGATAATAATGGCGTTGCTGTTGGTAATCGTGCCGTTTTTCGCCCGCATGGCGGTAATTCCCTGGGTATCAAGATTGATAGTTCCCTGGTTGTCGCCGCTGCCTTCGTTAACCAGCATAACCACGCCGTCCACTGCACTGGAAGAAAGTGTTCCCGTTGATGAATTGATAATTGTACCGCCGTCGGCCTGCATGTTGACCGATGTTGAATCCTCTGCGTTAACGTCAATAACACCATTATTTGTCGCAGTTCCTTTAATTGCCTGCATACCTATGGAGTTTGAACCGTTAACCTCAATCCGGCTGGTTTTCAGCGAGTTGCTGGCTGTGGCCGAACCGTTAACCACCATACCTTTGGAATTATCGCCGTTCAGCGTAATACGCCCCTGGTTGTCAATCTCACCGGCTTCCGCATACATGGCCGTAAAATTACCGTTGTCGTTGCGGATATAACCTTTGTTTGTTCCTGTTCCGGCATGAACGTTCATCGCATAATCACCGTTGGTATAAATCATGCCGTCCGTATCGTTAACAATGATACCGCCGTCGGCATACATTGCTTCCGAGGAAGCATCGTTCACCAGGATAATTCCCTGATTAGTCGCGGTTCCGTAGGTTGTTTCTTGTCCGAGCGTCACCCCCAGCGCCACCATACCTTTGGAGTTCGGCCCGTTAACCGTAATCACGCCGTTGCGGGCATTGGTAACCGTAGAGCTTCCGCCGGCTTCCATACCGATGGAATTATTGCCGCTGATAATAATGCCGCTTTCAGTAGAAAAATTGGCCAGATTGTCATAAGTCACTTCATAGGTCCGTCCGGAATTATTGGTCAGTTGGGCATCACCGCGGCCGCGCATGGCCACGGAATTATCCCCGCTCAGGTTAATCGTGCCGTTATTTTCCGCCGTTCCCGATTCGGCAAAAATACCGACCACATCCGCCTTGCTCAGGTTGATTTTCCCCTGGTTGTCGGCTGTTCCGCTTTCGACATACATGGCATAAGTGCTGTTGTTGCCTTCCGTCAGGTTAATCGTTCCGTTTGTGCCGTTGACGATATTGCCCCCGTCCGCAAACATGCCGATTCCGCCGTCGGCGCTGATAGTAATGTTCTTATTGTTGGTTGCAGTTCCCTGCGTGGCCTGCATACCATAAGAATTTTCGCCCGTAACGGTAATATCGCCGCTGTTGTCAACCGTTCCGCCGTCGCCGTTTGCCAGCATACCGGATGATGATGTACTGCCGACGTTAATTGTTCCTTTGTTTTTGACCTTTCCGCTGCCGTCGACCACCGTCATACCGGTTGACCCCGTCGCCGTGTCTTCCAGATTGATGGTTCCCTCATTGACCGAGCCGTTCAGACTGGTGTCGGTTGTACCGCCGTTGTTTGTCTGCATACCCACCGAGTTTTCGCCCTGAATGGTAATCGTTCCGGTTGATTTGTTGATTGAATCCGCGTTCACGCTGTGCATACCGACAGAGTTGGCGTCGCTCATGGTGATGGTGCTGGTATTGGTGCCGCTGCCGTCGGTGGTGTAAATACCGTAAGAGTCTTCCCCGCCGATAGTCAGTGTTCCGTCATTCCAGGCCGTGGCCGTTCCCTGTCCGTACATACCGTAAGAATACTGGCCGTTGGTGGTAATGGTGCCGCCCGTATGATTAATCATTGCCACGGTTTCTTTGCCTTCCGAAACCGCTCCGTTGGCGCCCATGCCGACACCGCCGTAATTAAGCGCGATGGTGCCGTAGTTGTCCAACGTGCCGCCTGTTCCCAGATACATACCGTAGCCGAAAATGTCATTCAGCGTGATAATGCCGTTGTTCTGAGCCTCGCCCTCGTCCAGATACATGCCGTAAGCCACATTTTCCGTCGTCGGATACTGCCGGCCGGTAATCGTGATGTTGCCTTTGTTGTTCATCCGGCTGTAAACCCCGGTTGAACCGTACATACCGTAGTTTTGCAATCCGTTGTGCGAGGTATTGATGATAATATCCTTGTTGTTGACAATACTCCCGTTTTCGGCCACGACGCTCATCCCGGTAGAGTTGTATCCCGTAATCAGGATAGTCCCGTTGTTTTCAGCATCTTTGGCCGATTCCATACCGGTAGACATGGTTCCGGTAATATTGATTTGCCCGTCGTTGGTGGCTTTTCCGTTGCCCGAAGCCATACCCACGCCGGTGTCATCAATGGTAATCGTGCCGCTGTCGTGGTTAATGGCATTGCCGGAGTCGGTCGACATTCCGGTTCCGCCTTTCTGCATATGGATTGAACCATAGTTGTCGTTAGAGCCCGACACCGTGTGCATACCGTTGCCCCTCAGACTGAACACGATTTCCGAATTGGCCGAATTGGTAATGTTGGCCTCATTGCCCCAAATACCGAACGAGCCGGAATCATTTCCTGTTTCTGCCGTCAGGTCGCCGGTAACGTTCATATAAATGTTGGCGTTATTGGTAATGCTTCCTTTTTCGGCCTTAATCCCGTAAGATGTCTTGTTCTGAGCCTGCTGGGTGTTGGTCAGGGTAATGTCGGCATTACTGGTCACCACACCGTTGTCAACCGCAATCCCGTATCCTTCGTTGGCGTTGGTAATGTTAATTGTGCTGTTGCTGTTGACATACCCGGTTCCGCCTTTGATACCATAAGCGATTCCCGCCGCCGCCCCGGTTGAATTTGTAATGTTAATGGCGGCATTGCTGTCGATATTGCCCTGTGTCGTAGAGGCAATACCGTAAGCCTCGGTTTTGTTTTCAATCGTAATCGTCGCATCATTTTTGATATTGCCGTTTCCGGTTTTCAGACCATAACCGATTCCTTCGGCCGCTCCCGTAGAATTTTGCAGCAGAATGGTTCCCGTATTGGTAATATCCCCGTTATCGGCCGAAACGGCATAACTGTCCTGAGTATTGGTAATCGTTATGGCGCCTTCGTTGGTGACGGCTCCGTTTGCCGACTGAATACCATAAGCCTGCGCCGACAGGGCTCCCGCATTACCGTTAATGGTCAAAGCCGCCTGGTTCAAAACCGTTCCGCCCGCTGTTGCGATGGCATAGGCGTTGTTTTTATTTTTTATCGTAATTTCCCCGGTATTGGTAATATTTCCGCCTCCGGTACTTGAACTTCCTTCAGCATCGGTGCCATTTCCCGGCGTACCGGCTTTCAAACCATATCCGGTCTCCTCAAGTGAGCCGTCGGAACTATACATGTTGATGATGCCGCTGTTGGTAATATCACCATTATCAGTTGAAACCCCGTAGCTGTTCTTTGTATCGGTAATTGTAATCTGGGCCGAGTTGTCAATTGCTCCGCTTGCTACTTTGATACCGTAAGCGTTTGTCGAAACGCCTTTGTTTCCGTTAATGGTCAGAGTACCGTCATTGTCCACGTCTCCGGACTCATCGGAAATGGCATAGGCTTCGTTTTTGTTTTTAATGGAAATGTTCGCTGTATTGTTAACAAAACCATGTCCAGTCCGGATACCATAGCCGATTCCTTCAATAGAACCGCTACTGTCAGCCAGCGAAATGCTTCCGCTGTTGGTAATATTACCGTTTTCAGTCCATACGCCATAGCTGTCTTTTGTATTTGTAATGGTAATACCTGCTGTATTGGTAATGGCCCCAAATCCGCCTTTAATACCATATCCCAGAGCAGAGAGTGAGTTTTCGTTGCCATTGATGGTCAATGCTGCATCGTTGGTAATCGTTCCGCTAGTATTACTGATTGCATAAGCGTTATTTTTATTACGTATGTTAATAGCGGCTTTGTTGACGATATTGCTTTTTCCACCCAAAAGTCCGTATCCGAGTTCTTCCAGTGCATTCCCGGAACTGTGCATGTCGATAATTCCGGTATTCGTAATATCTCCGTTCTCCGTCGCAACCCCGTAGCTGTTTTTAGTATCGGTAATCGTAATGTTTCCGTTATTTTCCACCAGTCCCGAAGTTGACTTAATACCATAGGCGTCGGTTGAAGCCCCGGTGTTTCCGGCAATAATCAGCGAACCGTCGTTAACAACGCGTCCCGTATCCGTAAACAGGGCATAAGCCTGATTCTTGTTACTTATTGAAATCTGGGCATTGTTGCTGATGTTTCCCGTTCCGGTCTTTAAGCCGTAACCCAGGCCTTCCAGGGCGCCGGAAGTATTGTGCATGTCAATCGAACCGGTATTCGTAAGGTCACCGTTGTCCGCAGAGACACCGTAGCTGTCAGTGGTGTTTGTAATGGTCACGTTGCCTTTGTTCGTCACGCCGCCGCGACTCGATTTAATACCATATCCCGTGGTAGCCAACACCTGTGCGTTACCGTTCAAAATCAAATCGGCTTCGTTTGTAACATAACCATTGGCGGCGGTAATGGCATAAGCCTCTTTCTTATTTGCGATGGTAATCACGCCGCTGTTGGAAACGTCACCTTGTGCCGAATTAATGCCGTAACCGCTGTTATCAACCGATCCGTTGGTGTTGGTCAGGGTAATGGCCCCGCTGTTGCCGACGTTTCCGGCTTTCACGTCAATACCATAGCTGTCATTGGCGTTGCTGATTGAAATATCGTTGCTGCTGGTAACCGAACCGCTGCCGGATTGAATGCCGTAGGCGAGGGCGGTTGACGTTCCCGTATTGCTTGAAATGTCAATTTTTCCCGTATTGTTGACGATTCCCGAACCGGACGCGATACCATAGGCATTGTCTTTGTTGACGATTGTCAGCGCGCCGCTGTTGTTGATGAGGCCGTAGTCATTTTTTAAGGCATATCCCAGGTGGTCAAGCGTGCCGCGTGTGTTCAACAGCGATACGGCTCCGGAATTTTCAATGCTTCCTTCTTTAACCGCAATCCCGTAACTGTCATAAGTGTCACTGATTGAAATGGAATTGGTGCTGGTAATGCTTCCTTTTTCGGCCTTAATCCCGTAAGATATATTGCCTGTAGCACCCTTTGTGTTGACCATCTCAATCGTTCCTTTGTTCAGAACGGTTCCGTCCTCCAGATAAATGCCGATGCTTTCTTTCTGCCCCGATGTATCGCCGCTGCCTTCTCCGGAATCTCCTTCTTCGCCGGAGCTGACATTGTTACTCAGCGTGTTATCGATATAGATGGTTCCCAGCGAATTATCGGTATTATACAAATCGTTGATAATATCGCCTTTCTGATTCATCTTCAGCCCGATTCCGCCGGCATTCATGATAATGTCGGAACGGTTGGCAATGGTTCCGGTGTTTTGCTCAATAGCCACGCCTTCCACGTTAAAGGTAATCGTGCCGGTATTGGTTGACGATCCCCCCGTATAAGACTTCATGGCATAGCTGTTCTCGCTGTTGACGATGATGTTTCCGTTGTTGATCATAACGGTGGAAACATCTTCTGCCACAGCGTCAAATTCCGGATTGTTTCCTTCGCCGCGTACCGCCAGCATGCCGTATCCGCCTTCGCCGCCGTTGATTTCAATCGTATTGTTGTTAACGATTTTTCCGCCGTGAACCGACTGCATGCCCGCATGATTGTTGGTAACGGTATTTTTTCCCTCATCTTCAATATTGATTTGAATCAGTCCGTCATTGGTCGCGATGGTATTGCCGTCGGCCCGCATGCCGACGATTCCGCCGGTCCCCTGCAACAGGGCAGAAGTTCCGTCTTCCGAATTGGCGCTGTATGTCCCGTTTTCGCCGGTCAGGGCCACATTCAGGATAATTGACCCCAGGTTGTCCAGATAAACAAATCCGGCACGCGACAAATACATTGCCCCGTTGAGAAAATCGTCTTCCAGCCAGCTGCCCATGCCGACCAGCGAAGTTTTGATGTCGCGGTTGTTGGCGCTGGCCTCCAGCTTAATTGTTCCGCGGTTTGTGACATTTGTTTTGGAGGTTCTCGGATTCTCCTGATTCAGCAGCTGCCCGCGCATGCCGGTAAGCGTTCCCGCAATACTGTCGGAAGATTGTGCCTGTCCGTAAATAACGCCTTCGTTGATTGCCGTCGAATTCGTATCCGCATACATGCCGATAACCGAATGATTGTCTTTGTCGCCGCGGAAAGTCATGTTGATCTGTCCGGCGGTCTGATTCGTAACGGTTGAGTTAATACTGCCGATCATGCCGATGGTGCCGTTTTTGGCATCAATGTTTATCTGCGAATAGTTGTTGGCAAAACTGTCCTTAAAAGCGGCGAGGGCGGTTGTGTTGTCTTTCAGCGAAATCAGATAATGCCGGTCGACGTCATACATCGGGTCGTCATAAGCATAACCGTTGTTGGCGGTTGAACCGTAAGTCGCTTTCATCGCCACCTGGATGTAGTCGGAATACTCCAGCGCGCTTTTGTTGAAATCGATTAAATCCGTCAGCGGTGTCGAAACGGTGCTGCCGTCTTCGCCTTCCACATCTATGCTGGCATCGTTGGATATAACCCACCCCTCCTGGGCATCGCCGCCGAGGTTGTAATCGGGATAATAGCCGTTAACGATGGTGTTTCCGTTCTGTTCCAGCAGAATAATCGGGTTATACGGATAATCCTGAGGATAATCCGGACGCTCGGTTCCGACCACGCCGGCCAGACTGTAATCCGTTGTTTCATAAGGAACAAAATCATCGCTTCCGCCGCCGCTGCTGCTCAAAACCAGGGCAATAATCCCGCCCAGCAGAACCGCGCCGGCCGTTGCCCACATGCCTGTTGTCCATATGGTATCGTCATCCCCGACATAAGCATAGGCCTGCCGCGAGTTTGCCGTGGCCGGAACCACCCGCCTTGAAGCCACAAAGGAGTCATAGTTGCCGTTGGCAATATTTTGAATACAGGGATGATGCGGATTGGCTCCCGCCGCCCGCAGAGTGTTGTAAGCCGTATAGTTTCTTTTGATAATTGAATGACAAAGCGCCGTATTGCCGTAACGGTCAAGCGAGTCTATGTTCAGGCCGCGCTGCACCGCCGCCCGCAAAGCCCTTACGTTTCCCTGAACCGCCAGGGTATACAGCTGGGCATTGCTCAACGGCGGAAGATAAGCCCGTGCCGGCATTCCCGCGAGCAAAAAAGCATATATTGTAATAAATACAATAACTTTTTTTGTTTTTATCAAGTACTTTTTCAGCATAAACCCTGTCAATTCATCCTGTTTTGTATACACACAAAGGCACAGACCCACCAATAATTAATACATTCTTAACAAGAGGAATAAACAGCGTCAATAAAGCCCCAAAAGTTATACAACGCTTTTTGAAAATAAAAAAATATACGGTTTTATTTGAATAATTTAGGGATAAAAAATAAAAAACTTGTTGAAAAAAAGAATATTCTCTTTACTTTTCACTTTTAATCAATTTCGCATTTCCAGCTTTTCCGTTCGGACTTTTCCCCGAACAACAAATCAGCCATATAATTGGCAATGACTTTTTCATTGAATTCCCGGTGAATTTTTTCATATCCCCGCCGGGCATTTTCCATGCGCTGCCGTGGATTTCTTTTGAAAAAGTCCAACTTGTCGAAAAATTCCTCGCGGCTGAAATAAAAAGCGGCCTCACTTTCGTCAAACATATCGTCAAAACCCGTTCTCCGGTCAATAAAAGCCAGTCCGCCGTTTGCCATAATATGCGCCAGCCTGTCCGAACTGTAATGATAAATGTCATTCAGACGGCTCAGATTCAGCCCCATGGCCGATTGTTTCAGGGCATCAATATATTCATAGCCGTTAAGTCCCGGATTATTTTTTATCCCCGCCAACTTCCACTTCAGCCCCGGAACTTTGCGCGACGATTCATCGACAATATCTTCGATTTGCTCGTCTTTTCCCGCAAACTGGCGCAGCCCGGTGCTCGCTGCCAGCATAATGTCAAAAGGCGGATTTTCAAGCGTGAAAGCCTGCCCGTCCTCAATTGACTTGTCGGCAATATTCGGCAGATAGGCCACCCTGTTTTTCCCCGTGACAAACTGGGACAAAAGCTTTTTGTCTCCGGTTGTAATCATCATCACATCCACCGCCGGCGAATATTTTTTCAGCGCGGCGATATTTCTTTTCGCCGCTCCCGGCACAATCCAGTCGCAGCTCCACTGCAGCACTCTCAGTTCCGGCAGCATATTTTTGATTTCCAGCAGCGTGTCCAGATTGACGGCATCGGCATGTCCGATAATCAGCCCTTCGGGCTTTATTGTCCGGCAATATTCGATAAGATGTTTGTTTAGGCGGCATTTTCCCAAAAAGTTCATATGTCCGTAGCCGAACATCCGGCACAAATCCCGGTCGGGATAGTTCATCACAAAATAGCCGTTGCGGATAAAGCCGTTGGATATTTTTGTCGGCATTCCGTTGATAAAACAGCCTTTCAAACGCAGCAGATTAAAATTGGACACATGAATAATGCGCTTCATAAAGACGAACTCCGTTCTTTTTTCCGTTTCATATATTCATATAATAAGCTTTTTATTTTTCATATAATAAATTTTATTATTTAGCAAATGATTTTGACTTTAATTTTATATTAATCACTGATATATACCATAAAAACCCGGATAAAACGTTCAAAATGCTAAAACCGATGGCCACAGACAACCTTGTTCAAAAAATCAGTTATTTCTTCCGTCTGGAAAAAACGCCGGGCAGTGAAACTTCCTGTTTTTTGCGCCGCCGTGACGGATTGATATTTGCCGTCCTGAATAAAAACGGAAACCTGGTTTCCGACTTTCGCCCCCATGCCGGACGTACTGTTCCGGCAAGAATTATCAACAAACTGGCTGCCGCGGTTATTAATGAAAAATGCGATATTTCGGCAGATGCGGCAAGAAGACTGGGCATTACTGTTATCAAATATCCCGACGGACATAAAGAATATCTGACAACTTCCGCATTGCACCGCCGGGGGCTTAACCGCTATTTCCACGAGGGCAAAAATGCCGTTATCGTTGTTAACAGCCTTTCCCTCCACAATCTTTCCGTTCCGGCAAAAACCGAAAACTGCACTCTGAACCTGTTGCATTCCGGAGTCAAAAACATCAGCATCGCTTCCGGCAGCAGCCTTGATATTGACTTGCGGGAATGCCGCACCATAAAAAAACTGCACGTGGCCGATAATTTCACCGGCCGGATATTCCTTTCCCGCAGCAGCATCCGCCGGATTAAGCTTGGTTCTGACTGCCGGGCCGACATCAGTTATCATTCCGGAGAGAATGTTCTTTCCCTGGACATCGGAAAAAATTTCGGCGGCAGTCTCAGCATTCAGGACATTTATCTGAAACACCTGAATATCAAAGAAGGATGCAATGCCGGCATAAACATTAACCTGTGCATGTTTTACCGCGGAATAAAAATCGGCAGCGGTTGCAGCTCGCCCGTTGTCTGTTCTTCGGTCTTGGCCTCCTTCGTCAAAATCGGCAACTCCTTTTCCGGCCGTTTCAGCGGCAGCAGCATCACGGCCCGGCAGGGAATACGGGCAGTATCTGTCGGCAGGGATTTTAGCGGATACATTGACTTAAGCAATGACCGGACAATACAAAATTTTGAGCTTGGAGCCGAAGCGTCCGGAGAAATAATTTTTACGGATTGTCCGTCCGTCAAGACGGTTCGTCTGGGAGCTCATTTCCAGGGAAGAATTGATTTCAGCGGCTCCCGCGTGGTTTATGTTCAGGCTCTGCCGCCTTGTGCCGGTCGTTTTATTTTTTCCGGCTGCCGGAATTTGGCTTTGTTAAAACTCCCCCGGAATAATGATTACAAAATTATTGATTCTCCTCGTCCGCTGTTGGTTAAAGTTCAGGAACCTTATGTCTTTTATCAATTTCGCCGGATAAAATTTGCGGGCAGGGGGCTCGGCAGTTTTTTGCGCGTTTTCCGAAAAAGCCTCCTTCGGACAATCAAACGTTTCCCGCACTGAGAATTGTTACGTTTTTGTTACAAAAATATATTGTCTCTCCCCCTTTTTTATGCTAAAATAATTATATCGAAAGATCTATATAATTATGAACTGGCAATGAAGGAGGTCCGGCTATGGTAGAGGTAAGATATCAAACGCTTGGAGAGGCATTTATCGAAGACTTGGCAATTGCAAAAAAAAGCAAAATGTCCTTGTTTGAGTTTTTGCTGCGGACAATCCGGAAAGATAACCCGTCTGAGGAAATTCATCGTATTATTAACGGCGTGACAGAAAGTGAAAGCTTAATTAACTATTATGATGTTCTGGCCAGACTACAGATTGAACGCAATTCCAAAACAATCAATAATATTCGCCGCCGCATTAAAGGCATTCATTCCCTGCAGGGCAGACAAGACAGCGGTTATGTCAACATTATGCAAAAGAAACTTAATCTGCTGTCATCCATGACCATCGGCTTAAAAGAACATTTATACATGGTCATCAACTGCTATGTCCGCGATATGAAATATGGCGACATTCATCAATTTAAAGAAGAATTTCTTGAATACATCGGAGGCATGTCCCGGAATGTCGGCTTTCCCGCCCATCCGGGTAAATACGGAATAGAAACCGCCGTTTACGCTTAAACATAAAGAACTTATATACAGGCAAAACCCCGTTGTTTTTTCCGGGGTTTTGTTTTGGCTTGTTGACAAAATGAATTCAACGGTAAATAATCAATTGATTTTTATAACAATTGCGACAGAAAAAAATGGCAAATCTGATAGAGATAAAAACTTCCGAAACTTTTATTGTTGACCTGATGTACAGTGGAACCGCCAACATGTTGAAAACCAATGTTTACGGCAGGGTAGGGCTGGGCAACCGCTGTTTTGTGCAGTCTGATTTATACCAAAACCTTCAAAAACTAATCCCCGTGCTTCAATCCCGCGGGCTTCGCTTGAAAATCCGCGATGCCTATCGTCCGCCGCTGGCTCATAATATGATGCTTGAAATTATTCCCATGCCCGGCTTTTTTGCCCGCAAACCGGAATTATCCCAGCATTGCCATGCCTCAGCAATTGACGTTATTCTGACGGATGACAAGGGACAAGAGCTTGATTTTCCTTGTGCGGTAGATGCCTACTCACCTTTTTATGCCGATGAGATTTCCGCCGGCCGATGGGATGATTTTCGTCATCATCTTGAAAAAGCCAAATATACCTGGAATGATCCGGCAGCAGCCCGGGCCGTCGCCAATCGCGATATGCTTCGCCGGCTAATGGAACAAGCCGGTTTTACGGCGCTTGAACATGAATGGTGGCACTTTAACCTGCCGGATAAAGAAAAATATCCCTTGATTGATTTTTCCCTCTGGAACGGACAACCGGTTTTCACTGAGAGATAAACATAAAATGGCCAAAAATTTGTAATAAAACTGTAATAAATACATAATTGACAAAAATACGAATTTGTGTATAATGTACGCGAATATTGAGCAATTCTGCGAAAGGAGGAAATATTATGCGCAAGTTTGTTACAATATTTTTGTCATTTTCTATATTAAGTTCACCGGCCTTTGCCGGAATCTTTGTTCCGGATGAAAACCTGTCGTCAGACCTGTTTTTATCTCTTGAATCTCCAAAATCTGCAAAACAATACAGCGAAGTTTGTTTTATTACCGATTCCGGAAGATGCAGCGGTTATGAATTTGATGAACCGGAAAAGATTTGTACACCTCTGGCCGACCAGACTAATTGTGACTATGGCCGCGAGTTGGCCGATGACGGCTGCGGCGGCAAACGCTATGTCTGCAAAACCTGCGTGCGTTTGGCCGATGAAACCGATTGCCCTTACGGAACAACCACAGCTTCCGATGGCTGCGGCGGAACCAGAACCGTTTGCAACTCTTGTATGCCTCTGCCGGATGAAACCAATTGTCCTTATGGATATGCCACGGCCTCTGACGGTTGCGGCGGTACCAGAAACGTTTGTAAAGGCTGCACCCCGAAAGCTCCCGTTGATGAAGCCAGTTGTTTATACGGTGTAGAAATCGGTGACGACGGCTGTGGCGGCACCATGCTCGTTTGCAAACAATGCACGCCCAAACCCGATGTTTCGCCTTCGGAATGCCCTTATGGTGTTGAAGACGAAGATGACGGCTGCGGCGGCACCCATATGGTTTGCAAAGGCTGCGTCAATGGCGGCAGTGAAACTTGCAGCGGTCAGTTAACCCCTTGTGCCCCCAACCAGAATCAGTCAATTTGTACGGATTGTTCCGGGGTAACCAAATATATTTGTACCGACAAAAATGATGTCTGCACGGAAGGCAGCAAAACGCCCTGCGGCGAAAACCAGGCTGTTGTCAGCACTTCCCGCACTGAAGCCGGCAGTCTGTGCTATGTCTGCCGTGACAAGAGCAGCACTTGCCCGAGCGGCAGCCGCAAAGAAGCCTGCACCGACAAAGAATATCAGAGTGGCGTGGCTTATGCCGAAGACGGTTCCATGTGCTATATGTGCCAGCCCAAAGACGATACCTGCGCCGAGGGCAGCAAAACCCCGTGTGGGCCGGACGAGGTTGAAATCAGAACTTCTGTAACCGAAGCCGGAAGCACCTGCCATGTCTGCAAAAATGACACCTGTCCGTCAGGTTCGTCCAAAAACAAATGCTCAGCCAATCAGATCCAGATGGGAACCTTGCTGACCGAAGCCGGAAACTTCTGCTACATCTGCCGGGATAAAAACGACACTTGCTCAGAGGGAACCCAAACCCCTTGCGGTGCTGACGAAATCCAAACCGGAGCCTCTCGCACCGAAGCCGGCAGCCTGTGCTATGTCTGCCGTCCCAAAACCTGCGCTGATGCCGGATTATTAGACAGCATTCCTGCCGGAAAACAATGCACACAAACAACTTACGGCAGTTCAACCTGTTACCTTGATTGTAAATAACAGTCATCGGTAAAACAAAGCCCGCGTATTTCCTCCCGCGGGCTTTTCTTTAATGGCAATGTCATCCCTCTGAACTCTCTACCCCCCATATTTCCTCCCCTAAAGCCTTAGTTCCATATTCCCCCTCCCTAAAAACTTAGCCCCACACTTATCCCCTCCCTAAAGACTTAGCCCCACACTTATCCCCTCCCTAAAGACTTAGGGAGGGGTTGGGGAGGGTTTCACATTCAAACAAATTAACAATGTCATCCCTCGTTCAGCGCCAGCCTGAACGTCAAGGGATCTTCAAATTTGTCACCCTCTCATAGATGAGAGGGCCGGGGAGAGCAAATTTAGCCTTACCTTCTCCTCGTCCGATTTTCCGTCATATAGCCAAATTATCTATTTACAACAATTTCAATTTCTGTTATCATTAGATTCGTGAAGACAAATGTAATTAATAACAGAGGTGCTATTATGATGAACAAAACTATACTCATGTTGTCGGTTTCCTGCATGTCCTTTATTGCCGGGGCTGATTTGTGTTATGCCGGTTTTAATCCTGATGATACGCCTCCGGTGTTAAGTGCGGCCATGCTTAAATCACATGTTTCTACACACACTTCACACCTCACGGCCGCTCATTTGTCTTCACTCGAAGATTTTGATAAGGATGATTTGTTTGTCACCCTCACCCGGAGCTTGCGCTCCGACCTCTCCCCTCAAGGGCGAGGTGGAAAAGATAAAATAAAACTCGCGGCGGCCTGCTTTGTGACCGACACAACCAACTGTTCGGGGAATGAGTTTAGCGGTAACAACGCCGATGAGGATGACGGCGGGGTGCCGCCGGGAGGATCGGGAGATGATTATGAGTTGGATAATGACAAACGCTGCATAGAAGAAGGTTATACCCTGACATCCTGTCCGGAAGGTTATGAACCGTATAATTATTGCCCTTACGACAGAACTTATTTTGAAAAATGTGTCTCTTCTTGTCCGAGTGATTACGTCACTTGCGAGGAGCCGTATCACGGCGTGGGAGAGGCCTGCAACGGGAAATATGCCTCCTGTGAATGCACGCCCTGCGGTGCGGGATATGATTATACCACCATTCCCGAGGGCTATGTCCAGGACGGTGAGGCTTGTCTGGATTGCGACGGTAAAACCAAGTATAAAATCAAACCCAATCCCTGTGACGGATATATGGACTGCGGTTCTATGGGCGGAGAAGCCGGGGCAAAGACCTGCCTGTCGGGAACAACCACCATGTATGACAACTGTAAGGCTTGCCCCAATCTCGGCAGCCTCACCAGCTGTCCCGCACCCTTCACCTGCACCTATGAAGACTGTTCCGGTCTTTATTATAAAACCGGATGTCAACCCGGCTACGACTGGAATGAAAGCACCAAAACTTGTACAGCCCAATGTTCGGAAGATTATAAATATACCTGTACCGGAAGCCATGAAACCAGCGGCTCCAGTGAAGCCTGCAATGGATTATATCAAAGCTGTGAGTGCGACGACTGGGATTATGGTTGGGACGGAAGTGTCTGCAGACAAGCTTCTTGTAATATAAATGATTGCATGAAAGGAAACGAACACGGCTATATTTTATACAGCGACATGGCTCGTTCCAAAAATTTGATTGAAGGCAAAACTCCCATAGGAGTCGTTATATGTTCTTATGCTGATGGCAGCGGAGAAGCCATAGCTTTGGAGCAAATTTCAATATCAAATTGGGGGGATGGAACAACCCATTATGCAAGTGACAGACGTTCAGATGTATTGGCATCTGAAGATCTTGACAGTTGCAAACACACAAAAGATCTTATGGCTTTAGGTGATAAAGACAAATTTCCTGCAGCATGGGCTGCTTATGAATATAAAACAGAAGGAACAGAACCTGGCGATTGGTGTCTGCCTGCTGCCGGTGTATTGGCTTCATTTTTCTACAAATCAAGCGAAATTGATTCGGGATATAAATTAATAAAAGGTCAGGAGTTGTTAAGAGAAGCCATCATATCATCAACTGAAGGTTCCCATCAGTCTTCTGTATGGCTCAAAGGAAGTTATAAAGCTTATTATCATTCCGGCTATGGAATGGACAATCACTGTGGATTAGCTACTACCAGCAAAAAATCTGTAAATAGAATTCGTCCTGTCATTCCGTTCTGTCAGGAAGGATATTCTTACGACTATGATACCAACACCTGTAAAAAAGCGGAAAGAGCCGAATGGGGCAAGTGTAACGGTTATGCTAAAAACTGCAATATCGGCGATATTGTCTACAGCGACGGAACTTGTGCTTCCTCTGTCGTTTCCGGCAAGCCCCCGATTGCGGTGGTGGTTTATAAAAGTTCAGACGGCAACTGTGCTCAGGCCATGGCGCTGAAACCAATAGGTACCAATGAATGGGATAGCAACGGATATGGTACAGACATTTCCAGTCTGTCCAACTATTCATTAGCATCAGACGCCGCCCAAGATTTTGCCAGTTGTGAAAATACCGCCGTAATAACCGCGGACGGAACAAACGGTTCTTGTCCGGCGGCCTGGGAATCATATGTGTATACAACCGAAGGAACCAACGTCGGGGATTGGTGCCTGCCGGCAGCCGGTATATTTAACAGCATAAAAAACAATTTTTCAACGATTAATGCCGGGATCGTGTTGGCAAACGGTGAGCAGCTCTATGTAAATGACAACATCTGGTCATCTTCTGAATATGATAGCTATACCGTATGGTTTTTGCGTTTTAGTTACAGCTACGGATTATGGTATCAAGACAAGTCTGAGTGGCATGACATTCGCCCTGTCCTCGAATTCTAATCCCGGCCTCGTGACCCGCGCACCAAAAAAAACTCCGCCCAAACGGACGGAGTTTTTTTCTACTTAAAAGTTTCCTTGGTTTTCAAAAACTTAATTTTGGGAAAATCTTCCTGAGCCTTGTTCAAATGCCAGGCATTGCGCGCCAGAAAAACCGGAGCCTTGTCATAATCTTCGGCCAGACAGATTTGGTTGGCATTGATAAATTTTTCCAAAGCCCCCTTGTCTTCGGATTCTACCCAGCGGGCGGTATAATATTGCGTTGGTTCAAACAAAACCGGAATATTAAACTCGTTTTTGATACGGTCGGCCATAACCTCAAATTGCAAGGCCCCAACCACGCCCACAATCCATTCTCCTCCGCTCACCGGCTTAAAGACGGAGGCTCCGCCTTCTTCGGCAATTTGCAGCAGGGCATTGCTCAAATGCTTTGATTTTAAGGGATCAACTGCCCGGACGCTTTTCAGCAGTTCCGGGGCAAAACTTGGAATTCCCGTAAATTTGAGTTTTTCACCTTCGGTCAGCGTATCGCCGATACGCAGTTGCCCGTGGTTGGGAATACCGATAATATCGCCGGCATAAGCATCTTCGGCCAGCTCTCTGTCCTGAGCCATGAACATCACCGGTGTCGGAATTTTAATGCCTTTTCCGGTTCGGATTTGCTGCAATGTCATACCGCGTTTGAAATGTCCGGAACAAATACGCATAAAAGCGATGCGGTCACGATGTTTGGGATCCATATTGGCCTGAATTTTAAAGATAAATCCGGTCACTTTGTTTTCATCGGGATTAACCGTACGTTCTGCTGCCGGATGCGGGCGGGGCAGGGGGGCAATCTCATGCAAACCCTCCAAAATTTCCCTGACACCAAAATTATTGATAGCACTGCCGAAAAAGACCGGCGTCAGCGCTCCGGCCAGATATAAATCCAAATCAAAAGCCGGGCACAGCTCACGCACCATCATCACGTCTTCTCTCAGCTTACTAACCGCATAATCAGGCAGCAGCTTGTCAAGTTTGGGGTCATCCAATCCCTCACAGGTTTCAATTGTTGAGTTAATCTGCGACTTGTCGCCGGTTTTGTTCATCAGGATAAGCCGGTCTTTCAGCAAATCATAACATCCCAGAAAATCTTTGCCCATGCCGATAGGCCAGCTTGCCGGGGTCACATCCAGTGCCAGAGTCTTTTCGATGTCATCAAGCAGGGTAAACGGATCAAGTCCCTCCCGGTCAAGTTTATTGATAAAAGTCAAAATCGGCACATTCCTTAGCCTGCAAACCTCAAACAACTTTTTGGTCTGGCTTTCGATACCCTTGGCCGAGTCCAGAACCATCACGGCAGAGTCAACGGCAGTGAGCACCCGGTAAGTATCTTCTGAAAAATCTTCGTGCCCCGGAGTGTCCAGCAGGTTAAAGGTAATGCCGTTGTATTCAAAATTCATCACCGATGAGGCAACCGAAATCCCTCGTTCCTGTTCCACCTTCATCCAGTCGGAACGGGCATGCCGTGCTTCTCCCCGGGCTTTAACCGCTCCGGCCTGTTGAATGGCTCCGCCGAATAGCAGCAGCTTTTCGGTCAGGGTTGTTTTACCGGCGTCCGGGTGGGAAATAATGGCAAAACATTTGCGCGGATTTACTTTATTTTCGGGCATTTAATTTACTCGTTTATACTAAAATATTCAAAAATTTAAGCCTCTTTTATACTAAAAAGGCCTTATTTGCAAGTAAAATATCCAAAAACAAAAGACCGCGGCAGGCGGTCTCTCGTCAATTGTCGGCATCTTATTTAAAAGGACTGGTCACTTCCGGCACCAAAACCTGCAATTCTTCGGTCTTGACTGTTGATGAAGAAACCGGTGGCGTCAGAAGCTTGGGCTCTTCTTTGGGCGTTTCTAATTCAACCTTTATTTCTTCCGGTTGAGGCTTGGAAGCCGGCCGGGTTTTCTTTGCCGGCGCCGGAGCTGTTTTCTTGGCCGGCGGGGTGCGGTTTATGCCCAGATATTTTTCAATGGCGGCTTTTTCCTTTTGCTTTTCGTCTGCCGTAATCAGGTTCATGTCATATATGACTTCCAGCTTGCGCAAATCTTTTGCCGCCGTCATAATATCCTTTGCCGGAGCTTTGGGCCTGATGCGCTGTCTGGGGTTTGGCGGCAGAATAGCCTCGACAATCAAATCCCGTTCGGCCGAAAACTCCTGCGGAGAAATTGCCCGGGCTTCAACAGCCTCTTTCAGCGAGTTGATTCTTTCCAAAATCAAATCAGGGGAGGGAACCGGATGATTAATGCCGTAAGCCGGCGGCCGGTGGGTCAAAGGTAGCAGCCCGCCGATGTTTGCCTGGCGCCCAGCCAGAAATTCCTGTTTGGTAATCATGTCTTTTTCGGCCAGTTCTTTCATAATCAGAAAGCGGGAGATAACATTTTTCTCATCATCGGAAAACAAAAGCTCAACTGCTTTGATGTTTGCCTCGGCATCGGCCTGATTATTGGCAATCATCTCCTGTTCCCTGACAAACAGGGCTTCTTCCATGGCTGATTTTCCCTGACGCCCGGCCGCTTCTTTAGAGATGTTAAAGGTCATAACGCCGTCTTTGTCTTCAATCATAAATTCGCTTTGCTGCATATTCAGACGGCGAAGCCTACGCCGGGCCACTTCCGACATCCTTTCCGGAGTTCCGTCTTTGGTTCCGAGAATGGTGGTTTCTTCTCCGCCGACGATAATCAGGTCTTCATAATACTGGCGGGCACGGTTCAACCGCCCGAGTTTTTCATAAACCAGTGCGCCCACCATCAAAGCCTGCGGCTGCCGGGGATTAAGCCTTAAAGCCTGAATAACATAATTTTCGGCATCATTAAACCGTCCCTGGGAATAAGCCAGGGTAGCCTGCTCGGCATCACCGGCGCCTTCCGTTCCGTAGGCCTGGCCCTTAAACCAGCTGTGATTTGGAATTTCTTTGTCTTCACTGCTGACGGTGCAGGCACACATCATCAGGGCGCCGGTTGCCGCGCAGATTGCCGGTTTAATCAGATTGCTTATCGACACGAGATTCTCCTTCCCGATAACAAAACAACACATTTTTATCACATATTAATAAATCTGCTTTTATAATACAATAATTTTAATTGCCCTGTTAATTTTACTTGATTTAAATAAAAAATTATGTAGTATTCAGACAATATTAACCAATACCGCAGACGTGGTGGAACTGGTAGACACGCCAGACTTAGGATCTGGTGGCGTGAGCTGTGAGAGTTCGAGTCTCTCCGTCTGCACCATTTCTGCTGACCAAAGCGGAATGTTGTATAACTTAAATTAAAGAGAAGATCATGAATATTACCGAGTTAAAATCTGAAGGTTTGAAAAAAGAATACAAAGTATCCATCCCAGCGCAGGATGTCGCCAAAAAGCTGGATGAAAAACTGACCAGCATTTCCAAAAACATCAAACTTCCCGGTTTCCGTCCGGGCAAAGCGCCGAAGTCCATGTTAAAGCAGAAATACAATGCCTCCCTGATGAGTGATGTTTTGGAAGAAATGGTTAATGCCGCTTCCGAAAATGTCATCAGCGAGAAGAAGCTTCGTCCGGCAGTCTTGCCCGGAATTAAAGTAACTTCTTTTGGCGAGGGCAAAGATATTGAGTTTGAAATGAATGTTGAAGTTCTGCCCGAAATCAAGTTAAACGATGTTTCTGCCCTGTCTCTTGAAAAACAGATGGCAGAGGTTCCGGCTGAAGAAGTTGAAAAAGCGCTCGGTTATCTGGCCAAATCCCGCCGTGAAACCCAAAAGGTCGAGGCTGACCGCGCCTCGGTCAAAGGTGACACCGTTGTTATCGACTTCATCGGTTCGGTTGACGGAGTTGAATTTAAGGGCGGCAAAGGCAATAACTATCCTCTGGAACTCGGTTCCGGAGCCTTTATCCCCGGTTTTGAAGACCAGCTGATCGGCAAAAAAGCAGGAGAAAAGGTTGATGTCAAAGTCAAATTCCCTGAAAATTATCATGCCAAGGACTTAGCCGGCAAAGATTCTGTTTTTGCGGTTGAAATCAAGGAACTCCGTGAAACCAAAGATGTTAAGATTGACGATGATTTTGCCAAATCTCTGGGCGAAAAAAGCCTTGATGATTTGAAAGAAAAAATCTCTGCCCGCATCAAAAACGATTACGAAGCCGCTTCCCGCATGAAGTTGAAACGTCAGCTGCTTGATGCTTTGGACAAGGAATACAATTTTGAAGTTCCGCAAAGCCTGGTCGATGCCGAATACAAAGGTATTATGGCTCAATATGAACAGGCCAAAAAGTATAATCAGCTTGACGAAAGCGAAAAGAGCAAATCCGAAGACGAACTCTTTTCCGAATACAAGGATATTGCCGTCCGCCGCGTAAAACTCGGCCTGGTTTTGTCCGAAATCGGCAAGGAAGCCAAAGTTAATATTGAACCGGATGACATTAACAAGGCCATTATGAATGAAGCCCGGAAATATCCCGGACAGGAAAAAGCCGTTTTTGATTATTACCTGAAAAACAAAAACGCCGTTGAAGCCCTGAAGGCCCCGGTTTTTGAAGAAAAAATCATTGATTATATTATTTCAAAAGCCAAAGTTGCCGATAAAATCATCTCGGTAGAAGAATTGTATACCTTTGATGACGATGTCAAACCGGCCAAGAAAACAGCCAAAAAATCTGCCAAGGCGGAAGAAGCCAAAGAAACGGAAAAAGAAGAAAAGAAAACAACCAAAAAGGCAGCTAAAAAATCTGCTTAATTTGAAAACTTTTCTCTGATTAAGATCCAAAAAAACGACACCTTATAAATAGGTGCCGTTTTTTTTCGGAGTGAAAAGCCTTAATAACTTCTGGCATAAATAACATCCGTTGTGGCCGGTTTTCCGGTCAACAGACAAACGCCTTCGCTGCCGCTCTGATCAAAAGGAATACAGCGAATAGTGATTTTCATGGCCTTGAGAAGTTCCTCGCTGTTGGCATCACCGCTCCATTTGCCGCGGACAAAAGCCACTTTTCCCTGTTTCCCGTCTTCAATCCATGTATTTGACTGCTCAAAATATTTCTTAAATTCCTCCGGCGTTTTAATATCACTGCGAATATTTTGCTCAAGTCTGTTTTGAGCTTTGTCAAACATGGCTTTCTGAATATTTTCCAACCGGCTTTCAATGGTTGCGGCAAAATCTCCGGACGCAATAATTTCTTTTCCTTCCGGAGTGCCGAGTTTCAGGCGTTCTCTGACCATAATCTTACCGCCTTCCACGTCACGCATGCCCACTTCGCAGATAACCGGCGCTCCTTTGCGGGTCCATTCCCAAAACTTGTCGACCGAAGTTTTGTCTCTCTTGTCAATTTTGACACGGATTTTTTCACCAAAAGGAAGCTTGCCTTTCAGCTCTGCGGCAGTTTTTGTAATATAGTTCATAATAGCCTCGGCATCCTCCGGCTTTTTGATAACCGGAACAAACACCACCTGATAAGGTGCAATCTTGGGAGGAACAACCATTCCCTCGTCATCGGCATGGGTCATAATCACACCGCCGATTAAGCGGGTGGAAACGCCCCATGAGGTCGTATAGGCATATTCTGACTCATTGTTTTTGTTTACAAAAGTAATATTGGCCGACTTGGCAAAATTCTGCCCCAGAAAATGTGATGTTCCGGCTTGCAGGGCCTTTCCGTCCTGCATCATGGCTTCAACGCAATAGGTGTCAATAGCCCCCGGAAATTTCTCATGCTCCGGTTTTTTTCCGGCCAAAACCGGCATGGCCAGTGTGTTTTCACATAAATCGCGGTAAGCTTCGAGCATTCTCTTGGTTTCTTCTTCGGCCTCCTGTGCGGAAGCATGAGCCGTATGCCCTTCCTGCCACAAAAATTCACGTGTACGCAAAAACAGTCTTGGTCTCATTTCCCAGCGAACGACGTTGGCCCATTGGTTAACCAAAACCGGCAAATCACGGTATGATTTAACCCATTTTGAAAACGAGTCGGCAATAATTGCCTCTGATGTCGGCCGGACGATGAGAGGCTCTTCCAACTTACCCTCGGGCGCAAGCTTGCCGTCTTTCATCGCCAGACGCGAATGAGTGACCACGGCCATTTCCTTGGCAAACCCGTCAACATGTTCAGCCTCTTTCTGAAAGAAAGACAACGGAATAAACAACGGAAAATAGCAGTTTTCATGATCTGTTTCTTTAATTTTCTCGTCAAAGACGTCGCGGATGCGCTCCCACATACCGTACCCCCACGGTTTAATCACCATACATCCCGGAGACGACGAATTTTCGGCCATATCGGCTTCGCTGATAACGTTTTGATACCATTCGGGATAATTTCCCGCTCTTGTATTTTTTAATCCCATTGATTTATTCCTTTATTTCTTAATATCGCAATTAAACTTCCGCAGCCCCTTTGCCGCAGAACATTTTCTTTCGAAAACACCGTAATTTAACAAAATAAATTCAATTTGTGAAGTAATATTTTGCCTGTAACAAAATGAAAATATTTGTGTGTTTACTCGCTTAAAACTATCTGTTAAAAAATCACTTAGCTGTGCTTAACGTTAGGTTATAATATTTATTTGGAAAGGATTATAAAATGTCTGTTCATTCTACCGCTGTTGTCGAAGACGGTGCACAAATTGCCGCTTCGGCGGAAATCGGCCCTTTTTGCTACATCAGCTCTCAGGCAAAAATCGGAGAAAATGTCCGCCTCATTGCCCGCGTCAGTGTTTTGGGCAACACGACCATCGGCGAAGGAACGGTTGTCTTTCCGGGGGCTTGTCTGGGTGGCGGCCCTCAGGATCATGGCAATGAATTTCAGCCCGAGGCAAAGTTAATCATCGGCAAGCGCAATGTCATTCGTGAAAACGTCACCATGCATGCCGGAACCCCGAAAGAACATTTCACCACCGTTGTCGGCGATGACGGCATGTTTATGGTCAATTCCCACGTGGCTCATGATTGCATCGTCGGTAATAACGTTATCATGACCAACAACGCGGTTATCGGCGGTCACGTTCACCTGGCCGACGGTGTAATCCTTGGCGGCAACAGTGCTGTTCACCAGTTCTGTCACATCGGTCGCAAGGCCATGATCGGCGGTCTGACCGGCATCGGCCGCGATGTTATTCCGTTTGCCATTGTCACCGGCGACAGAGGCAAGCTCCGTGGCCTGAACCTTGTCGGACTGAGAAGAAGCGGCTGCGATGAACATACCATCAAAGCGGCAACCCGCGCTTATATGTACATTTTCAAAGGCAAAGAAGACACTTTTGAAGTAAGGGTTCAAAAAGCCAAAGAAAAATTTGCCGGCAATGATATGGTTCTTGAGCAGATTGCTTTTATTGAAGAATCATTAAAAGGCCGCCGCAATATTCTGACTGCCGAATAACAAAAATTAAGAAAATATATAGGAAGTTAGGCGTAAAATACTTACAAATAACTTCCTGTTTTTTTATTTGAATAAGGAAAAAAATGAACACAGGCCAGAGAAAACTCGGAATCATTGCCGGCGGCGGTTCCATTCCCAAAAAGCTGATTGAATTCTGCAAAAAAAACAAACGCGACTATTTTGTGCTGGCGATTGAGGGAAATGCCGATAAAAATTTAATCGACGACAGCGTTCCTCATCAGTGGATACGAATTGGCCAGGCCGGAACAGGTTTTAAACGCTTTCATGATGAAAAAGTGCAGGATGTCGTCATGATTGGCACCATCCGTCGTCCGGGCTTTTTTGATTTGATGCCCGATTTGCGGACAACGGCCTTTTTTGCCAAAATCAGCATGAAATCTTTGGGCGATGACGGCATTCTCCGGGCACTGGTCAAAGAAATCGAAAGCGAAGGCATGGCGGTCAAAGGTGTTCATGAGGTGCTACCTGAAATATTGGTAAAAAAAGGCATTTTAGGCAAGTATAAACCCGATAAACAGGCCGAAGCAGACATCCGCCGCGGTATTGAAGTGGCGCTCGAACTGGGAAAGCTTGACGTCGGTCAGGCGGTCGTTGTCCAACAGGGATTGGTTTTGGGCGTTGAAGGCATTGAAGGAACCGATGAACTTATCCGCCGCTGCGGCGATTACCGGCGCAAAGGTGAGGGCGGCGTCTTGGTAAAACTGCGCAAACCGCAGCAGGATATGCGCATAGACTTGCCCACAATCGGCCCCCGTTCCGTTGCCCGCGCCAAGGAAAGCGGCCTACGGGGCATTGCACTCCATGCCGGCAATGGCCTGATTGTCGATGAAGACGAGGTTATCAGACAGGCGGATAAAGAAGGTTTGTTTGTGATAGGAGTTGATCCCGGTGAATACTGATAAAAAATTAAAAATATATCTGATTGCCGGAGAGCCTTCCGGCGATTTGCTCGGTGCAAGGTTTATGCGTGCCGTAAAAGAAAAGGCCGGAAATTCGGTTGAATTTTTTGGCCTCGGCGGTGAAGCCATGGAAGGTGAGGGGCTGAAATCCCTGTTTGATATTTCGGAACTGGCCGTAATGGGACTGGTGGAGGTTATTCCCAGCATTCCCCGGATTTTAAAACGTATCCGGCAAACTGTAGATGATATTGTCAACATTAAGCCTGATGTTGTAATGACCGTCGACAGCTGGAGCTTTTCCTGTCGCATTCATAAAGCCTTGCGTCGCAAAAAGCTGGGAATTCCGCAAATTCACTATGTTGCCCCTCAGGTTTGGGCCTGGAAGAAAAAACGTGCGCGGACAATGCATAAATACATTGACCTGTTGCTGACACTTTTCCCTTATGAACCCAAATATTTTACGCCTTACGGGCTGAAAACCGAATTTGTCGGCCACCCGGTCATCGAAAGTCCGGCCGTTCATGCCGACGCGGCTGCTTTTCGCCAAAAACACAATATTCCGACCGATAAAAAAATCATTACCGTCTTGCCCGGTTCCCGCCGCAACGAAGTCAGCCGGCTCCTTCCTGATTTTCTGGAAGCAACAGATATTCTGCGTCAACAGCACAACGATTTGTTTTTTGTTATTCCGACGGTTCAGACTGTGGCCCAAAGCGTAAAATTGGCGGTTAAAGCCTCCAGCCGGGATATCCTTGTTGTTGAAACCCAGGAAGACCGTTACGGGGCTTTTCGCTCGTCAACGGCCGCCATTGCCGCCTCGGGAACGGTGGCGCTTGAACTGGCCATCTGCAACATTCCGCACATTATTGCTTATAAGGTTTCCCCGTTTACCGCTTTTCTGGCCAGACGTTTTCTTAAAATTCAATTTGTAAACCTGTCCAACATCCTCATCGGACGCGAGATTGTCCCTGAGCTTTTGCAGGAACGCTGCGTTGCCGGAAATATAGCATCTTATATTAATCACTTTATTGCCCGGGATGACGACTGGTACGAAAAACAAATGGACGGTTTCCGAAAAGTGCGCGAAATCCTGGGGCAGGGTGTTCAAAAACCGAGTGAAAATGCCGCCGATATTGTTCTGAAACAAATAAACTCGTCTGCTTCTTAAATTATTGTCGCCGGATAGTTAGATAATAGTCAAATCAATGCGGGCAGATGAGATATATGATAAGGCAAAAGATTTCAGAAATGTTTTTTCGGGAGCGCGGCCGCTGGGCGGCGTGGGTTCCTGTTTTATTCGGAACCGGAATAGGCCTGTATTTTCTGCTTCCTTTTGAGCCGCAGCTGTGGCCGACCCTGATTGTCATAGAGGCTCTTTTGCTGGCCGCTTTTTTATTGCGCCACCGTCCGTATGCCCTGCTCGGGCTGGCCGTTTTCGGCATTATGCTGTTTGGTTTCACGACGGTTCAGCTGAAAGCCGCTTATCTGAATCAAATCCCCGTTATCGAAAAAGAACAAATGCTTTATTTAAAAGGACGGATTGTCGCCATGGATTATAACACCAAAGGCCGTCCCCGTCTTGTTTTAAATGACATAAGCGACTTTGACGACAATTCTCTTCCCGGAAAATATAAGATAACCATTTTGAGTAAAAGCGAAGGACTGGTTCCCGGACAATGCGTCGAACTGGTGGCAAAAGTTATGCCGCCTTTTCCGACGGTTATGATTGGGGGCTATCAGTTTGACCGCAAAAGTTTTTTTGACGGGCTTAAAGCCACCGGCTATGCGGTCAGCCGTGCGCTGCCGATAGATTGCCCGGCGGAAACATCTTCACCACTGCTCGATTTTTCTCTGGCCGTCAAACACCTTCGGGACAATATTTCCGGCCGGATATATTCCGTTTTGCCTCCGGATGAAGCCTCTGTCGCCGCAGCACTAATCTCGGGAGAACGGGGAAACATGAGCCACACTCTGGTTGATAATTACCGGGACTCCGGTCTGGCGCATTTCCTTTCCATTTCCGGGCTTCACATGAGCATGCTGGCCGGTCTTATGTTTTTTATCATCCGCCTGATTATGTCTTTTATTCCGTCTTTGGCACTGCGCTATGATTCTAAAAAAACAGCCGCTGTCTTTGCTATATTCATAAGTTTTGTTTACCTGTTGATTTCCGGAGCCGAAGTTCCGGCGCAGCGGGCTTTTATCATGACTTTCATTGTCTTGTTGGGCATATTGTTCAGCCGCCGGGCTTTTTCTATCTTAACCATTTCCTGGGCGGCATTGATTGTTCTGGTTATAGCGCCGGAAGCCCTGATTGGCCCGAGCTTTCAAATGTCTTTCGCCGCGGTTGTCGCCCTGATAGCCTTTTATGAACGATTTGCCGCTCCATTGCAGCGCTTTTTGAACGGTACCGGACAAAACGGAAAAATAGTCAGTCGTTTGCCGAGGATTGCTTTTGCTTATGTCGCCGGAATTATGATTTCTGATTTGGTCGCCAGTCTGGCAACTCTGCCTTTTGCTGTTTATCATTTTAACCGCATAGCCGTATACACCTCTTTGGGAAATTTGCTGGCGGGTCCGGTCATCGGCCTGGTTATTATGCCTTTTGTTCTGATTTCCTTGTTGGCGTTTCCCTTTGGTTTGGAATATGGCCCGTTAAAAATTTTGGGCTGGGGAATAGGGCAGGTAAATAACATAACCGCCTGGGTCTCATCTCTGCCTTATGCCGGTTTGCCTGTTCTCTCCATGCCGTTGTGGGGATTGGTGCTGATAGTCCTAGGCGGCGCTTGGCTTTGCTTATGGCAGTTAAAATGGCGCCTTTGGGGAATGCTCGGAATAATCATTGGCGCTTTGAGTGTCTGCACGGTTAAAACCCCCGATGTCTTGGTTGATGTCAGCGGCAAAGCCGTTGCCGTCAAAGACAATGAAGGGCGGTTGGTGGTCTTGCCCTCCCGCGGCAAAAATTTTGTAAAAAGCATCTGGCTTGAAAAAACGGCATCCCCTCTACCTGACAAAGCGCAAGCCAACCTCCTGCGCGATATTTGGAAAGGAAAGAAAACCGCTCCCGAATGGCTTGATATAAGCTGCGGAAAGAAAACCTGTATCTATCGGAATAAAATCGAAATTGTAAAAAACACCGGCCTTAAAATAAACGACCGCCCGCTTGATACTGAAAACTTGTTAGGCGCCTCAATTTATTTAACGAATGATAAAATCAAAATAGACAGCGTGCGCGGTCACGTCGGTTATCGGTATTGGAATTAACATTAAAATAGCCTTCTTTCCGGGCTTTTTCTATCATTCGTGACTCTTTTTACATCATATTCTGCACTTTTTATATCATTTTCAACCTTCCTTATTGTCCTCTCCCTAAAACCTTAGTCCCCTCTATCTTCTCCCTCCCTAAAGTTTTAGGGAGGGTCGGGGAGGGTTTGACAATGTCATCCCTCGTTCAGCGTCAGTCTGAACGTCAGGGGATCTTCAAATTTGTCACCCTCTCATAGATGAGAGGGCCGGGGAGAGCAAATCCTGCCTTACCCCTCTCACCCTCACCCGTGTCACACTGTTCCGCGACCTCTCCCCTCCCTGAAAACTCAGGGAGGGAAAGGGAGGGTTTCATTCATCCTCGTCCGATTTTCCGTCTTAACCCAAAATTAACTATTTACAACAATCAAACTTTCTGTTATTATAAGATTCGTGAAGACAAATGTAATTAATAACAGAGGTGCTATTATGATGAATAAAACTATACTCATGTTGTCGGTTTCGTGCATGTCGTTTATTGCCGGAGCTGATTTGTGTTACGCCGGTTTTAATCTTTATGGTACGCCTCCGGTATTAAGCGCGGCCATGCTTAAATCACATGTTTCTACACACACTTCACACCTCACGGCCGCGCATTTGTCTTCACTTGAAGATTTTGCCGAACTTACTCTCCCTGAAAACTCAGACCTCTCCCTCCCTACAGGCTTAGTGAGCTCTCTATCCTACCCCCTCCCTAAAGACTTAGGGAGGGGTTGGGGAGGGTTTCACAACACCCCTCTCATCCAACTTGCCGCGGCCTGTTTTGTGACGGATACCACTGATTGTTCCGGTAATGAATTTGCCGGCAACAATGCCGATGATAATGACGGCGGGGTACCTCCCGGAGGTGATGATTATGAACTGGATGACGAGAAACGCTGCGAAGAAGAAGGCTATACCATGACAGATTGCCCGGAAGATTCCGATCCAATTAACTTCTGCCCTTACGACAACACCCATTTTGAAAAATGTAAAGCCAATTGCCCCAGTAATTACGTAACCTGCGAGGAGCCTTATCATGGTGTGGGTGAGGCCTGCGGAGACAAATACGCCTCCTGTGAATGTACGCCCTGCAGCTCCGGGTATGATTATACCACCATTCCCGAAGGATATGTTCAGGACGGCGAAGCTTGCTTAGACTGCGACGGTAAGACTAAATACAAAATCAAACCTAATCCCTGTGACGGGTTTATGGATTGCGGCAGCATGGGCCCTGAAGCTGGAGCAGAAAACTGTTTGTCGGGAACCGAAACTCTGTATGACAACTGCAAGCCTTGTCCCAATGAATGTTCCATGGATTCATGTCCTTCGCCTTACACCTGCAAGAAAGAGGAATGTTCCAACAAATACTGCAAAAACGGCTGTCAGTCGGGCTATGTCTGGAACGCAAGCTCCCAAACCTGCACCTGTGACCCGAACAAATATAAATATACTTGTACCGGTGCCAACGAAACCGGAGGTTCCGGCTCATCCTGTGACGGAAAATACCAATCATGCCGTTGCGCATCAGGTTATGTCTGGAAAAACGGACAATGCGTCTGTGATACGTCATATTATGCCTATTCCTGCACCGGAACCGGAGAGATAAAACCGTCCGGTGCCCAAACCTGCAATGGATATTATTCTTATTGTCAGTGTGATGTAAACAAGTATAATGGCTGGGATTATAGAGATGGATGTGAATGTAAAGACGAATACAAATTTACCTGCACATACTTAAATGAAAGTCCCAGCGGCGATTATTGTCAAGAAGGCAGCCGAAAATATTACAAGCAATGTGCCTGTGCTGCCGGAACCCATTGGAACGGGGCTTTCTGCGAATGCGATGATATAAGCAATAAATATAATTGCGAGGATGATTATAGCTATAAAGCTGAAGGAGGTATCGGTCAAGGTTGCTACTATGGTAAAAAATCGTACATCTATTATAATTCTTGTAGTTGTAAAGACGGATATACCTGGCGGGTTGAAAGTGGATTTGGTGGTGAATGTACCAACCGCCTCCCAATCCTGTATTCCGATAAAACTCAAAGCTATTTCTGTCACCCGGAAAAAACACCTATAGGTATCGTTGTGGAACCCGGTAAAGCAGCAAGCTTGATCGTAGAAAAAAATATAGACTCAGGAAAGCCTTATCCGAATGATCTAGCTGGATTTGGAGGAAAAGGATTTGATGTTCCTGATGTTCCAAACCATTCGGACTATACAGATACGAACGGTAAAGCGAATACAAAAGCATTTATTGCCTATGGCAAAGCCAATGGTATATCTTATCCTTATGTAGAGGTGTGCTATAATAAAGTTACAGAAGGAACATCCGTCGGAGACTGGTATTTACCAGGAGCTTACGAATTAACATGGATGGAAAAGAGAATACCTTTGGCTTATAAAAGCTTGGTAAATAATTTTAATGCTACGATTAATTATTTAACCGCCTATAATTCTCTTTGTAAAGTTGATGCAGATAATATAGTCGATAATGACGATTGGTACATAACCTCAACCGAAATTGATGCAAACCGGGTATGGCTAGTTGACCCAACTGTAACGATGTTCGATGAGTGGAATAAAGATAGCAGTAATCACTCTTATGATATGAACGCACTATGTTTCCTGCAATTCTAACCATCTTTCAAAGAACCTGAAAGCAAAATTCCCTCGGAAACGGGGGAATTTTTTGTGATTATCCGGCGGATTTTGATTGTCTGAAAATTGTTTTCGTGTTATAAAATCCACAACATTGTAATCAGACAAGTAAAGGAACTTTCATGGAACAACGTACTGTAAAAATCGGCAATTTTGAAATCAGCAACAAGCTTCCTTTGGCTCTGTTGGCCGGCCCCTGCCAGATTGAAAGCCGCCAGCATGCCGTCGACATGGCCGGATGGCTGGTTGAAATCACCAAGGAACTGGGCATCAACTATGTGTTTAAGGCTTCTTTTGACAAGGCCAACCGCTCTTCGCTGAACTCACCGCGCGGCGTGGGGATTGATGAAGGCATCCGTACCTTTGATGAAATCAAAAAATTGTACAATAACATACCGATAGTCACTGATATTCATGAAAGGGAACAATGTGCGCTGATTGCTCCGCATGTCGATATGCTGCAAATCCCGGCTTTTCTTTGCCGCCAGACTGATTTGGTGGTTGCCGCCGCCAAAACCGGCAAAGTCGTCAATATCAAAAAAGGCCAGTTTCTGGCTCCCTGGGATATGAAAAACATTGTCAAAAAAGCCGAAGACAGCGGCAATATGAATGTTTGCATAACCGAACGCGGCGCCAGCTTTGGCTATAATACTTTGGTAACTGATTTCCGTGGTTTGCCGCGTATGGCCAAAGACACCGGCTGTCCGGTTATCTTTGACGCCACTCATTCGGTTCAGCAGCCGGGCGGGCAGGGCGAAACCTCCGGCGGCCAGCGTGAATATGCGCCGGTTCTGGCCCGGGCGGCGGTAGCTGTCGGCGTTGCGGCCGTGTTTATCGAAACTCACGATAATCCGGACATTGCATTATCCGACGGGCCCAACGCGATTCCTCTGCATGACATGAAACGCGTGCTCTCCGAATTGCAGGCCTATGATAAAATTACCAAAAGCATGATACACGACTACTGATATCCATGCAGTTTTCCGACGAAGGATATATCATAAAAATGCGCCGGCACGGTGAGAGTTCGCTTATTCTCACCGTGTTGACACGCCATAACGGCAAAGTCGTCGGCTATGTAAAAAATTGCCTTCACAAAAAAAATCTCGGGATTTATCAATTAGGTAACAGCATAAACTTAAATGCTTACGCCCGCTTGGAAGATAATCTTTACAGTTTCCATGTTGACCTGCTCCGTCCTGATGCGGTCAATTTTCTTTCTTCGCCGGAACGGTTGGCCGCTTTAGGTGCTTTGTGTGAATTATGCAATGATTGCTTGCCTGAAAAAGAAGATACCGAAAGTTTTTTCAACATAATAGACAATTTTTTTAAGCATATACTTGAAGATAATTGGAAAACATATTATTCTTACTTTGAATTTTATCTTTTAGACTATCTGGGAATAGGTCTTGACCTGAGCGAATGTTCGGCCACCGGCAGCCGAACGGATTTGAAATATGTTTCGCCCAAAAGCGGCAAAGCCGTTTGCGCTTCGGCCGGGGAACCCTACAAAAACCGTTTATTTGCCTATCCCCGGTATATTGTTGAAAAAAATTATTTTCCCGGCAACAACGAAATTGACAATGTTCTGAAAATGACCGAATTTTTTCTCAACAAAAATTTTTTTCAATTACATGGCTTGAAATTCCCGGAAAATCGTGCTAATTTGCGGAACAAGTTAATGAATAAACACAACTTTTCTGATAGCGGAATATAAATAAGATGTCTGAACAACCGATTGAAAACGAAGAAAAAATTAAAAATGTCCATCTTGCGGAAGAGCTGAGCAGCCGCTATCTGTCTTATGCCATGTCAACCATTGTTTCCCGTTCGCTGCCTGATGTCCGCGACGGGCTCAAACCGGTACACCGCCGCCTGTTATATGCCATGCGCCAGCTTCATCTTGATCCCAAATCCGGATTTAAGAAATGCGCCCGCGTCGTCGGTGATGTCATCGGTAAATATCACCCTCATGGCGACAGTGCCGTTTATGGGGCAATGGTTCGTCTGGCTCAGGATTTTTCGGTAAGGTACCCTTTGGTCGACGGACAGGGAAATTTTGGTAACATTGACGGAGACGGCGCTGCCGCCATGCGTTACACTGAAGCCCGCCTGACCGAATTTGCCATGGCTCTGATGGAAGGACTTAATGAAGATGCCGTTGATTTTCGCGAAACTTACGACGGTGAGGAAGAAGAACCGGTTGTCATGCCTTCCATGGTGCCCAACCTGCTTTGCAACGGCTCGGCCGGTATTGCCGTCGGCATGGCCACCCAAATTCCGCCGCATAACCTCAGCGAAGTCTGTGATGCTTTACTATACCTTATTGCCAATCCCGATTGTGGGATTGAACCTCTGGTTTCCCGCTTAAAAGGACCCGATTTTCCGACCGGAGGCATTATTGTTGACAAGTTTGAGAGCATCCTCCGCACCTATACCGAAGGCCGCGGGGTTTTCCGCATTCGTGCCAAATGGGAAAAAGAAGACCTCGGCCACGGACAATACCAGATTGTTGTTAAAGAAATTCCGTATCAGGTTGTAAAATCTAAATTAATTGAAAAAATTGCCGCGCTGTTGATGGATAAAAAAATCCCGCTGTTAAGTGACATACGGGATGAATCCTCACATGACATCCGCATTGTTCTTGAGCCCAAAAACCGGACGGTTGACGCCGCGCTGTTGATGGAACATCTGTTTAAACAGACGGAACTGGAATCCCGCTTCAATATGAACATGAATGTTCTGGATTCCGAGGGCGTTCCCCATGTTATGGATATTAAACAGGTTCTGCGTGAATTTTTGAATCACCGTCACATCGTTTTGCAGCGCCGGGCGAATTTCCGCCTGAACAAAATCAATGCCCGTCTGGAGATTTTGTCCGGATATTTGATTGCTTACCTGAATCTGGATGAAATTATCCGCATCATCCGCGAGGAAGAAGACCCAAAAGCCGCCATGATAAAAGCCTTTAACCTGACCGATAATCAGGCCGAAGCCATTTTAAACATGAAACTCCGTTCTCTGCGTAAATTGGAAGAAACCGAGATAAAACAAGAATTTGATGACCTGAGTTCAGAAAAAGGCGAACTTGAGGCGCTGTTAAATGACGAAGGTAAACGCTGGGAAGCCCTGGCTAATGAAATCAGGCAAATTCGTGAAAAATTCGGCAAGAAGACCGCTCTTGGCCGCCGCCGCACCGAATTTGCCGAACTTCCCGACGATATTGAAGTTCCGCTTGAAGCGATTATCGAAAAAGAACCCATTACCGTCATCCTCTCGCAAAAAGGATGGATACGCTGCATCAAAGGCCATGCCGATTTGTCTGAAGACTTTAAGTTTAAGGATGATGATGCGCTGCAGTTTGCCATCCATGCCCAAACCACCGATAAAATTATCATTTTTGACACCGCCGGCAAATTTTTCACCATTCCCGCCAGCGAGATTCCCAGTGGCCGTGGATTTGGTCAGCCGCTGCGTCTGATGATTGATTTGGGGATTTCGGATTCCGTCTCGTCCATGTTTGTTTTTGAACCCGGGGCGTCTTATGTTATTGCTTCTGATACCGGCCGCGGTTTTGTTGTTGATGAAAACCATATTCTGGCTCAAACCCGCAACGGCCGCAAAATTATGAATCTGGCCGATGATGAACATTCCGTTTTCTGCCGCAAGATTACGGGCAATATGATTGCCATCATCGGCGAAAATCGCAAACTGCTTATTTTCAAAATTGAAGAAATCCCGAGCATGGCGCGGGGCAGGGGCGTCACACTGCAAAAATATAAAGACGGAAAACTTTCCGATATTCAGATATTTAATGAAGAAGAAGGTTTCTGTTATACCCGTGCCGGCGGCACCAAAACCGAAACCGATCTGTTGGCCTGGCTGGGACATCGTGCCCAGGTCGGCAAACTGGCCCCCTTCGGTTTTCCGAAAAATAATAAGTTTTTGAAAGATTAAACGACAGATGCCGGAAGTTTTGTTTGAATTTGTCCGCCAGGGAAACTACGTCAAAGTTACTGCGATTGAGCCTGAAACCAGGTTGGAAGCCAGTGTTGTGGTTCCGGCTTCGCTCAGTCGCGAACAAATGCAGCTCCAGGCACTGAAAAAACTGAAATATGTCATGGAAAAACAATTAAACGGTTCTTCTCTGTGAATAAGTTATTAATAATAGCTTAAATCTCTTTAAATTCTTAAAATTTGGTATAAAATAACCCCGGATTTAAATCAAAACTGGGGAAAAGGGGAATTATATTTATGTCCAATCAGTCTGCAGAAAACGCTTCCGCTCAAAACGACCGGGAATTTTCTTCCGGTGCTTCGGTTAACATCGAACTGCAAAATTCCTGGCTGACGCAAAACCTGTATCGCCTGATGTTGTGGATCAGCGCCGCATGGTTTGGCGTAGTCCTGTTTTATATTTCATATTTTTTTGGCTGGGATAATCTGTTTTTGATGATGCCGGACGAATTCGGCGGCTTTTTGGCGGGAATAACCCTTCCTTTGGCCATTATCTGGGTTGTTGTCGCTTACATTGACCGCGGCACCAGTTTCAAAAATGAAGCCCGCTTTCTCCGGGCTTACATGAATCAGCTCGTTTACCCCGAAGACGGCGGAGCCCAGACGGCAAAAGCTATGGCCGATGCCTTGCGCTCCCAGGTGGCAGAGCTTCAGGAAGCCACCCGCCGGGCCACGGAACAAACCGAAAAAATCCGGGTGGAACTTGGCGGCCGGGTTGAAGATTTTTCAAAACTCGTGGCCGTTTTGGATAATTATTCCTCCAAAACCGTCGGCGAATTGTCATCTGCGGTCAAATCTCTGGCCGAAACCTTTAATGAGCTTAATTCCCAGGCTGTTGATTCAACCTCCCGTTTTCAAAACTGCGCCTCGGATCTGAACGCCTCTTTCCTTTCCCTGCAAAAAGGAACCGACAAACTTCTGCACGATCTAATGCCGAACATCAACGAAATAAAATATTCCGTTGAACAACTGGAACAGGTTTCCGAAAAGAGCAATGCCCGCCTGATTAGCGCTAATGAAGAAATTTTGACCCTGACCGAAAAATCAAATAACAATATTGCTCAAGCCTCTGAAATTCTGGCGTCCCAGGCCGGAAAAATTGAAAACATTTCCCGCCGGGTGGCTGCCGATTGCGATAAGATGAAATCAACCATCGACAACAGCGTCACCGGACTGGCCGATGTCATGCAAAAACAGACGGACAGTGTCAATAATTACATCAATCTGCTCAACCAGAATGCCGACAATCTTGGCAAAAAATTCAGCGAACAGGGCGAAATCGTGGGACAGGAAGTTGATAAAATCATTTCCCGGGCCCATGTCGCGGAAGAAAGCATTGCCCTTCAGGTTCGTGAACTCGGCGGAGTTTCTGCCGATATTGCAACTTCCATGCAAAATGTCGAAAACAACATTCGTACTCAAAGCGAAAAGTTGCAGAAAACTTCGGAAATTGCCGTTTCCAACATCAATACCGTGGTGGATGCCCTTAACAAGGAAGCTTCCGGCGTTGCCGATATTGCCGACAAGACTATTATCAAAACCACGGCGTTAAGCGAAGATCTGGCCGCAAAACACACGGATATGAACAATATGCTGGATAAGGCTTCGGGCAACCTGCGCACTTTGCTGCTTGATTTGAATAAAGCCGGCGACGAAATCCGCCGCCAGACAAATGATTCCGCCAATTGCTTTAATGACATAACAACAGCCATGAAAAAAGGTTCTGACAGCCTTGCCGAAACGTCTTCCATTATTGTCGCCCAAAGCAAGGTCAGCGAAGCGGCACTGGCCCAGCAGCACCGGCATATTAACTCCTCCTTCAGCCGTATAGATGAAATCAAGGGCGAACTTAAACGGGAAATTGACGAACTGACCCGGGCTTCGGCTGTTATGAACGAAGACGCCCAAAGCGCGGTTAATAATCTGAAAGATCAAATGGAACAGGCTATCGCCGCCTCTGAATCCGTAATTGCCAAAACCCGGCAGTTATATGGCGAGCTAAAAGAACAAACGGCAGATTTTTCATCTTCGACTTCCGCTTCTGTGGACAAACTGGTTAATGTAAACAATCTGTTGGAAGACCGGTGCCAAAAGATTGAAACGGTTAACGACAATATCGATAAGCATTTGGATAATATATCCAAAACCCTGAGTGCTCAGACGGTTATGGTTTCCAAAGCGACAGAGGATGCCCAAAAAGTTCATAACGATATTCTCAGTTCTTTCTCGGCGCAAAACAACACGTTGCATTCCGTAACCGAAAGCACTGTAACCTATGTTTCCGACTTGGTTAAGGCTCTTGATGAAAAAGCCGAAACCATCAGCCTTCTGTTTAAACAGCAGGAAAATGAGTTCTTTGGAATCTGCGATAAAATCTCCGAAAATACCAACAACATCGGCAGTGCTCTCAAAAAGCAGGTTTCGGTCATTGAGCAAACCGCTGACCGTGCTTTCTCCCGTCTGGTCATTTTGGGAGAAGACGTCAGCAAACGTTCTGACAATATTAATGAAAATCTTGAAAAATCAATTGATAAGCTGATGAATGTCAATAAAGCCATTGACGAACAGAACAGCGAAGTAAGCAATGTTATTGAAAATCTGCAGGGAAAATTACAGCTTATTTCTTCCGAATTTACCGAATTCACCAAAGTCTTTAATGAAATCAGAACCCAGGCCGGTAACACTTCCGATGCCCTTCTTGATAAGTGCCATCAACTGACAATAGCCAATGACGGTATCGGAAAAAGCAGTCAGAATATCATGTCTCTGATGGAAGGACACATCAAAAATCTGGATGCCTCGTTAGTTAAAACCCAGGCTCAGAGTGATGCCATCCGGGAAACCTTTCAGCACCAGATTGACAGCCTGACCGACATTATAAACGTTGTTTCGACGCAGAGCCGTTTGGGCGAGGCTTCGCTGGCTCAGCAATACAAATATCTTTCCGATGCTTCGGCTGAAGCTGCCGCTAAAGTTACGGCCATCAGCGAAGGCTTCAAAAACAACGGCAACGAAGTTATGGAGCAGGCCCACAAGATTATTTATGAATTTAATTCTCTTGGTGACAAACTTATCAAGCTTAGCGAAGACGTTGTCAAAAGCGCCAAAACCTCAGGAAAAAGCATCGAACAGATTAGTTTGTCTCTCAATCAGACTGCCGAGGATCTGGGCACGGTGGTGTCTGCTTCTAAGCAAAAGGTTGCAACCGTCATCAAAGATTACGAAACCTACATTGCTGGCTTTAATACGGTTACCGCCGAGGCCAGCACCGGCGTGGTCGAAATCAATAATCTGATTTCCGAACAAAACAATAAAATGTTGCAGCTTTCTGCCGGCACTAAAGAACTGGTCAAATACTTTAATACCGTTCTTAACGACACTTCCAAAGAATTGTCCACACGGGCCAATCAGGCCTATGACCAGGTAAAAGGCCTGGGCGAAAGCCTCAAAAAACTCAGCCTCCAGGTTGAAGAAACCACAAAACAGAGCACCGGCAGCATGGAAATCTCCGGCAACAAATTGCGGGCTTCTCTCAGTGAGGTTGCTGCCAATGCCGAACGCATTGCCAATAATATCCGCTCTTCAGGCGAAGTCTTCCTGAAGCAGTCCGAAGTTCTGGTAAACACCAGCGAAGATACTATCGGCAAGGTTTCTCAGGCCGTCGCGGCATTAAGTTCAACTTCCAAAGACTTTAACGCTCAAAGCGAGAATATTCTGCAAAGAACAGATGGCTTTAATGTCTTGTTCAAAAAACAACTGCAGATTCTCAATGAAACATCCGGAAAAGCCGAGAGCAAACTTCAGGAGCTCGAAAAACTTTATGAGGGCATGAAAGTTGATAATTTCCTGCGCAACGCTTCTTATATTGTTGAAAAACTTGAAGCTTCTGCCGTAGACATCAACCGCATTTTCAATCCGGGAGTTGAAGAAGAGCTCTGGAAAAAATACTACAACGGCGATACCGCGGCCTTTGTCCGCCATTTGACCCGCACCATGAGCCGCAGTCAGATAATCGCGATTAAGAACGAATTTGAAAAGAATGCCGAATTTCGTGATATTGTCACCCGCTATCTGACAGATTTTGAAACACTTGTCAGCAAAGCCAAAGACAGCGAAAAAGCCGGATTGCTTTTATCAGTCATCTCCGGAGCAGACGTCGGCAAACTTTACTACATTCTGGCCAAATCTCTTGACCGGATAAATTAAGCAGGTTAACGGATGGTCGCTTCGCTGACAAATACCCCGTATTCGGCAGATATCAACCGGCTGTTAACGGAAGTTTACAGCTACGCCCGGGCATTTCAAACACCGGAAACACCGGCGGCCGTTTCAGTAGAACTCCCGCCGGTCGGACAGGTCAACGCTGCATCTTATTCTTATATGGAACCGTCTTTGTCTTTCTCGGTGCAGCAATATCTTTCTGCCGAACCGGAAGGTAAAAATGCTGCCGGAAAATATGCCGGAGATGTTTATCGCGACAACAATTCCGCCACACCGGAAACAGGTGCTGTTTTTAATACTCTGTCTTTCGGAGATGAACTGTCCCGCCAAACCAAGCCGCTGATTTATGCCCGAGCCGCCGGCATTTATGGAAGCAGTCCCGTTTCCGGCGCCATAAACAACATGCTGGGAAAAGACACTCTTTCCGTATCTGCGCTTGAATATGCCGTAAATAGCTATAATTATGTGTATAACATCAATCGCCGGCCTCAGGTGCTTATTGATTTTATGCACGAATATAACCGCAGTTATGATATTGAAATATAGATGAAAATACTTGATTTTGACAGTTGTGTTTTTATGGCTCCCATGGCCGGTATCACCGATAAACCCCTGCGTCGGCTGACAGCCTCTCTGGGCGGCGGCAACATGGTCTCGGAAATGGTTGCTGTTAATGCCGTTCAGCGTAAAAATCCCAAAACTTACCGGATAGCCGATGTCCGTGATGAGCCTTATCCCGTGGTTGTCCAGCTGGTCGGCAACAATCCCGATTTGTTTGCCGAAGCGGCTGTTCTGGCTGCCGAGCTGGGGGCTCATTCCATTGACATAAACATGGGCTGTCCCGTCAAAAAAATCGTAAACAATCATTCCGGTTCGGCGCTCATGCGTGAAACGGAACTTGCCGCCCGCATTATTCGCCGGGTTGTCTCAGCGGTCAACCTGCCGGTCAGTGTCAAATTCCGCAAAGGCTGGGACAACAACAGTATTAATGCGGTTGACTTTGCTCAAATGTGTGAGGATTGCGGCGCCGCCTACCTCACTGTTCACGGCCGTACCCGCAGTGCTTTTTATTCCGGCGAAGCCGACTGGGACATCATTGCCGCCGTCAAACAGGCCGTCTCTGTTCCCGTTATCGGCAACGGAGACATCTTTACCCCCTATGATGCCGCCCGCATGCTTGATTATACCAAAGCCGACGGAGTCATGATAGGCCGGGGATGCCTTGGAAACCCGTGGTTAATAAGCCAGACGCACGAATACCTGACCAAAGGGACAGAACCGCAAAAAATTCCCGTTAAAGAAATAAAAAAGTTTTTATTGCATCATATAGACGAATTGCGTGCTTATTATGGCAATGATATGGGACTGGCCATCTCCCGCAAGTTTGTATGTTGGTATTGCAAAAATCTGCGCGATGCCAAACGTTTTCGCGAAACCTATACCAAAATCAATGATTACGAGACGGCTTGCCAAACCATAAATGAATATTTTGACAATATAGAAAAGGAGGCTCTATGAAAATAATAGTCTGCGGAGCCGGCCGCATCGGCCGCAATCTGATAAGCTACCTCAGCCAGGGCAACAATGATATTGCCGTCATAGACACTGATCAGCGCCGTCTTGACGAAGTCTCCAAAGAATGGGACATCCTGCCGGTTTTGGGCAGTGCTTCTCACCCCGAGATATTAGAACGGGCAGGGGCCTCCGGAACGGATTTAATTCTGGCTGTAACCAATGTTGACGAGGTCAATATGATTGCCTGCCAGGTAGGCGCCTATCTGTTTAACATTCAAAGAAAAATTGCCCGTATTGATTCCCGAGAATTTATTGATCCCCTGTGGGCTCCGCTATACAATGAAAAAAACATTCCCATTGACCTGATAATTTCACCGGACATGGAAATTGCCGATGCCGTTTATGCCATCATCCGCACCCCGGGAGCCTCTTCGGTCATGTCTCTGGCCGATAAAAAACTTTATCTTTTATCAGTCAGATGCGGAGCTGATTGTCCCATGTTGAAAACCCAGGTGCGTCATTTTGAAATGGCGGCTCCTGACTTGAAAATTGCACCGGTCTGCGTCGTCCGCAACGGTAAAAACTTTATTCCCAATGCCGATTTCACCTTGGAACCGGATGATGAATTTTATTTTCTTGTTCAAGAGGATGAAATTGAAGACGCTCTGCACAACTTTGGCAAAGAACAGCCGGCCAATGAAAAAATTCTTATCTTCGGCGGCAACCAGATATCTTTGTTTTTGGCCCGCCGGCTGGAAGAAGACGACAGCATCACCAGCTGCCGCATTATTGATGAAGACTTTTCCCACGCCCGCAAATTAGCCTCAGTCTTGAATAATGTTTCAATTATCAGCGGTGAGATGACCAGTGATCTTATTTTGGAAGAAGCCGGACTGGATAATGTTGATGTGACTATCGCCGTAACTTTGCGTGACAAAGAAAACCTTTTAGCTTCGCTCATCGCTCAGAAAAACGGTGTCGGCTCAACCATTTCACTTGTAAATTCAAATGCCTATAACAATCTTGTCAGCAACTTGAATGACAGCATCATTGTTGACACTTCCTCCGTGACTGTCTCCGGCATCTTAAAGGAATTGCGCAAAGCCCATTTGAACAAAGCTTATTCACTCGGCCGCGGCTTTGGTGAGGTTTGGGAAATAAAAATCGATAAATATTCGGCTAATATCAACAAAAAAATTATAGAACTGGAACTCCCCGAAAACAGCCGTGTCTGCGCCGTTATCCGGGATGAAGAAATTATCTTTCCCACGCTTTACGATCGTTTGGCAGAAGGAGATATCATCATCCTTTTCTGCAGCTCCAAGGCCATAAAGAGAGTCGAAAAAATATTCTCGTAAAAAACTTCTTTACTATTAAAATAAAATGCGCTTAAATCAAATTTGTTAAGAATTATAAGAAGGATAGTAAAATGTCACAAAATGTTCAGGAAGATTTCTTAAACGACCTGCGTAAAAACAAAATTTCCGTTACCGTATTTTTAGTTAACGGGGTCAAATTGCAGGGCATTATCACCTGGTTTGATAATTTTTCTCTACTGTTGCGCCGCGACGGTCACACGCAGCTTATTTATAAACACGCCGTTTCAACCATCATGCCCGGAACGCCGGTTAATATTGAATTGCCGGAAGAGACAGCAGCTCCGGCTGAAAATGCGGAATAATCCTTGAGCGGATTTCAGATAGAAAAAGAACCGGTTACGCGGGTAAGCGTTGTTTTCCCTAACCTTCTTAACGGAACAATCAGCCTTTCCCCCGAAGCCCGGTTGGAAGAAGCTGTTCGCCTGGCCGAAGCGGTTAATCTTTGCGTTTGTCATCAGGAAATTGTTAATCTGCGCGAAATCAAGCCCGGTGCTTATTTTGGTGAGGGCTACATTAAGAAACTGGCAGATATTTTCAAAGAAAATAATCTGGATTTGCTTATTGTCGACACATCTCTCAGCCCGGTTCAGCAACGCAATCTTGAAACCAAACTCCATGCCAAAGTCATAGACCGGACGGCCCTCATTCTTGAGATATTTGGTGAGCGAGCCCGCACCCGGGAAGGCAAACTTCAGGTGGAACTGGCACATCTTACCTATCAGCGCAGCCGTCTGGTGCGCAGTTGGACTCACCTGGAACGCCAGCGGGGTGGCGCCGGCTTTCTTGGCGGCCCGGGTGAAAAACAGATTGAGCTTGACCGCCGTATTATTGATGAAAAAATTATCCGCATAAAAAAAGACTTGGAAAAAGTCCGCCAGACCCGCCAGCTTCAGCGTAATGCCCGACGTAAGATTCCTTATCCGGTAGTGGCTTTGGTCGGCTATACCAATGCCGGAAAATCGACGCTTTTTAACAAATTGTCTGCGGCCGGTGTCTTTGCCCAAGACTTGCTATTTGCCACCCTTGACCCTACCATGCGCCGCATAAAGCTTCCTTCCGGACGTGAAGTTATTTTATCCGATACCGTGGGCTTCATTTCCGATTTGCCGCATGAACTGATAATGTCTTTCCGTGCGACTCTGGAAGAAGTTTTAGCTGCCGATGTTATCGTTCATGTCCGGGATATTGCCAACATGGATACACTGGCGCAAAGAAAAGACGTCCTTTCCGTATTGGAAAACTTAGGCCTGAAAAATATTGAACATAACAAAAAATATCTTGAAGTCCTGAATAAATGTGATTTGCTTGAAACCGGCCAACTGTCTTATTACCGGGAACTATCCGCCCGCCACCCGGAAAATATTGTTGTTTCGGCAACAACCGGGCAGGGGATAGATCAGTTCTTACAGGCCGTTGATCGGATATTGTCACTGTCCGGCAAAAAAATAACGGTAAAACTCCCGGTAGCCGAGGGTGGCCTTTTATCCTGGCTTCACCGCAATGCTGAGGTTGAACACAGCCGCCTGGACGGTTCTTCCATGATTATTGATTGCCTCATCAATGAGGACAAACTCTCCCGCTTAAATAATTTATTAAAAGACACCTCCGGAAAAATCCTGTAAATACAAATCCAACCCTCCGTCCCATATCCTTCCTTCTCTTCTCTCTATCATCCTCAGCCACCCTTTCCCCTGTCATCCTCGGGTTTAACCCGAGGATCTAGGTAAAAAAGTCATCCATTTCTTCACCTCTCCCTATGAGAGGGGCAGGAGGAAAGAAAACAATCCGGTGAATTGTTTTCTGACGACTGGGGCAGAACTGTTAATTTGCGCCCCAACGGCAGCGACGGAAACAAATGTTACAGTTGCTGCTGACCGCAGCAAGTTAGTGTTGCCCTTTCAGCAACACTTACGCAGCCAGACGGTCGACACAAAGTGTCGGGTGAGGGTGACAATCAAGTATTCTTACATCCTCTCCTAAAACAGTAGGCTCCTAACTTATCCTCCCCCTAAAATATTAGGGGGAGTAAGAGGGGGTTTTAAAACCTCGTCCGATTTCCCGTCTTAACTCAAAATTATCTATTTACAATAATCAAACTTTCTGTTATCATTAGATTCGTGAAGACAAATGTAATTAATAACAGAGGTGCTATTATGATGAATAAGACTGTTCTCATGTTGTCGGTTTCGTGCATGTCCTTTATTGCCGGGGCTGATTTGTGTTACGCTGGTTTTAATCCTTATGATACGCCTCCGGCGTTAAGCGCGGCCATGCTTAAATCACATGTTTCTACACACACTTCACACCTCACGGCCGCTCATTTGTCTTCACTTGAAGATTTTGCCGAATTTACTCTCCCTGAAAACTCAGACCTCTCTATACTTCCCCTTCCTAAAGACTTAGGGAGGGGTCGGGGAGGGTTTCATAACACCCCTCTCATCCAACTTGCCGCGGCCTGTTTTGTCACAGACACCACTGATTGTTCGGGAAATGAGTTTGCGGGAAATAATGCCGATGACGATAATGGCGGGGTGCCTCCCGGAGGTGATGATTATGAACTGAATGACGAAAAACGCTGCGAAGAAGAAGGTTATACCCAGACTTCCTGTCTCGAAGGATATGAACCGTATAATTATTGCCCCTACGACAACACCTATTTTGAAAAATGTAAAGCCAACTGCCCCAGCGATTACGTGACCTGTGAACCACCTTATCATGGTGTGGGTGAGGCCTGCGGAGACAAATACGCTTCCTGTGAATGCACGCCCTGCGGCTCAGGTTATGACAACACCAGTATCCCCGAAGGCTATGTTCAGGACGGCGAAGCTTGCTTAGACTGCGACGGTAAGACTAAATACAAAATCAAACCTAATCCCTGTGAGGGATATATGGATTGCGGCTCCATGGGCCCCGAAGCCGGAGCTAATACCTGTCAGTCGGGAACAACAACTAAATATGACAACTGCAAACCTTGTGCTAACGAATGTTCCATGGATTCATGTCCATCCCCTTACACCTGCAAGAAAGAGGAATGTTCCAACAAATATTGCAAAAACGGCTGTCAGTCGGGCTATGTCTGGAACGCAAGCTCCAAAACCTGCACCTGTGACCCGAACAAATATAAATATACTTGTACCGGTGCCAACGAAACCGGAGGTTCCGGCTCATCCTGTGACGGAAAATATCAGTCATGCCGTTGCGCATCAGGTTATGTCTGGAAAAACGGACAATGCGTCTGTGGGGCATCTTATCAATACACCTGCAACGGCCTGCATGAAACCGGCGGTGCTGGAACGCCTTGCGAGGGAAAATATAACAAATGCACTTGCGAAGAACCTTATGAATGGAAGAGTAATAAGTGTAGTTGTCCCAGCAGTTATAAATACGAATGTTCAGGCAGCGGAATGAAAGGTGTAGGTACACCCTGCGACGGAAAGTACGAATCTTGTACCTGTGAAAGTCCTCAAGTTTGGGAAGTAAAATATGGTGAGGAAATCTGCAGCTGCCCGTCTTCTTATTCCCTCACCTGCGAAGATCCCGATGGTTGTGCCACACCTGTCGGTCAAGCATGCAACGGCAAATATGAATCATGTTCTTGCAGTTGCGGTATTACGAATTGCGGTGATTTTCACGACGAACCGGCAAAATCTTCCGGACCTATTTACCGTTATTCCTATGGTACATTTGATTATTACAGCCCATACAGAGGAAAGCAAAGATGTCAGGCTAAACTGTTGGTAGATCCTGGGATATGTGGTATACAATAAAAAAACTCCCGGAAGCTCATCACTTCCGGGATATTTCTACTTTATTTGCGGTTCGGGCTGCGGAGCAGGCATACCGCGGCGCATATGATGTCTTGGCCGGTCTTGCGGGGCAGGAGCCGGAACATTCGGACAATTGCACCCCGGCATCGGAGCCGGAAGCGGCTTCATGGCATCTTTTCCGGCATTGGCCGCCATTCCGCCGCAACCGCATCCGCCGTTCATCATCGGGCAGCCATAAGCCGCCATCGGCATAGGATGACCAAACATTGGCATCCGTTCAAAACCGCCATGACTTGCCCGACCGATAAAAAATCCGGCCAGCAGCAGAACAGCTCCGGCAATAATCGCATATAATGTATTTTTTTCCATTATTTTACTCCTCAATAACATGTACTGAAAATATATAATTCTTCACCCCTGTAAATTCAAATTATCGGAATTATATTAACAATTAGTTATAATTAATAAAAGAAAAGGAGCAATAAATGATTGAATTTGAACCGATATCTTTTAAATATCTCCCGGACTACAACAAACTTTATCAGCAATGCGAAGAAAAAAGCTATGACAATTCGTTTATCTGGATGTGGGGTTGGAACAATGCCTATCACTTTGAATGGGCTTTTGATGAAAACCTCTGCTGGATAAGATATCATTGGAACGGTAAAATCTACTATCGCACCCCTGTCGGCTGCTGGCAAAATTGCGACTGGAAAAAAATCGTCTCGGAAAAACTGCCGCCCAAAGCCGAGTTGGAAAGCATTTCCGAAAAACTGGCCCGGCAGCTTTATCTTTCCTGCGGCCGGCAGATAAAATTACGGGAAGAACCGGATTCCATGGAATATATCTACACTTTATCCGATTTAACCGAACTTCCCGGCCGCAAATATCATGTAAAACGGCAGCTGGCCAACTATTTTACCCGGATTTATGATTACCGCCAAAAAGAAATCACTGCTCAGGATATTCCGGTTGTAAGAGATTATTACAAAAAACTCTTTGATATTTCAGAAAAAACTTCTGACAGTCCGTCCTATGACTATAATGAAAAACAAGCGCTGTTGCGCATCCTTGACAATTGGGAAAATTTAAAACCCGACATCTCCGGAAGCATGTTATTTGTTGAAGACGAAATCGTCGCCTTTATCATCGGTGAAAAAATCGATAACGATAACCTGTTCATCCATTTTGAAAAGTCTTCTCCCGGATTCCGCGGTGTATCCCAGGCCAACAATCGTCTGTTTTTGGAGCAAAACAATTCGGTAAAATACATTAATTTCGGACAAGACTTCGGTCTGCCGGAACTCCGCCGCAGCATGCAGGAAAACAATCCTTCCGGATATATCAAAAAATATTATATTTACAAAGTTGCCTGAAAAGTTAAAGCCGCATTTCTGCGGCTTCTTTCTTTTACTTTTCCAGCGAATGCAGAGGATTAACAACCCGTCGCACGTTTTTCAGCCCGAGAAATACACCGGCCATTTTATCCAGTGTTTCAATATTTGGATATTCCGGACTGATCTTGTTCTGAATATACAAGGCAAACGCTTTTGAAAACCAGGGCAGGGGGCGCGTCTTTTTAATAAGTTTCCAATAGGCCGACACCGCCCGTTTATACATCAGCCGCAAAGCTTTTTCCGGAAGATGCGGATTCTCTTTGATAGTGTAATAATAAGCCAGAAAGCGGTCATGATCCAGCTGTATTTTATTGCCGGAAAAATTTCCCAGTTCCTCAGGCACCAAAACCACATTGGCATCCATTTTCACAATTCCCTTGGCATAAATTGCCGCCCGCAGGGGAATTGATTCATCCTGAATAAAAACCCGTTCGTCGGCCCCGCCGGCCTTTTTCAGCACTTCGGCTTTAATCAGCTGTCCCATACGGGTAAAACGCCCGGTCAAAACCGTCATTAATGCATTTTCACTATAACGATATCCGGATTCTTCAAGCGTTTCGTTTTCAAGCGCCTGTGGTTTCTTCCCCGTTTTGCAAAAACACCCGTAAACCATGTCGGCATTCAGCTCTTCCGCCAGATTAAGCATTTTCCGGGTTGAATCAATCGGAAAAATATCGTCCGAATCAAGCATTCGTATATATTTTCCCTTGGCCAGGGCTATACCCTGATTGATTCGCGGACTGATACCCCGGTTTTCTTTGTTTTCGACAATAACGACGTTTGGCACGCCTTTGGTCATTTCTTTTATGATTTCAACCGATTTGTCAGTCGATAAATCATCCACAAAAATAAATTCCGGATTTTCCAGACCGTCCTGCGCCAATAAAGCTCTTATGACCGAAGGCAGATAATATTCCTTATTATAAACCGTCATTACAAAGCTGACGTCAATATCCCGATTTCTTTTGCTTTCAGACATTTCAACCTCTCTCAGCGCAAAGCTTCGGCATCAAGTCCGCCGTCACCTTCATCCACATCAAACTCAATCAGCTGTCCCGGTTGGTCGGAAGGTTCTTCTGTTTTAACGGGTAGCGGCTGTGGCTGAACGGATTCCTGTTCTGCGGCGGGCGGCAACAAATCCTCAGTCCCTTCTTCCGACAGGTTCAGAATATTTTCAGGTGCCGTCTGAGGAATATCCCCGGACACCGAAGTCGGGACAGCCTGATTTTCTTCCGCCGGTGCCATATTGGCAGCTGCCGGAGAATCATCCGCAAAAGGAGCCAGAGGTTGTGGAGCACCGTCTTCCGTATAGCTTTCCTCACTTTCAAAAACTGTTTCTTCCGGAATATTTTCGCTTTCTTTGCCATTGGTAATATCTTCAACTGCCGGAATCTCGGCAGCTTCCCCGGCTGCAACCGCTTCTGTTGCCGGAACAATATTTTCCGGAGCAGAATCCTGCGGCCGGTCATTATTCTCTGCCCCTGCATCCTCTGTCGGAGATTGCGGCTGAACCTGTACATTCTGCTCTTTAGCCTCCGTCGTTGTAGCCGCATCTGCCTTTATCGTATCCGGAGCCGGAATTTCCTCTTGTTCCGGAACCAAATCCACAGGCACCGCATTGTCTGATGCTTTCGGTTCCGGTTGAATTGCCTGTTCGATAACATCTCTTTCGGACAGCTGCTGTTCGGTCAACAGTTTGTTTTTATCCACTTTTGTATCAATGCACTGCAGCAACCAGACATCATAAATCGGATGTTCCACGGCATGAAGCGCCGGACTTGATGAAATCATCCACCCCTTAAAAATATTGACTTTGCTGCCGTCCTGTTGCTCGTCCACCACGTCAACAAAGGCAAAATTATCGGGCATTTCCTCGGGCGGCCGGGTTTTACACGCCCGCACCACAATTGAAAAACTGCCGAATTTAATCTCGCCGTTAACCGGAACCTCAATCACGCTGACTTTTCCGGTCATCTTGTCCATGGCCTGCAAACGGGCCGTGTTGGTTTCGATTTCCTTAGCCTGGGCAGAATTCAGTCCCGCCGCCAGACTTAAGGCCGAAACCGCCAAAATTTTACTGAGCCGAGCTTTCACCATTGTCTGTCACCATGAAAATAATTTCGCCAACCATGTCTTCAATTGTCTTAAAATCTTTGACATTGGTAATAATATCCCCGTTCTGGAGCATTTCTTTTTCATGCCCGGGTTCAATCTTGATAAACTTATCCCCGATAAGCCCGTCGCCGACAATAGCCGCTACGCTGTCTTTCGGCAGTTTGATGTCCGAGGCCAGGCTCATAACAATTTCCGCATCATAATTTTCCGTATCCAGCTTCTGAGCCACGACTGTTCCCACTTTAATTCCGTTAATGCGGACATCGGAACCGACATTCAAACCGCCCACTTTCAAAAATCTGGCCGTCACCTCATAGCCTTTAACCACCTGCAGATCTGAAACTTTGTAGGCAAAATAAACAAAGAATGCGGCCACAACCAAAACCACAATTCCCATAATAGTTTCCATAGGTCTTTTATTCATAACGATTCCTCTTTGATTATTTATCACTATTATTTTTTATTGGCTTTACCAATGGAGATAATCCGGTCGATCAGCTCCTCAAGCACCATAGCGTCCTGCGTATAGGAAAAACTGCCGCCGGGCTGCAGATATTCTTCCGAACCGCCCGGTTCAATTTCGATATATTTACTGCCCATCAGTCCCGAACTGACAATTGAAGCACTGCTGTCATCGGGAATTTTGACATTTTCCTTAACATCCAGTGTCAATATGGCATGAAAATGATCGTCAAGTCTGGCATTAACCACTTTCCCGATATTGACCCCCGCCATTCTCACCTGGTCTCCGACCAGAAGTCCGTCTGTGCGGCCGAAACGGGCATTAACCTCATAATATCTTCCGTCATCAGGCTTTTCCACCTTGGACGATCCCCAATACATATATATGCCGGCAGCCAAAAGAATAACCGCGGCATATAATCCCGTTTTCAGTTTATAAACCTCTTCTTTTGAATATTTTTCAGGCACTTTAAAACTCCCTAATTTTTCAATACCTGCCTATATAAATAGAATAAAATAAACATTTTGTCACCAAACTTTTTAACAAATTAAAATAGTTGTTAAAATTTAAAAATAATCAGCTAAAATAAAAGCGTGTTGCGATTCACAAATAAGGATAAAATATGATAAGAATAAGCGGACTGAGCAAAAGTTTCGGCGAAGTAAAAGCTTTGGATAATCTCAGCTTTTCCGCCGGAAACGGCGAAATTTTAGCCCTGTTGGGGCCCAACGGCGCCGGAAAAACCACGCTCATCCGTCTAATGACCGGACTTCTCAGCCCCGATGCGGGAGAAATTTTTTATGATGACATTAACATTATGGATCACCGAGTCGAAGCTCTGCGCCGCATTGGCTATGTTCCCGAAAACAGCCCTCTCTATGCCGACATGACTTCTTTTGACTTTTTGTCTTACACGGCCGGCCTCCGGGGGATAAAATCAAATGTTTTTTCCCGCCGTCTGGAAGAACTTGTCGAGCACCTCGGTCTGGCACCGGTTGTCAACCGCCGCATCGGAACCCTGTCCAAGGGCTTCCGTCATCGCGTCGGCATTGCGGCGGCTTTAATTCACGCACCGGAGATTCTGATTCTTGATGAACCTTCCGAAGGGCTGGATCCCAATCAGAAATATGCTCTGCAAAAATTTATCAAAAACTTTTCTTCCTGCGGAACTGTCATCCTTTCCACTCATATTCTGGAAGATGTTGAAGCCGTCGCTTCCCGCATTTTGTTATTGCACAACGGGGTGCTGATAAAAGACACCACTCCCGCCCGCCTCAAATACCTCATGCCCGAACGCAGTTTGGGGGCTGCTTTTCGCCGCATCACCAACGGCAGCTGAACATTAAGGAGAAAATCATGGCGCTGAATCAGCTTAAAACCGTTTTTTTCAAAGAGTTCACCGGTTATCTGAATAATTTTTCGGTCTTTTTTATCTGGGGGATATATATAGCCGTTTCTCTGGCCTCTGCTTTTTATTTCGGCAGTTATTTCCTTATTGACAACAGCGGACTGCAATCTTATTTCCGTTTTCAGCCGGCCATTTTGGCGCTTATCGTTCCCGCCGTCACCATGCACTTGTGGACCGATGAATTCCGGCTCGGAACCATTGAATTTTTGCTTTCACAGCCGGTTGATTACTTTATTTTGGTTTTAGGAAAGTTTTTTGCCTCGTGGGCTTTTTGTTCTTTAATGATTTTGCTGGTTTTACCACTGATTATGGTCTCGTCCTTTTTTATTGATATAAATTTTCTGAGCCTGTTTTCCGCCTTTCTCGGAACGTTGCTTTTGTCCGGAGCTTTTTGCGCGGTCGGCTGTATGGTTTCCGCGCTCAGCAGTCGTCCGGTCATCACTTACCTTGTCGCTTTTTTTGCCTTATGGGGAATTATCTCACTTAAATTTGAAGTTCTGATGACATGGTTTAATCTGCCGGAGACCCTGCCGGAACTTAACTTTTCCGCTTTATACCTTAATTTTATTTCCGGCCGTGTCAGCCTGGACGCTTTTATCTGCTTTTTCAGCCTGACCATATTGGCTCTCTGGGCCAACACCGCTTTCATTTCCGGACGCAACCGGTAGAACAGGGGAGTGCAATGAAAAAAAACTTAACCTTAATCGCTTTTATCCTTTTGCTATTCGGCAGTTTTCTGCTGATTAACTTCGGCGGATCCTTGTTGTTTAACGACCGTTACCTTGATTTCAGCGGACAAGACAGCTACACACTGTCTCCGGCAAGCCGGCGCCTGTTGTCTTCCCTGAACAAAAAATATACCATCCGGCTTTATGTTTCTTCACGGTTAAGCGATTATTTTCCCCGCACCGGACAATATGCCCGTTATGTAACCGAACGCCTGAAACAATACCAAAACTATTCAAACGGAGCGGTTTCTCTGGACATTATCCGGGTTGAACCTTATTCCGCCGCAGAAAAAAATGCTGAAAAATACGGCATAAAAACCTTTTTGAGCAACGACGGAAAGATAAACCTGATGTTTGGTGCCGTTATCCTGAATGATGAAGGAAAGAGCATCACCATCCCGAACTTTGTCGAATTGCGCCGCCGCTATTTTGAAAACGATATAACGAATGCGCTCAACTCTCTGGAAAACATGTCCCGGCCGCAAAAAATCGGCATTATTGCCCCGGACATGGATATTCCCACAATCGACGGTTATGTCGACACTTCGCGCAGCCCGAATCTTTTTGCCCTGCTGGGACAAGATTACCTTTTGCAAAAAATTTCTCCCCAGACTGTTCAAATCGGCGTGGAAATAAACACGCTTATTGTCGTCAGTCCGGCCGAGGAACTGAGCCGGCTACCGCTTTATGCACTTGATCAGTTTCTTTTGCGCGGCGGAAATCTCATCCTGCTTACCGACAGCCTCAATGAACAAAACGAAAAAATCATTCCCGACGAAGGGCTTAATCAATTGCTGGCACCTTTGGGATTATCATATTCCGACAAAGAAGTTATCGGTGATGCTCAAAATGCCGAAGAAACTGTTGTTAACAATCAGGCCCGGCTTTATTACCCCTGGATAAATATAAAGGAAAGAGCCCTTGAGGGACAGCCGCTGACAGCCGGATTAAAGAACCTTATTTTCCGTTCGCCGGCAGCCGTTAAAATTGCGGAAAAAATTCCGGAAGACATCCGGATAACACCTCTGATAACCACTTCTTCCCGGGGCGGACATGTTTCCTCGTTTCAAGCTTCGCGGCTGGACAAAGATCTCATCCTGCAAAACTATACCGAAGACAACCATCCTTACCTGCTTGCCGTTTTGGCCGAAGGAAAGTTTCGTTCCGGTTTTGATAAAAATATCCTGGAAGGCACTAAACTGCAAAAGCAAATGCTTGATTACCTGCCTGCTTCAATTAAGCCGTTCAAACTGCTGCTGATTGCCGACACTGATTTTGCTTATGATGCCAACTGGTCTGACAACAGCTTCAAAAAAGACAACCCCGTTTACGGTTATGTCCCCTGGGCAGATAACGGCGAACTCATCAAACGCGCCGTCGATGCTTTTAACGGCAGAACAAATTTAGCTGATTTGTCTCCGTCTCCGATGTTTGGCGCTTCTTCATTGTCTGATATTTTCAGAGAAGAAATTTCTTCCCTTTATGAAGAACAACGGCAGACAATTCTCCTCCGCCTTGAAAAAATGGTGAGGGAGCGTCTTTCTCTTGCCGCTTCTTATGCCGGACGTTCGCCGGATTTCAGTGAAATCAAGCGGCAAAATCTGCTCGAACACGACATTGCCGAAGCCGAACATGAAATCCGCCATCTTGACTTCATGATAAATTCTGCCTATGACAAACAGATAAATATCTTTATCCTTATCACCGCCGCAGTCAGCCTGTTATTCATGCTGATGTTGATTGCCGTTCTCCGTCATTGCCGTCGTAAAATCAGGGAGTAAAATCATGCGCCGTAGTCTGAAACAAGTGTCATTGCTTTTTGTTGTTTCCGTTATCTTTGCCGTTTTTTCCGTCTGGAAGACGCTTTCTCCCGCCGCTTCTTCTTTGGGCCGACATTTATTCGCTCATGCTGCGGCACAGCCCGAAAACATAGCGGCTATATCCGTTACCGGCGGCGGTTATAATCTGAACTTTGATAAAACTGATAATCTCTGGACACTGCGCCAAAGTGATTCTTACTATGTCAACTACAATTTCATAAAAGAATTTCTGGACATGATTCAAAATGCCCGCATTTATCAGGAAATTGATAATCCTGAAACCGGACTCATTCCTGATGACATGCCGGTTATTGAAGTATTTGACCGCCGTGGAAAATTACTGGATAAAGTTCAACTGGGCAATAAAAGCGGTAATCGCCGTTTTGCTTATATCCGTCAAAACGATTCGCCGAAAATCTTTCTGGCAGAAAACAACCTCAATCTGCCCAAATCCCCCATACGCTGGCTCCAGCAGCCGCTGTTGTCATTAGACACCGCCGATATTAAAAGCATCGCCAAAGGGCAGGGAATTATCCGCCGTCCGCAAAAAAACATGCCTTTTTATAATGCTGAAAACAATCCCGTCAATCCTGATGTTCTGCTGTCCGGGCTCAATTATCTGGAATTTGATGACGTCAAATCGGTTCAAAACTTTGATGAACAGATTTATAAAAAATCCGCTCCGTTAACAATCACCATGTTTGATGGCCGGGTAATTGCCTTAACCGTTTTTACTGACGGCTCTCAGTATTGGCTCAAACAAAAACTCTCCACCACCGCGCTTCCGACCAGAGAAGCTGACGATTATGTGAAAAATAACGAATTCTTATCAAACTTCTGGTATTTTAAACTGAATCAAAATCTGGGACAGATGCTTTTTAACACTCAGATATAAAAAAATAAACCTTGTATCTCTACAAGGTTTACCGCCTTTGGTCTTAATCGGGAGTGGAAATTTTATTCTGCCGGAGTGCTTTCATATAATCCCAATGCTTTCGGGCCAGTTCTAAAAGACACCGCTGCGTATTATAATTGGTTGATCCCAGATACCCCTCCATTGAATAAGTATAAAGAGAACAATACTCCTGCCGGTATTTATACCAGTTTTCATACAGGTTTTTCAACCGGCCTCGAAACATTCCCGTTCCCGCATTCCACGAGGCAAACAAAGGATCTGCCGCTATATTTTCATATTCCTTGTAAATAAGCTGCTCAACGCGTTTAGACTCTTCTTTCATACATTCGGCAATTGCTTCCTCACCGACCTTACTGGCATCACGCATACAATATTCATAATTTCCCGCAGCCCGGACTTCCGTCATTCCGCAAAGCAGAAACAAAGCCGTCGCCGCCGCAATTTTTTTTCTCATAACCCGGCCTCTTTTTTTAATTGACGGCAATATTGTTATAAACGGCAATAACCGATTCGACATCTTTGGCAAAACGCTTGGTCAAATCAACCAGACACTGCGATTCCTGAACCCGGCTGAGCGAGCCTTCTCCCTGAGAAAAAGTATATCCGTAAAGCGAACAATATTTGTCGCGAAAATCCAGCCACTGCTTCATTAACATCTGAAAATTCTGAGCTGAGGACAAAGTCTGGTCATTCCATCCGGAAAAATACTTATTGCCGGACAAAGCACTGTACCTGGTCTGAACATTGCGCACCAGCCGTGTTGTTTCATTGTCGTTGCACTCAATAATCGCCATATCCGAAACGGCCTTGCTCATGCAGTCCTGATACTCATCCGCTCTTGCGCCGGCGGCAAACAAAACGCCGCAGGCCGCCGCTGTCAAAAATACTTTTTTCATCTTTCCCTCTCAAACTGATTTTCATCAATACACCTAATTTAAACACAATTGATTAAAATTCAATTAAATGCCATCTTCTAATCTTTTTTTAACGAATGAATGGTAATTTAACATTAAATTTTATTTTATACGGGAAAATCCAATGTTTAGATGTTTTTGCACATTCTTGCTGATTTGCCTGCTGGCTGCCTGCGTTCGCCAGCCGGTTCGTCACCGTCAGAGTTATGAAACCTTTGTCGGAATAAACGAGGCTGAACTTGTATACACAATCGGCCCGCCGGATAATATCTATGAAATCGGCAAAGAGCGTTTCCTGACTTATTACAAAAACGGCTCAACTTATTTAAACGGCGGCTATATTCCCCGTTCTTGCAAAATCACTTTTGTTTTTTTCAAAAAACGCCTGGACAATTGGCACTACGAAGGAAACATGTGTGATGAATATATTGCCAGCATAAATCTTCATTAATAATTTAAGAGCGGATGATTTCTCCGCTCTTTATTTGCGATTGGTTGTATCGGTATCGGGGAAAATATATAGACAAATCTTTTTTTATTGACGAAAGTTTCAAACAATAGTATAATTTCTCTACAAAAAAATAAAATTATGTCGTATTATAAAAAAAAATTAAGAATTATGGAAACAAAACTTTATGTAGTAGACAAAATTATGCAAGTATTAGCATGCATTGTAATGCTGATAAGCTGTGGGATAATGATATTTTGTATAATTTTTTTTGCAACAGAACTTCTAAATGCAATTAGCTTCTTGGGTGCCGTGTCAGACAGTATGATGCTTGTGGTATGTTCGTTAACGGGATATTTATGCATCCAGATATTGATAAATATGATCAGATATGTTGTTCGCCGATAATCTTGATTAAAAACAGGGGCCGAATGGTGCTCCTGTTTTTTTATGCTTACGGTGTGGGCAGAGAAAGCGGCAGTATAAAAATGCCCTGGCGGAGCAAAACAAAGCAAGTGACCGCAGCGAGTTAGCACACGAAGTGCGCTTACGAACCAGAACGAACCCTCGGGTTCGAATCCCTGCATAACAAAAAAAAGACGAGATAAATATCTCGTCTTTCTGTAACTGGTAGGCGCGCAGGGATTCGAACCCTGGACCCACTGATTAAGAGTCAGTTGCTCTAGCCAACTGAGCTACGCACCCATATCAATGAACTGAACGCACTATAAACTGCAAAAAAATATTTTGCAAGTAAAATTTTCAAAAAAAAATCAATATTCGATTTTATCCTGCTTGTTCTTCCACTTTTGCATAATGTCAACAGCCTCGCTCAATTCAATGCGATGCAGATTTACCGGATCATCCTCATAAAAGACTCTGTCTCTGAAACCTATATCTTCCGCGTCATAACGATCGGCGGCATAATAAATTTCTTTGATATTAGCCCACTTTGCCGCATTCAGACACATCGGACAAGGTTCGCACGAAGTATAAAGCGTGCAGCCGCTCAAATCAAAACTGCCGATATTTTTGCAGGCATTGCGTATGGCCTCGACTTCGCCGTGAGCCGTCGGATCATTATTTAAAACCACATGGTTATAACCTTCGCCGATGATTTTTCCTTCAGCATTAACAATAATACAGCCGAACGGCGAACTCCCGTTATTAACGGAAACATCGCTGAGTTCCACTGCTTTCATCAGATTTTTCTTGTGATCAAACATTTTTCCTCTCTTTCCCGTTTATCTAAGCCGACAAAAATTAAAAAAGTATTAAAACAGATATTAAACAAAAATTAACCACGGAATGATTTAATTTCAGAAAACGAAGGAAAGCTGAGCATGCAGAGTAACGGGGACGAAAGAAATTTTCTGATTGAATATTACCGGATTTGCCGTCAGAAAGTGGCCGGAAACAAATATCTTGAGCTTTTTGCCGATGAAAAAATCCGCCATTCTTTTCAGGTCGTCGGATGCGGCAACTATATCATGCGGCACGAAGAAGTCTTTCATCGGCGGCCTCCAGAATTTATCAAATACGGTTATGAAACCTGCCTGCTGCACGATATCGGACGTTTTCGCGAAATAGAACTGAAAAACGAGCACGGCCTGAACCATTCCTGTGACCATTCGCAGTTGAGTTATGAAATTTTATCGGAATATCCGCAATTTGCCGTTCCCGAAATTCTGCTTCCCGTCAAACACCACGGACACATGATTGAAGAATTATACCGCGACGCCGATTATCTCCGGCTGCCGCCGCTGTTGCAGGAAGATGTGGAGCATCTCGCTTTTTTGGTCAGAGACGCTGATAAAATTGCCAATCTTTATCTGCTGAAAAACGTCAGCCGCAAATCTCCCGAAATTCTGCATCACTTGTTCCTGTATCATTCCGAAGACAAACGGCTTACCCCGGAAATCCTGGAATCTTTCTTATCCGGCCGACTGTCCGACCGGACAAAACTCAAAACCGCCTCTGACTGGCTGTTAAATTATCTGGCCTGGTTTTATGACACCAATTACCTGGCATCCTTTGACTTCTGCAGCAAAACCGGATGCCTGCGTAACTTGCTGAATCTGTTGTCTGAATATATAGATTCTCCGGCAGATTATCAAAAAATAGAAAACTGTATTTTGCATTTCATCACCAGAAAATATCAACAAAAGAAAGGATAATCTCATGAAAAAAAGCTCTCTCTTAATCGGTGTGGTGGTCGTTGCCGCCGGTATTTATTACTTTGGCCCCTCGCTGCTTGACAGCGCAGTCAAAAAAATCGTAAACAAATACGGCAGCGAAGTTACCGGCACGGAAGTTAATCTGGAAGGATTTTCCCTGCATCCCACAACGGGCGAAGCCGCTATCCGGCAAATCACCATTGCCAATCCGCAAAATTACAAAATGCCCTATCTGTTCGAACTTAACAATATAAGTGTTAAAGTTGACCTTAAAAGCCTGACATCCGACACTGTCATCATCGAAGACATTACCGTTGACAAACCGGCCATCACCTACGAAATGTTGTCTTTAACCCAGAATAACATCAAAGAAATTCAAAACAATGTTAACTCTTATCTGAACAAGTCATCTTCAAACGACAAAGCCGAAACAACCTCTGAAACCGATTCTGCTGATCAGTCTGCCGGAAAAAAAGTCATCATCAGACACTTGGCAATCAACGACGCAACTTTGTCAGCCGCTGCCGGTGATAAAGATGTCAGCATTATCCTGCCGGACATTACCATGAACAACATCGGTGATGACAGCAAAAAAGCCGGCAGCAACATTCCACAGGTCATTGCCAAGATCTTAAACAAGATTTTAACCACCGCCACCCAGAATGTTGTTTCCCAAAAGCTCGGTGATTTGAAAAGCGTTGCCGAGGAAAATCTGAACAGCGTTGTCGGCGGCGTAAAAGACCGTGTTAAAGAACTGGGCATTTTCGGCAAATAGTCCTTTTTTTGCATGAGGCTCGAACCGAGATTGCACAAGACGCTTCTTTTGAAGCGTCTTGATTTTTGTTTAAATTATGGTCTTAACTAAAAATTAACTATTTACAA
>CALYAY010000006.1 GCA_944393695.1 uncultured Alphaproteobacteria bacterium | reverse complement strand
AACTCTAAACTCCATTAATTTGTTAAAAACAAAACCTGCCTCACATAAACGCAAAGCAGGCGGAGCTAAACAACTGTCGAATAACAGTCGCCGTTATTCAATATATTACCGGCACCCCGCCCAAAACAGCGGAGTTTCTATTATCCGAGATGTTGCTTAGACACCACCGGCGACCTCTCGCCGGTTCCATCATGATAAAAGAGCAAATCACAAATTGCAAGAAATAAAATACTGTCTTCTTGCTTTCCGGACACAACAAATAACGCTTGAAAATTTATATTTGACTCCCCGGATTTATTGTATTAAACTTTCTCCAGTTTAACATGATGATAATGCCGGAAAACCGGCGCTTGAGCCATAATAAATGATGAAAAGTTTTTACATATCTGCCATTTTGATTATTATCCCTTAGGGGATAGGCTTTATTTTTTTCACACATAAATCACTGTTTGATGTTCCGAAGTCTTTCGGAAATTGTTTAAGTTAAAAATCTCACAAAACTGGGTATAAAAAATGAAACATTATGCTGAAGTAAAGGCTAAGCCTGACTTTGTTGAAATTGAAAAAGACATTCTCAAATTCTGGGAAGAAGACAACACTTTTGAAAAATCCGTTCACAATCGTGACGGCGCCGCCGAGTTTGTCTTTTATGACGGCCCTCCTTTTGCCAACGGCACGCCGCACTACGGCCACATTATGGTTTCTTATGTTAAGGATGTCGTGGCCCGTTTTCAGACCATGAACGGCAAAAAGGTTGAACGCCGTCTCGGCTGGGATTGTCACGGTCTGCCGGCGGAAATGTCGGCCGAAAAACAGCTTGGCGTTTCCGGACGTAAGGAAATCGAAGCTTACGGCGTTGAAAAATTTAATGATTTTTGCCGCCAGGATGTCTTAAAATATTCCGGCATCTGGATAAGCATGTTTAAGCGCATCGGCCGCTGGGTGGATTTTAACCATGATTATAAAACCATGGATATTTCATTTATGGAAAGCGTCATCCATAATTTTAAGGAACTTTATGACAAAGGTCTGGTCTATGAGGACTACCGCGTACTGCCTTATTCCTGGGCGGCTGAAACCCCGCTTTCAAACTTTGAGGTTAACCTTGGCTATCAGGACAAAACCGACAATGCCATAACTGTTATGTTCAAGCTTGACAACGGGTTAAACATGCTGGTTTGGACCACAACGCCCTGGACCCTGCCGTCAAATCTGATGCTGGCAGTCGGTAATGATATTGATTATGCCGTTATGGAAGAAAACGGACAGAAATATGTTTTGGCTCAGGCTCTGCTCGGCCGCTATAAAAAACAGCTGGAACATGCCACACAAACCGGCACCCTGAAAGGCCGCGACCTTGTCGGTCGGAGTTATGAACCGATGTTTCCTTATTTTAAACATTTGAAAGAAAAAGGAGCATTCCGGGTGCTGAGCGGTGAGTTTGTTTCCACCGAAGACGGAACCGGCATTGTCCATATTGCGCCGGGCTTTGGCCAGGATGACTTTGAAGCCTGCCGAGCTTATGATGAACATTTTCCGGTTGTCTGCCCGGTCGATGAAGCCGGCAAATTTACCGCGGAAGTTCCCGATTATGAAGGAAAACAGGTCTTCGAAACCAATGAACCGATTATGCAGTGGCTTAAAGAAAACGGCCTTCTTGTCAAAAAGGAACAATACACCCACTCCTATCCTTTCTGTTGGCGCACCGACACCCCGTTGATCTATAAGGCCATGTCCAGCTGGTTTGTCAAAGTGACGGATTTCCGCGATAATATGGTTAAAAACAATCAGCAGATTAACTGGATTCCCGAACATATCAAAGACGGCCGCTTCGGCAAATGGCTGGAAGGCGCCCGTGACTGGTCGATTTCCCGCAACCGTTTCTGGGGAACGCCGATTCCGGTCTGGAAGTCTGACAAACCGCAGTTCCCGCGTATTGATGTCTTCGGTTCTTTGGCCGAAATCAAAGAAAAAACCGGGTTTGATATAACCAATCTGCACAAACCTTATATTGACGATGTGGTTTATCCCAATCCCGATGATCCTTCCGGCAAAACCATGATGCGCCGTGTCAGCGATGTTTTTGATTGCTGGTTTGAATCCGGTTCCATGCCTTATGCCCAGATTCATTATCCTTTTGAAAACAAAGAATGGTTTGAAAATCACTTCCCGGCTGATTTTATTGTCGAGGCCATTGACCAGACCCGCGGCTGGTTTTATACCCTGACGGTGTTATCCACCGCTCTGCACAACAAACCGGCCTTCAAAAATTGCATTTGTACCGGTCTGCTGATGGCCGAAGGCGGCCAGAAACTTTCCAAGCGCCTGAAAAACTATCCGGATCCTAACATCGTGCTGGATACGATAGGTTCAGATGCTCTGCGCTGGTTCCTGGTTTCTTCTCCGGTTTTGAAAGGCGGCAACCTTGCCGTTGACAAAGAGGGCAAAGAAATTGCCAAAGCCTCCCGTGTGGCACAGATTCCTTTGTGGAATGCCTTTTATTTCTTCACGCTTTATGCCAATGCTGAAGAATACCGGGCCAAAGAAATTGCTTCTTCTTCGGAAGCCATTGACAACTATATTCTTTCCAAGCTCAAACATTTGCGCGATGTTGTTAAACAAGGGCTTGAAACTTATGATGTGTCTTTGGCAACCAATGAAGTTGCTTCGTTTATGGAGGTTTTGAACAACTGGTACATCCGCCGCACCCGCGACCGTTTCTGGAGTGGCGATGCTCAGGCTTTTGATACTTTATACACGGTTTTGCTTAACCTGTCCAAAATCATTGCTCCGTTAATGCCGTTTGTCAGCGAATATGTTTTCAAAAACCTGACCGGCGGAGAATCTGTTCACTTAACGGACTACCCGGCGCTGGATGGCATTAAATATGATGCCGCCCTGGTCGATGAGATGGATTTTGTGCAGGATTTGTGCTCAACCGCCAAATTTATCCGCGAGGAAAAGAACCTGCGCAACCGTTTGCCTTTGTCTGCCCTGACGCTTGTCGGCGCCGAACTCAGCCCGGCATATCAGGAAATTGTCAAAGACGAACTGAACGTTAAGGAAGTTCTCTTCGATCCCCGGCTGGAAAATTATGCCACCCAAAAGCTCTATCTCTACACGCCGCTGCTGGGCAAAACCCTGGGCAAGGCGATGGGCGCCGTTATGGCCGCCTACAAACAGGGCGAATGGAGTTTTGCCGCCGACGGAACACTGAACATTGCCGGACAAAATCTGAGCCGTGATTTGTTTGAGGTCCGCCTTGAAATGAAACCCGGCGTTTCCGGTAAGGCTTTTGCTGATAACAAAGCGGTTGTTACGCTGGACACGACCGTAACTGATGAATTGAAGCGCGAAGGAATGGCGCGCGACTTTGTCCGCCTGGTCCAAACCTTGCGTAAAGATAAAAACTTTAATATTTCAGACCGCATCGAGCTCAGCTATGCCACGGCCGATGCCGAACTGGCCCGGGCCTTGGAAGAAAACAAATCCTATATTGCCGAGCAGGTTCTTGCCACCAAGATTGTTGCCGACTGCAATGCCGGTGTTTCCGGTGATATTGAAGGGGCAAAGCTGACCTTTGACGCCAAAGTCAGTAACATCAAGGTTGCCTGAACCGTTTTCTGAAACCGGAAGGGGAGAAATCCTCTTCCGGAAACGGTATTTCGGCGGAAAATTTGTTTCCGGCATTAATTTTTCTAAATAATACTTGCAATTTTCGCAAAAATTAGTATAAAGTCTAATTCAGAATTGCAAATTTTAACAAGGTATAAAAGAAAATGGCTCGCGTTACAGTTGAAGATTGTGTTGAAAAAATTCCAAACCGCTATGAACTGCTTATGGTTGCGGCCCAGCGTGCAAAGGACATCAGCGCCGGCGCTCCGATTACGGTAGCCCGCGACAATGACAAAAATCCGGTAATCGCGCTGCGTGAAATTGCTGATGGAACGGTCAATATTGAAGACCTTCAGAAATCTCTGGTTCTCGGCCTGCAAAAATATGTTGAAGTTGAGGAGCCCGAGGAAGAAGAGCTTGAGATTTTGGCTGCGGAAAAAGAATTATCCGAGCTTGATGACCAGTTTTCCGCCGTGTCCCTTGATGCCGCGGATATTGATGATACAATGCAAATTCATGACGGGGATGACTCTCTTGATTTAGATTCTGACGCGGATAGCGATTCGGATATTTCTTTGGATGATGACGACTCTTTGGACGATGCCCTGGATATGGGCGATGATCTGGGTGACGATTTCGACGACGAAGAATAATCGATTTAACATTTTTTAATTATCTCCGGTTTATATTTGCACAGATAGTATATTTGTTATGCTGGCGCGGTTAAAACCGGAGTTTTTGTTTGTAAAAGCCGGTTTTTCCCTGCGGCAGAGGTTGTGATGGTTAAACTTTATGTTAAGACAGTATGAATTAGTAGAATTAGTCAAATCTTATGATCCGGATGCCGATGAAGACGCATTAAACCGCGCCTATGTCTTTGCCATGAAAAAACACGGCGCCCAGCTTCGGGAGTCTGGTGACCCGTATTATTCTCATCCTATTGAAGTTGCCGGTATTTTAACCAAATTTAAGCTCGATTCGGCTTCAATCATTGCCGCCTTGCTGCATGACACGGTCGAAGACACCGATACCACGGTTGAAGAAGTCCGGCAGCTCTTTGGCGACCAGGTGGCCAGCCTTGTTGACGGCCTGACCAAACTGGCCATGATTGAGCTGAAGTCAACCAACAGCAAACAGGCCGAAAACTTTCGCAAATTACTGCTGGCCATGTCCGATGACGTCCGGGTTTTGTTAATCAAATTGGCTGACCGTCTGCACAACATGCGCACCCTGCATTTCTGCAAACCCGAAAAGCGCCAGCGCATAGCCCGTGAAACCCTTGATATTTATGCCCCTCTGGCCGAACGTATCGGTATGCAGGAAATCAAAAGCGAACTGGAGGAGATTGCTTTTGCCGAACTGCATAAGGAAGCTCACGATTCGATTGTTGCCCGTCTGAATTTCCTGCGTGAAAAAGACAACAATATTATTCCCAAAATTATCAGTCAGCTTGAAAAAGACATGAGCGACAATGATATTAAAGCCGTTATTACCGGCCGGGAAAAAACGCCTTATTCCATCTGGCGCAAAATGCAGCAAAAAAATGCTTCTTTTGAGCAGCTGTCCGATATTATGGCTTTTCGTATCTGTGTGGACGACATCGGCACCTGTTATCAGGCGCTGGGCGTGATTCACAGCAAATATCACATGATTCCCCGCCGCTTTAAGGATTATATTTCAACGCCCAAACCCAATGGCTATAAATCCATTCATACCGGCGTTATCGGGCCGGAAAATACCCGTATCGAAATCCAGATACGCACGCATGAAATGCATGAAATTGCCGAAAAAGGCATTGCCGCCCACTGGGCTTATAAACAAGGACAAAAGGTTGAAGGCCGCAATTTCCGCTGGATACGGGAATTGCTTGAAATTTTGGAACAGGCACAAAATCCCGAAGAATTTATGGAAAACACCAAACTGGAAATGTATAATGACCAGGTTTTCTGTTTTACGCCCAAAGGCGATTTGATTGGTCTGCCGGTTAATTCAACGCCGGTAGATTTTGCCTATGCCATCCATTCTTCCGTGGGTGATACTTGTGTCGGAGCCAAAATCAACGGTGAAATCCGCCCCCTGCGCACAATTCTGCAAAACGGTGACCAGGTCGAGGTTTTAACCTCCAAAGCCCAGCATCCTTCCACCGAATGGGAGCGCTTTGTTGTCACCGGAAAGGCCAAAGCCGCCATCCGCCGCTATGTCCGGGCGCACAAACGCGACCAGTTTATCACGTTGGGCCAGGAGATTCTGGAACGCCTGTTTAAAGGTGAAAACCTGGAATTTTCCGAAAAAGGACTGCTGAACGTACTGCCTGATTTTGAAGCCGATTCGATAGATGATATTTATGCCAAAGTCGGTGAAGGTCTGGTGACCGGTTGGGATGTTTTGAAGGCTGTTTATCCGGCTTATAAGCAGTCCAAGCTTGAAAAAGTTGTCAAAGCAATTAAGGTTCCGCGCTTCAAACGCATGCCGAAAAAAGACAAAACTAAGGGCGAGCCGCTTAAAATCAAAGGGCTTATTCCCGGCATGGCGGTTCATTTTGCCGGCTGCTGCCATCCTCTGCCCGGTGATCGCATTGTCGGCATCGTCACCACCGGCAAAGGAGTAGCTGTTCATACCATTGATTGTAAACAGCTTGAAAAATATGCCGATGAGCCGGAACGCTGGCTTGATATTGCCTGGGGCGATGAAGCTTATGAGGAAATGCATGTCGGCCGCCTTAAAATCATGCTGGCCAATGAGCCGGGGGCTTTGGCCGATTTGTCAAACCTCGTTGCCCGCAACAACGGCAATATCTCCAATTTGAACATTGTTTACCGTACCGTCAGCTATTTTGAACTTTTGGTTGATGTTGAGGTAAAAGACGTCAAACACCTCGCTGACATTATCAGCGCCCTCAAGGCCAGCAAAGTTGTCAGTTATGTTTCCCGCGCAGCGCAATAAAATCAGGAAAGGATTATACTCATGATTATCGGCATCGGTTCGGACATCACCAGCATTTCCCGTTTTGAACGTTCAATTAAGGCTTACGGTCACCGTCTGATAGATCGGGCCCTGGGCGAGGATGAAAAGCGCGAAATCGCCGGCCGCAGTTTTATTTCCGAACAGGAATATGCCGCCTCCGTGGCCAAGCGTTTTGCGGCCAAGGAAGCCTGCTCCAAAGCTTTGGGAACCGGTTTTCGCAACGGTATTTATCTTCGTGACATTCAAACGGTTCATAATGCCGCCGGCAAGCCCGAACTGCGTCTCAGTGGTGCGGCCAAAGCCCGTCTGCAGCAAATGGCTCCTTCCGGAAACATCAGTGTCCATCTCAGCATCAGTGATGACTATCCCTGGGCGCAGGCGGTTGTTATTATTGAAAATTATTAAAAATTTATATTGCTAAAAACAAAATAATGTTTACTATAACCTTGATTGTTTTAGATAAGAACATAAACGCTATGTTGTTTTCTAAAACAATCGGTTTATAAAGACGGATTTTTAAGGAAAAAGAAATGGATAAAGAAGAAAGTCTGGCCGATACCGTAAAAACGATATTTTATGCGATTTTGATTGCGATGCTCATTCGTACTTTTTTGTTTGAGCCTTTTAAAATCCCTTCGGGATCTATGTATTCCACACTTTATGTCGGTGACTTTTTGTTTGTGTCCAAATATACTTACGGCTATTCCAAACATTCCCTGCCGTTCAGCATGCCCTTGTTTGAAGGCCGTATCTGGGCCGACCGGCCGCAGCGGGGGGATGTCGTGGTTTTCAAATTTCCCCAGGATAATAAAACCGATTACATCAAGAGAGTCATCGGTCTTCCCGGTGACAAGATAAAGATGGAACACGGCCGGCTGTATATTAATGACCAATTGGTGGAGCGTGAACAGATAGAGGATTTTGTCCTGCGGGATAAAGACGGCAATGTCGAGCGTTACCGTCAGTATATTGAAACTCTGCCCGGCGGGGTTAAACATAAGATTCTGGAGGTTTCCGACAGCGAGGACTTTGATTTTGTTCCCGAAATTACCGTTCCCGAAGATTATTATTTCATGATGGGCGACAATCGTGACCGTTCCGATGACAGCCGCGTCAATGTGGGCTTTGTTCCTTTTGAAAACCTGGTAGGCAAGGCGCGTGTACTGTTTTTCTCTTATGATTCGGCCAAAGGTCCGTGGTATAAATTATGGAATCTGCCCCGTCAGATCCGCTGGAACCGCTTTTTTGATAAGATAAATTAAGGATAACACCGTTGTTTGATTTAGAAAAACTGGAACAAATCATCGGATACAGCTTTCAAAACCGCCGTCTGCTGCATCAGGCGCTGACCCACAGCAGCGTCAGCGGCAGTACTTCGGCCAACTACGAACGGTTGGAATTTTTAGGCGACAGGGTTTTGGGGCTGGCCGTGGCGGAAATGTTATACCGTTCTTTTCCGGCGGAACCCGAGGGCAGCTTGTCCCAGCGTCACACGGCATTGGTCTGCAAAGAGACGGTGGCTTCTGTTGTCCGCGGTTTGGAAATTGATAAATTTTTATTTGTGGCCAGCGAGGATATTCGCGAAAATGAAAATGTTTTGTGTGATGTCGGCGAAGCCGTTATCGGTGCTGTTTACATTGACGGCGGAGCCGAAACGGCGCTCAATTTTGTGCGCACGCATTGGCAAAGCCTGATTCACAAAAACATAACCCCGCCGCGCGACGGCAAAACCTGGCTCCAGGAAGAATCTCTGGCCCGCCATTTGGGAATGCCGGTCTATAATGTTGTCAGCCGGGAAGGAAGCGAACACGAACCCGTTTTTCACGTTTCCGTATCTCTGCCGGGGACTGAACCGCAAACCGGACAGGGGCGCAATAAAAAAATGGCGGAACAGGATGCCGCTCACAAGATGCTGATTGCCCTGGGGTGCATTCATGGTTAAAAACGCGGACAATGTTTCCCGCTGTGGTTTTGTTGCCCTGATTGGTGCGCCGAACGCCGGAAAATCAACTCTGACCAATAATTTTGTCGGTTCCAAGGTGTCAATTGTTTCACCCAAGGTTCAAACAACCCGAACCCTGGTCAGAGGCATAGGAATTTATGAAAACAGCCAGATAATATTTCTGGATACGCCCGGGATTTTTAAACCCCGCCGCCGGCTTGACCGGGCAATGGTTGCCTCGGCCTGGGGGAGTATTGCCGATGCGGATATTGTCGTTTTGTTAGTGGATGCCCGCAAGGGAATAGACGATGAAGTGCGCGCCATTATTGAAAAGCTGAACGAAAGCCGTTTGAAAGCCGTACTGGTTCTTAATAAAATTGACCTGGTAAAAAAGGAAAAACTGCTGGAACTAAGTGCAGAACTGAATAAGGCGGCCGATTTTACCGAAACCTTTATGATTTCGGCGGTCAAAGGCGACGGGCTTGATGATTTTTATCATTATCTGGCATCGCATCTTCCGGAAAGCCCGTGGTACTATCCCGAAGAGCAGATGTCCGACATGCCGTTAAAATTATTGGCGGCGGAAATTGTCCGTGAAAAAATTTTTCTTTTTCTGCAGGATGAACTGCCCTATGCCGTAACCGTAGAGCCCGAACTCTGGCAGCGCCGCGAAGATAATTCCGTCCGGGCGGAAATGACTATTTATGTGCAAAGGGAAGGGCAGAAGATTATTGTTTTGGGCAAAGGCGGCAGTATGATAAAAAAAATCGGACAAGCCGCCCGCCGCGAGATGGAAAATATGCTTGAAGAACGGATTCATCTGTTTCTTTTCGTTAAGGTCCGTGAAAATTGGATAGACGATCCGGCGCGTTATCGCGACTGGGGCTTGAATTTTAATGCCTGAGGCCTATTTATTGAATAAGGTTCACTTATATGGAAAGGCATAATCATGAATAAAATAACCACTGTCTTTTGGGCGACGGCATTTTTATCCGCTTGTTCGCACAATGTTTGCGGCACCTATCAGGGAACTTTGCCCGCTGCTTCCGGCCCCGGAATCGAAACCACGTTAACTCTGGAGAAAAACGGCATTTATAATTTAAAAAGCGTTTATCTGGACGAAGATGACGGTGTTTTTGACGAGGTGGGAACCTATTATGTTGAAGATGATGTTATAACTTTAAATTCTCCCCAGGTTGAAGCCGTTTATTTCAAATTGGAAGATAATCAGGTTCGCCGGCTTGATCACCGCCGCCAGCAGATTATCGGCAATATGGCAGATTATTATATTTTGAAAAAGACCAAATCCTGCCGATAGTTTTTTATTTTTGCGGCAAAGCACGGATATTTTTATCCGTGCTTTTTTTGTGAGCGATTTTTTTTGGCATGCTTTTTGCATTATGGTTAACAGAATATTAATTATCCTTTTAAATTGGGGAAAAAGAATGGATAATACAAATTACATCGCCTTATCTCGGCAGATGGCTCTCTGGAAACAGATGGACATCGTGTCGAATAATATGGCCAATATGAATACATCCGGCTACAAAGGGGATGAAGCCGTATTTATTACTTACCTGGCCCGGACAGAAAATGCCGCTCCTGACATTGTCGGCAATCCACTTCATTTTACCGAAGATTATGCTTCATATAAAAACTTTCGGGAAGGAACCATTGCCCATACCGGCAACAGCCTGGATATTGCTATTAAGGGAAACGCCTTTTTTGCCGTAGATACGCCTGACGGCGAGCTTTATACTCGTAAAGGTCAGTTTGCGCTCAATGCTGACGGTGCCATCTCCACCATAGACGGTTATCCTCTGTTATCAGAAAATAACACACCGTTTTTCATTGCTCCCGGTGAAAGCGAAATCACCATCACCGATTCCGGTGAGGTATTGACCGAAAACGGCAATCTCGGCCGCATCAAACTGGCAACTTTTGCCGATAACCAAAAATTATCCAAAGTGGCCGACACCATGTTCAAAAATACCGATGCTTCAAATGTCGAATTTAACACCGGCAATTATGAGGTCGTTCAGGGATCGGTTGAAAAATCAAATGTGGATCCCATCAGCGAAATGACCAAATTAATCAAACTTCAGCGTTCATACGACTATGTCCAGCAGATGATAGATGAAGAGCATGACCGCTTGTCCAACACCATTGAAACTTATTCACAGTTAGCATAAAAGGGGAAGAAAAATGAGATCACTGAGTATCGGCGCCACGGGAATGTTAGCCCAGCAGACCAATGTTGACGTTATTTCCAACAACATCGCCAATATGAACACCACCGCCTACACCAAGCGCCGCGCCGAATTTAATGATTTGCTGTATCAAAACATTATTCGTCCGGGAGCTTCTTCCACAGCCGACCAGACAATTGTTCCCTCCGGCATTCAGCTGGGAACCGGTGTTAAAACCGCCGCAATCTACCGCATTACCGACGGCAGCGCCCTGACCAATACCGGCAACGCCCTTGATTTGGCAATTAAAGGCCGCGGATATTTTCAGATTGAGCTTCCCGAAGGCAAGGGAACAGCCTACACGCGCGACGGTGCTTTTCAGCGCAACGGCGATGGTATCATCGTTACTCATGACGGCTATGTCGTCCAGCCGGAAATCACTGTCCCCGAAGATGCCGTTGAAATTTATGTAAACGCCTCCGGTGAAGTCTGGGTTAAACAAGATGGTGAAGTCGATGAGGTTAATATCGGCCAGCTGGAAATTGCCACCTTTGTCAACGAGGCCGGTCTGGAAGCCATGGGGCAGAATCTGTTTCTCGAAACGGAAGCCTCCGGCGCGCCGATTATTGACAATCCGGATACCGAAGGTTTTGGCTCCATTCAGTCCGGTTATCTGGAAACCTCAAACGTTAACGCTGTTTCCGAAATCACCGAGCTGGTTTCGGCCCAGCGTGCCTATGAGCTCAATTCCAAGATAATCACCACCTCGGATCAGATGCTTTCCACCATTAACCAGATGAGATAATCGGAGCCGGTATGCTTAAGTTAATGCCATATTTGTTTTTCATTTTCTGCCTGGCTTTTGCCCTTCCGGCGTCGGCGGTATCCGTTTCCGAGGCAGAAATTGTCTCGGCCGTCCGGGAAGAATTTGCCGCCGAAGGTATTGATGACGAGCTTGATATTGAAGTTTACGGCGGAAAGACATCCTTTGTCTTTACCTCGGATTCTCCGGCCAGAATAATGGTTTATGACTTAAAATACGATGAAGAACAGGGCAAATTTTCCTGCCGTGCCGAAATTTATCTTGATGGTGCTTTGGCAGTATCTTCCGACCTGAGCGGCAAATTTTACCGCATGACCGAAATTTCCGTTCCTTCACGCAACATTCGCAAAGGCGAACTGCTTTCCGCCGCTGATTTGCAAACCGTCCGGGTTCGCCGCAGCCGGATAAAAGACAATAACATTGTCTATGCATCCCGGCTGATTGGCAAAGAAGCCCGTCGTGCGCTCAAAGAAGGCAAAATGATACTCTCTTCGGAAGTCGGCGCACGTACGTTAATTCACAAAGGTGATGTGGTAACGGCAATTTATGCTTCCGGTCCGATGCAGATATCCGTAAAGGTGGAAGCCGTCACCGAAGGGGGAGAAGGAGAAAATATAGAATTAATCAATTCCAAAAGCGGAAAAACGCTCTTTGGCAAGATTATTGACGCCGAAACCGTAAAGGTTGATGCTCAATAAAGCAATAGAAAGGGGAACTATGGCTATGAAACATACTTACACAAAACTGACTGCCGGCCTGTTGATGGTCACCATGCTTGGCGGTTGCAACACCTGGTCGCGGCTGACCTCCATCGGCAAGGAGCCCGAGCTGGCGCCGATTGCCAATCCGGTGGAACAACCTGATTACAAACCTGTTTCTCTGCCCATGCCGCAGCAGCCGCTGGAGCAGACGGCCGGGGCCAATTCTCTCTGGAAAAAAGGTTCTTCCGGATTTTTCAAGGATTTGCGCGCTTCCAAAGTCGGCGACATTATCACCGTTAATATTTCGGCCAAAGACGCCGCCAAGTTAAAAAACAAAACCGAACAAACCCGCGATACCAACTCCGATACGGTTAACGTGGCCAGCTTCTTTGGGTACGAAAGCTATGCCAAAGATTATCTTCCCGACGCGGCCGACGCCAACAATCTGATTAATGTCACCTCTGATCATGATGTTACCGGTGAAGGAGAAATCGACCGTTCCGAAAACATCAATATGACCATGGCCGGTATTGTTACTCAGGTTTTGCCCAACGGAAATCTGGTTATTGAAGGCTCTCAGGAGATTCGCGTTAATTATGAACTGCGTCAGCTGAGCGTCCGCGGGGTGATTCGCCGGGCCGACATCACTTCGGACAATACCATTGATTCGAGCAAAATTGCCGAACTGCGTGTCTCTTATGGCGGCAAGGGGGTTATTTCCGATGTTCAGGAACCCCGTTACGGTCGCCAGCTCATCGACATTATTTCACCTTTCTAGGCAAGGTTTCCCCTTATTATTATGTCGCAAATAAAGAAAAAATCTCCCCATTTTTTCTTGATTTTGAAAGCCTGTTCATTTTCCCCTGTAACTTTTGAACAGGCTTTTTTTTGTTAATAAAGTGAAGAATAAAGGTTTAATTAAACAATTATCGTATTATTTATAATCGTGTGAGTTTTACAATTAAGATTCATTTATTAAAAATTTTTAAGGAAGCTGAAAATGAAACAAAATACAAACCAGGTTAAAAATGCCGAAGAAGAAGCCGCAATCATGCTCAGTCATGCGGTTGCCTTGTCCAAAGCTTCGGGCAGCGACAATGATTTGGATAAAATTTCTGCTCTTGACGGCAATTTAAAACTTTGGGTAGAAATAGAAACAACCTTAAAAAATGCAAAGAATTTGCTTCCCGAAGATATTAAAGACAATCTTTTGAAACTTTCCAAATATGTAGAGCGCCTGACCCTCACCAAAGGGATTCATATGAGCAAAAGCGATTTTGACACTTTGGTAAACATTAATATGCAGATTTCCGAAGGCTTGGTAGAAGCGGTTAAAAACAGCCTGGCCCGCGAGGAGGCTTTTTCTCTGTTAAAGTGCGCTATTGATCTTTCAACGGCCAAAGAGAACAAAAACAGTTCTGATTTGATAAATGCCCTTGATAATAACATGAAGCTCTGGGTCTATATTAAAACCCTGGCTTCTTCCGACAAAAACAAATTGCCGGCAGAAACCAAAAACAATCTGATTAAACTGGCAGACTATGTTTCTTCCAAAACCCTGGAAGTCGGGCGTAATGTTCATAAAGTCAGCGACAAAACACTCGATTCGATGATTATGACCAATCTCCAGATTTCCGAAGGTCTGATGTCCAACCGGGCATAATTGGAAATTTGTATAAAAAAACCGCCTTCGTAAGAAGACGGTTTTTTTGTGCTTGTTTATTATCAGAGAAATTCCCGGGCTTTCCAAAACTATTTCGCCAGTAACACCTCGACAAACTTTGGCAGTGTCTCGCCCGCTTTGCCCATGATATGGTGATCAAAATAAAAATTATTGGAAGTCGTTTCCAGGTTAAACTCATAAGTTTCCGCGCCATATTGTTTGGCAATTTGCACAAAAGCCGCCGCCGGAAAAACAACTCCCGAAGTTCCCACCGAAACAAACAAATCACAGCTTTGCAGCAGCCGGTCAACCTCGTTCATACATAGCAGGCTTTCTCCGAAAAATACAATATTGGGTTTCATCATCCCCGCAACTTGGCAATGCGGACATACGGTTTCGGTATTAACCTCGCCCCAGCTTTCCATAACCTGTCCGCAATTCAGGCAAACTGCCTGGTTAATCTGTCCGTGAATATGCAAAACACCGTTACTTCCGGCTTTTTCATGCAGGGTATCGACATTTTGGGTAATAATGCTCACTTTTCCCGGGTATTCTTTTTGCAGCTTGCTGAGGGCCAGATGCGCCGGATTAGGCTTGGCCCCGTAAAGTTCCGGCTTCATTTCGTTGTAAAAATCATGTACATATTCCGGATTACGTTGAAAAGCCTCAATTGTTGCCACTTCTTCCACCGGATGATTATTCCATAATCCGTTGGCGGCCCGGAAAGTGGCCAGCCCCGATTCTGCCGAAATCCCGGCGCCGGTCAAAACCACAATGTTTTTATATGTTTGAGGCATAATTTTTCTCCTTTAATAATCAGAAGAACAGTATAAATTTTTTATTTCCTGATTTAAAGCACTTTTATGATGGATAAAATGCATGACTGTGTTGATTTGTGCATTTTTTTGCCGTATTGCTGATAATAAGAATAAGAAATTTTTTATCCTTTGAGGTTTTTATGAAAAAACTAGGCCTTTTTTCTCTGGTTGCCTTTAGCGGCATGATGGGAAGCGCGCAAGCTGTTCCCTATCAGTTTTATATCGGGACGGATGCGGTATATTCCATCAACAGCACCCAGTCCGATGACGGAGCTCATCTCAAATTAAACAATCCGTCGTTTGAGTTTACGGAAGAATATCCCTCGTCTTTACCTGCTGCCGTAATCAATGCTGGGTTTAATTTCAGCGAAAATTTTGGTGTGGAAGTTTTTTATCAGGCATCCGGACATGAAAAAAACACTTATACCGGAGTCCATGCCTATAATGAAACCCTGTCGGCCGAAACCAGCTTTCAGGCCTATGGTGCCGATATGATTGCATATATTCGCGGCACGGACAAGGTTGACTGGCTGTTGTCGGCCGGTTTGGCACAGTATAAATACGAAACGGAATTCAAATACCGGATGAACGGCGGTGTAACGGATCGTAAAACCGTTAAAGAAGACGGCATCGGGGCACGTTTGGGCGCCGGTTTCCAGATAAACTTTAATGATTATGTTTCTTTCCGCGCCATGTATCGTTATATCTTTGCCGATATTCCGGGCATTAACAATTCTCAGGAAATTCTGATTGGTGTCCGCATAGGTTTTTCACCGTTCTTTTATGATTATTAGAAGTCGGATTTTTTAGATGTCAACGATTGCCGTAATTGCCGCCATGGATAAAGAAGCATCCCTGCTGAAGGCCATGCTTTCGGATGTCAGGGAAAAGCAAACCGGCGGCATGCTTTTTTATGAGGGAAATTTCCGTTCCCATCGTTTGATTTTGGCCCGTTGCGGAATAGGAAAAGTCTGCGCGGCCGCGGCGGCAGTTGAGTTGATCCGCAGCTGGCAGCCTGATTTTATGATTAACACGGGGGCCGCCGGCGGTATTGATAAACAGATAAATGTCATGGATATTGTTGCCGCGCCGCAAACCGCATACTACGATGTCTTCTGCGGCGGAGATGAAGGCTGTCTGCAGGATTTTCCCCAATATTTTCCCGCCGATGAAAAACTGTATCAAAAAGCTTTATCGTCCGGGGCCAAAGGCGGTTTGATTGTCAGCGGTGACCGTTTTATAACTTCGGCAGATGAAGTTTCCCGCATAAAAAATCTTTATCCCCGGGCGTTTGCCGCCGATATGGAATCCGCCGCTGTCGCCCAGATTTGTTATATGTATCATGTTCCGTTTCTAAGCCTCCGTCTCATCAGTGATACGCCGGGAAACACGGCCGATCATGCCGTTCAGTATAAAGATTTTTGGACGCGGGCCGGCGAACATTCTTTTGCCTTTTTGTCTGAAGTTCTTTCGTAACGGGGAGGTGTTTTTGCAAAAAATTGTCACGGCGGGAATAATTTGTCATCAGGATAAATTTTTAATAGCCCAGCGGAAACACGGCAAGCCTCAGGAATATTTTTGGGAATTCCCCGGCGGAAAGCTTGAAGAAGGGGAAACTCTCGAACAATGTCTGCACCGCGAGCTCTGGGAAGAATTTCACCTGGATGTAAACGTCGGCAGGTTTTTTATGGAGTCGGCCTTTGATTATGAAACCGGAAGCATTTTATTGAAAGTCTTTTGGGCATCCTGCCACAGTTCTGATATTTCCTGGATGGATTCGCATGAACGTGTCAAATGGATAACGCCTCGGGAACTTGATAAATACGAATTTGCCCCGGCTGATCGTCCGGTTGCCGCCGCCCTGAAAACCGCGTTTTAATGATTTTCTTTTATACCCATTTTCGGTTTTCGTCTTGACTTTTGGAATAAACTGTTTTGTTATCATCGGGTAGGTGTATTGTATGTAGTCCCAAAGCGACAAGGAACTGAATCTTAATGCGAATAACAGGAAAAATAGCGGCTTGTGTCGTGTGTTTCATAATAGCCGCCGGCGGATATGTCTTTTATCGGACGTCTTTAACCGGGGAACAGCCTGTCCCGGCAATTGCTCCCGCCAAAACATTCAGTATGGATATATTGCGGGCCAAAGCGCGCAAACTGGCAGAAAACAAATATCAGCCGCCGTTCTTTAATATTCCGGATGAATTGAAAAAACTTTCTTATGACCAGTACAGGGATATCCGTTTTGTTCGTGAACATGGTCCTTGGTATAATCAGAAATTACCGTTTGAAATTCAGTTCTTTCATACCGGCTCCATTTTCCAGACCCAGGTATTGATTAATGAAATTATTGACAACAAGGTTATTCCGCTCAAATATTCGGCAAATTTCTTTAACTACGGCCGCAACAAGCTTGCCGGCCTGGATGAAAACATCGGTTACGCCGGTTTCCGCCTGCATAGCAAACTAAACAGTCCGGCTTATTATGATGAACTTATCTCTTTTCTGGGAGCCAGCTATTTCCGGGCTCTCGGCAAAGGACAGAAATATGGCATTTCCGCCCGCGGACTGGCAATTGATACCGCTGTTCAGACCGGTGAAGAATTTCCCGTATTCAAGGAATTCTGGATAGAAAAACCCCGCCGCCGCAGCGAAACCGTTAAGGTTTATGCCTTGCTTGACAGTCCGAGTGCTGCCGGAGCTTACCGTTTTGAAATCACGCCCGGAAAAAATACCGTTGTTGATGTTGAGGCGGCAATTTATCCCCGTACAAAAATCAATAAATTGGGAATTGCTCCCTTAACTTCAATGTATCTGTTTGGTGAAAATACCAAAAACCGTTTCGATGACCACCGGCCGGAAGTCCATGACAGTGACGGACTGTTAATTCATAATGGTAATGATGAATGGCTGTGGCGTCCGCTGGATAATTCCCGTTATCTGCGCATCAGCTCTTTTGAGGATAACAACCCCAAAGGCTTCGGTCTGATGCAGCGTGACCGTAATCCCTGGCATTACCTTGATTTTGAAGCTTATTATGAGCAGCGCCCCAGCGTCTGGGTCGAACCTGTCGGCGATTGGGGAAAAGGCGTTATCCAGCTGGTGGAAATCCCCTCCATTCAGGAAATCCATGACAATATTGTTGCTTTTTGGGTTCCCGGGAAGCCGGTGGAGCCGGGAAAGGAATACATTTACAAATATCGTCTCAACTGGTGCATGGAAGCACCCGTTCCGGAAGATGTCGCCAAAGTTCGTGACACTTATACCGGCATCGGCGGTGTTTCCGGTATGCTTGAGACCGAAAAACGCAAATTCGTGGTTAATTTCACCAGGCTCAAACATATCAAAAAAGATATTCAGGACGGTCTGATCACGGCGGATGTCAGCGCTTCCGAGGGAAAAATCAAAGGGGTTCACCTGATGTATAATCCCTTAACCAAAGGCGCCGTTGTCTATACCGACTTTATTCCCGACGGTAAAACCACGGAATTGCGCATTGTTCTGAAAAAAGACGACAAACCCGTTTCTGAAGTGTGGAGCTATCAATGGTTGCCCTGAAAATTCGCAGTGCGGATGATATCGTCAAAGCCTGTTTGCTGAGCCTGGGCTTTTCTGAAGCCCAGTGCCGCAATCATCTTTTCCGCATTCGGAAACGTTTGCCCGAAGGGGAAGACGACATCCTCCGTGCGCTTAATGACGAAATGGCGGCCGACGGCCGTAAAATTTTTGAAAACTGCCGCCCGGACACCGACTTTGCCGCTTTGTACAAATTTTGCTTTTTACAGGCCGGCGGCGCCCGCAAATGGCCGGCGGATTTTCTTGCCGATAATATCAGCAGCACTTTCCGCCGCAGTATGCGTCAGCAATATCTGGCCACTTCGCCGGAAATCACCCTTTCTTCCATGGAACCGCAGAAGATCGAACCGGTAATCCGCCTGCGCTGGTGGCACCGGTTTTTCCGGAACTGGCACCGTTATTTTAAATCGGACAAACAGAAATGAAACACAAAACCCCGGCGCAAAAACTCGCTGATAAAATTTATTTTCGACGGCTGACTGTTTTCGGCCTCATGTTTTTAAGCACGATTCTGGCCACGCTCAAGTGGATAACCGTTATGCCCACCGACAGCGTTTTGTTCACCAAAATTGTTTTGATAGGTTTGTTTTTTCTGACTTTTGCCTGGATATCCCTGTTTTTCTGGTCCAGCTTGTTCGGTTTTTTTGATTTATGGTTTAAGCGTCCCGTTCCCGGAATCAAATGGCCGGGTGATTCCACGTCCGTTTCCGGCAAAACGGCGATTCTCATGCCGGTTTATAACGAAGATTCTTCAAGCGTTTTTGCCAATCTGGCTGCCATTGCCGAAGATTTGAAAAATCAGGGGGCTGCCGAATATTTTGATATTTTTGTTTTAAGCGATTCGACCAATCCGCAATGCTGGGTAGAAGAAGAAAAAATCTGGCTGGCCGCGCGCCGGTTGATAAGTCCCGAAATTGGTTTGTATTATCGCCGCCGGGCAAAAAACACGGCTCGCAAAAGCGGAAATATTGAAGATTTCTGCCGCAAATGGGGCTCTGCTTATGATTTTATGGTTGTTTTGGATGCCGACAGCCTGATGTCCGGCAAAACAATTGTCCAAATGGTTAAATTGATGGAAGTCAATCCCGGCGCCGGTATCATTCAGGCCCCGCCGATGATGATTAACAGCCATTCTTTGTTCGCCCGCATGCAGCAGTTTGCCGGTCGTGTTTACGGGCCGATAGTTTCCTCCGGGCTGGCTTATTGGCAGGTGGGAGACAGCAACTACTGGGGGCATAATGCCATCATCCGGGTAAAAGCATTTATGCAGTGTTGCAGTCTTCCCGTTTTGCCGGGGCATGCACCTTTTGGCGGCCATATTCTCAGTCATGATTTTGTGGAGGCGGCATTAATCCGCCGCGGCGGCTGGTCGGCCTGGCTCCTGCCTCAGCTGCGGGGAAGCTACGAAGAATGTCCGCCCACCATGATTGATTTTGCCGCCCGTGACCGCCGCTGGTGTCAGGGAAATTTGCAGCATATAAAAGTTTTGCTCTCCAAACATCTGCATCCTGTCAGCCGGGTTCATTTTATCATCGGGATTATGTCTTATCTTTCCTCACCGATATGGTTAAGTTTCCTGCTGACCGGCCTGCTGATAGCTCTGGGACGCTGGGTCTTTCCGCCGATATATTTTCCCGAGGTGCGTACACTTTTCCCGACCTGGCCTATTTTTGATAAAATCGGCACCATTTCTTTGTTTGTCCTTTCCATGGCCATGTTGATTATGCCCAAATTCATGGGAATGATTATCTACAAAAGGCAAAATCCTCAAATGTCCGGCACGTTGAAGAGTGTTCTCTGCGAAATTTTAGTCAGCGCTTTGCAGGCTCCGGTGATGATGATGTTTCAAAGCAAATTTGTTTTGGATATTTTAACCGGCCATGCCGTAAGCTGGAACACTCAAAACCGCGGTGATAACGGCACTTCCTGGCGTGAAGCGCTGCGCCGCCATTTCGGACACACTTTTCTCGGAATAGCTACGACGGTTATTGTCGCTTTATATGCCAAAGAACTGTTTTGGTGGATGCTTCCGATTACGACGGGATTAATGCTTTCCGTTCCCTTATCTGTTTTAACTTCAAGGGTGACAACTGGACGCAAAGCTCTGGAACATAACTTTTTTGTTATTCCCGAAGAAAAGAAAATTCCGCCTCTGGTCAACCGGCAGAAATATTTTGAAAAGCTGTTGCAGGCAGAAAAGACCCCGGAAAAAGGTGTTGTTTTATTAATCGGCAATCCGGCATTACTGGCCTTGCACCGGTTGATGTTGCCGGTTAACGGCCCCGCTCCGGAATTTGATAAACATGTGCTGGAAGCGGCACAGATTAAGCTTGAGAACTATGTTAATCACCATATCAGGCCCGAGTTCAGCAAGGATGAGGAAATTGCGTTGCTCTACCAGCCGGATATTTTAACCCGCACCTCTGTCAGTCTCTTCCTCTGACTTCCCCCTCCCCAAAGTCTTCCCGCATTCTTCCCTCTCCCTATGAGAGGGGCAGGAGGAAAGAAAACAATCCGGTGAATTGTTTTCTGACGACTGGGGCAAAACTGTTAATTTGCGACCCAGCGACAGCGACGGAAGCAAATGTTACAGTTACTGCTGACCGCAGCAAGTTAGTGTTGCTCTTTCAGCAACACTTACGCAGCCAGACGGTCGCCCTGCCAAGGGCGGGTGAGGGTTTCATATTCAAACAAATAAAAACTGTCATCCCTCTTTAAACCAACCACCCTCCCCCTATAGTTATAGGGGGAGTAGGAGGGGGTATGACAATGTCATCCCTCGTTCAGCGCCAGTCTGAACGTCAAGGGATCTTCCTTATTGCTCTCTCCCCTTTAGAAAGGGGAGCCGGAGGGGTCAAATATCTGCCTTACCCCTCTCACCCTCTCCCACCCTTTCTCTTCCGTCATACTCCGTTCCCCTCCTCTTGTCATACTCCGGCTTGCCCGGGAATCCAGGTCAAAAAAATCATCCTAATATCCTCCCCCTGAAAACTCAGGTCCTCTATATTCCCCTCCCTAAAGACTTAGGGAGGGGCTGGGGAGGGTTTCATTCATGCTCAAATAAAACCTCGTCAGATTTCCCGTCATATAGCCAAATTATCTATTTACAACCATTCCAATTTCTGTTATCATGAGATTCGTGAAGACAAATGTGATTTAAGTACGAGGTGTTATTATGATGAAACGCACGACCTTGCTGCCGGCTGCAGCATCTTGTTTTGGGCTATGCTTTGGTTATGCCCGTAATTCTTTTGCCGATTATAATATCCGTCCTCATATCTTAATCCGGGCTGTCGGCGGTACTTTTTCTTCAACACACACATCACACTTCCAAAAACAGCCCTTGTCTTCTCGCGAAGACTTTGCCGAACTTACTCTCCCTGAAAACTCAGGGAGCTATCTATCCTATCCCCTCCCTAAAGACTTAGGGAGGGGCTGGGGAGGGTTTCACAACACCACCCCCATCCAACTCGCTGCCGCCTGCTTTGTCACCGATACCTCAGCCTGTTCGGGCAACGAGTTTGCCGGCAATAATGCCGATGATGACGGGCATGGTGCTCCCGGCGGACCTGGCAACGATGATAATTATGACCTCGACAATGCTGAACGTTGCCGCCAGGAAGGATATACCCAGACATCCTGTCCCGAAGGTCAGGAACCTTCCAACACTTGTCCCTATGACAGCACTTATTTCGAAAAATGTGTTTCCTCCTGTCCCTCAAATTATGTGACTTGTGAGTTGCCCTATTACGGGGTTGGAGAAGCTTGTGACGGGAAATATGCTTCCTGTGAAAAAGACACCGAACGCGCCTGTCAGGAGCTTAACCCCGGTTATGTCGATGAATGCGGCGCCGGCCAACAATTAAGTGATGACAGATGTTCTTATGACAGTTCTTACGGTACCTGCTGTAACACTTGCGCCGGCTATGACAACACCACCATTCCCGAGGGCTATGTCCAGGATGGCCAATCCTGTACCGGCTGCGACGGACAGGAGCATTACAAGATAAAACCCAACCCCTGCGATGGATATATGGATTGCGGCTCCATGGGGCCGGACACCGGCGCCACAACCTGCCTCTCCGGCTCAATCACCATGTATGACAATTGCAAACCCTGCCCCAATCTCGGCACTCTCACCAGCTGTCCCGCACCTTTCATCTGCACTTATGAAGAATGTTCCGGCCTTTGGTATAAAACCGGCTGCCAACCCGGCTACGACTGGAACGAAAGCGCTAAAACCTGTACCCAGCAATGCTCGGATAATTATAAATACACCTGTACGGAAAGCCATGAAACCGGAGGTTCCGGCTCGGCCTGCGGCGGATTATATAAAAGCTGCATCTGTGCAAGCGGTTATGCCTGGAGCGAGGGAAAATGCGTTATTGCAAACTGTCAATACACGGGAACAACTCACATCTCCGAAAAATATGATGAATGTGACTGCACCGGCATTCTCACTTCACCCCCTGTTTACAATCGAGTAATAACTTATTCTTCCATGTGCATTACATCAAATGGAATAAGAGGCGGTTACAGACAAGGCATCAACCGGGAACAAAGCGGAAAATACGCATCAAAAGAAGAATGTATGGCAGATTGCGAATACGGCAGATCCCCCAGCGGGCCGGTAAATTATGTATCAACGGGAGAAAGTTGTTCTTTCTGCACCCAATGTGAAACCGCCGTCTGGGGTCAATGCACCGGTTACGCCCAAAACTGCAACATCGGTGATATTGTCTACAGTGACGGAACCTGTGCTTCCACTGTCGTTTCCGGCAAAACCCCGATTGCTGTTGTTGTCTATAAAAGCTCCGACGGTAATTGCGCCCAAGCCATGGCCCTGAATAGCATAGGTAGCTATGGATGGCAATCCACCTATGATGAAACAGACATCCCAGCATTGCCTAACCATCTATATGAAGAAAACGCCACCAGCGACTTCTCCAGTTGTGAAAACACACAGGCAATCATTATGTACACCACCTATCAAAGCATATATCCTGCAGCTTGGGCAGCACGCAAACACTCAACCGAAGGAACCAAAGCCGGTGACTGGTGTCTGCCTGCTGCCGGCATTATGACCAGCATAAAAAACAATATATCTGTAATTGACCGCAGCTTTGCTCTGATTGAAAACGCCGAAGCACTAGAAAATTCTATTTTATGGTCATCATCAGAGACCAATGGCGGCTATGCCTGGCTCTCATGCGCCTACTGCGATAACGGCCTGAATGGAGCTTACTCTAAAAGAGACTTATACGACGTCCGCCCCGTTATCGAATTCTAACCCACCTGCACAAAAAATCCCGGAAGCTCATCACTTCCGGGTTTTTTCTTATCTTCCGAATACGGCGTCTTTCAGGCGTTTGAGTGTCGCCTGAGCGGCCGGCCGTGCTTTGGCGGCACCTTCGGCCAGCATTTGCTCCACTTCTTCAAAATGCGCCATATAATAATTATATTTCTCCCGGGCGTCTTTAATTTCATTAATCACGGCGTCCAGCAGCATATTTTTGATATGTCCGTATCCCAGTTTGCCCTGACGCAAACCGTCGCCCATTTCCTGTAATTGTTCCGGAGTGGCGATAGATTTATAAATTTCATACACCAGGATTTCGTCCGGATTTTTCGGTTCTTCCATCGGCCGGGAATCTGTCTTGATTGAGAAGATTGCTTTTTTAATCGCTTTGTCTTCGTCAAACAACGGAATCACATTGCCATAGGATTTGCTCATCTTGCGCCCGTCAATCCCGGGAACAACCGCCACGTTTTCATCCACGTAATATTCCGGCAGATGCAGCAGCGGTTTATTATAATGAGCATTGATAATTCCGGCAATATCGCGAGCAATTTCCACATGCTGAACCTGATCTTTTCCCACCGGCACGATGTCAGTGTCATAAGCCAGAATATCGGCCGCCATCAGGGTCGGATAAGTATAGAGGCCCATATTAATGCCGTCATCGTTAGGCTTGCCGGCGGCAATATTTTTATCAACCGCGGCCTTATAGGCATGAGCCTTGTTCATAAATCCTTTGGGCGTATAGGCGTATAAAATCGTGGTAATCTCGGGAATTTCCGGAATATCCGACTGCCGGTAAAACACTGATTTTTTCGGATCCAGTCCTCCCGCCAGATAGATGCAGGCAATTTCCTTCATCTTCTGGTTAAGCACTGCCGGGTCTTTTTCGGCGTTAATGGCATGATAATCGGCAATAAACATATAATGTTTTCCGCCGTTGTCCACGGCTTCGTGTCCGAGCCTGATTGCCGGCCGGATGGCTCCCAGATAATTTCCGAGATGAGGCGTTCCCGTCGGCTTGACCCCGGTTAAAATCGTTTTTCCTTCAAACATTTTCTTGCAATTCCCTAAATTTTATATTGAATTTCTCTGTAAAATTGATACTCTGAACCACAATGAAAATCAATCAAAAATTAAAAAAACAGGACAATAAACATGCTGGACATTAAATTTATTATTGAAAATAAGGAGTTGGTAAAAGAAGGGCTCCGCAAAAAGGGCTATGAAAAAATTATTAACGTGGATGATTTAATCGCTCTGCATTCCGCCATCACCCGCTTAAAAACCTCGTCTCAGGCCAAGGCTGAAGAAAAAAACAAACTCAGCAATTCCATCAAGTCGGCATCGGCGGAAGAACGCCCGGCCATTATTGCCAAAAGTAAAGCCCTGGGCGAAGAACTGAAAAAAGAACTTGACGAGCTTTCCGCCGAACAGAAAAAATATGATGAAATCATGCTGCGTATGCCCAACATGCCCAGCCCGGACTGCCCCGTCGGGCCGGATGAAAGCGGCAATGTGGTTTTGCGCCGGGTAGGGGAAATTCCTCATTTTGATTTCACCCCCCGCGATCATGTGGAATTGATGGAACTGAACGACTGGAGCGAAATGGAGCGTATTGCCAAAGTCAGCGGTGCCCGTACTTATGCCATTAAAAACGATTTGGCCCAATTGGAACTGGCTATGCATATGATGGTTTTGGACAAGCTGCGTTCACATGGCTTTACGGTTATTACCGTTCCTGCGCTTTCCAAGGAAAAACCGCTCTACGGCCAGGGCTATCTGCCCTTTTCCCGTGATGAAATTTATTATATGCCGGCTGATGACTTGTATTTGTCGGGCACGGCCGAGCTGATTTTGAATTCTCTGCGGGCAGACGAGATTTTGAATGAAGCCGAACTGCCGATTCTCTATGCCGGATTTTCGCCCTGTTTCCGCCGCGAGGCCGGAGCAGCCGGCAAAGACACCCGCGGTTTGGTTCGTGTCCATCAGTTTATGAAAACCGAACAGTTTGTCATCTGCAAAAATAATGTAAAAGAAAGCGACAAATGGCACCGGACCCTGCTTAAAATTTCGGAAGAAGTTTTACAGGACTTGGAATTGCCTTACCAGGTATTAGATATTTGTACCGGAGACATGGGCGCCCCGAAATATCGCCAGTATGACCTGGAAGCCTGGGTTCCGTCCCAGAACTGCTACCGGGAAACCCATTCCTGCTCCAATATCACGGAATGGCAGGCGCGTCGCACAAATCTGCGTTATCGGGATAATGCTGACGGCAAGGTCAGGTTTGTCCACACGCTGAACAATACCGGAATTGCCACCCCCCGTGCATTGGTTCCCTTTATCGAATGTCATCAAAATGCCGACGGTACGGTTAATATTCCGCTCAAACTGCAGCCTTATCTGGGCGGCAAAACAAAAATTGGTAAAAATGTAAAATAAGGAACAAAGCATGGAAAGCACGGTTTCACAAATTTTGAGCTTTATGCCGTTGGTTGAAAAATACGGCAGCCGGGCTCAGGAAAATCTAAAAATTGAAAACAGGCCGGTATGTAACTCCGGACGTATTTTAAAACTGTGTTATCTGTGCTTTTTGTTTCAGCCGTATCTTAAAAGCAAAACCGATTTAAAACATTTGCTGCAGTTGTCGCTGATAAAATTGTTTGATGACTGTCCGGAAAATGTTTTTTCGCGCCTGCCGGAAGAATTTACTGTTCTCAAGGCCGAAAACAAAGCCTTGAAGACTTATGACAGCCGGCTGGTGGCCTTTCTTGATGAATGGCCGATGGCTGCCAAAGACCGGGATAATGCGGCGGAGCTTCGTTCTTTACTGGAAAAGAACACGCTTTTGAAAAAATTGAAAGAACCTTTTTTCACGCCCTCGCCGTTTCTTGACACGCTCTTCGGTTTTATGACCAATGTCACCAAGCTTGGATTTGTTAACCGGGATAATCTTTTGTTTGACGGTCGGCATGAAAGCGATGCCGATCATATCATCAAGCTTTGCTGGTGGATTATGCTGTCGGCTCCTTTTTTACAGAAGAAAGCCGATTACCTCCGCATGTTGGAAATTGCTTTGGTACATGATGTCGTGGAAGCCCGCAGCGGCGATATTTCCCTTTCGCTTCAGCGTGATAACGTCGGCATAAAATTTGAAAAAATCCGCAGTGAATGGGAAGCCGTTTCTTATTTTCGCGCCACTCTGCCGGCGCCGGTCAACAACACGCTTTACAATTTATTTGAAGAATACGAAACCCGGGAAACGACCGAAGCCAAATATGTCTGGGTTTTGGATAAGCTTGATGCCGCCTGGCAGGCAAACCAACATAAAGGCGGTGATATCCGCTATTGGGCCGATTGTCCGGGAGGCCGGCTTTATTATCCGATGTCGGTCACGCCTAATCCCAAAATCAAAGATTTGAATGAGCCGCTGTTTTCCGCTCTGGAAAAAGACCTGATTAAAATATCCGCCGACAATATCAAAAAATGGAACATAAAATACTAAAAAAAGGCACGGTTTTCTTTGAGAACCGTGCTTTTTTTTTGATGTTTTTACTTGTTTCTTACGCCTCTCCGGTTAATTGCCTGCTTTTTACAGGGAATATCGGAAGAGGTGTTGTTCTGTTTTCCTCTGCCAAAACGAAAATTTCTTAAAACCTTTGGAAAAGGCGGATTAAGTTTGATTCTGAAATGTTCCGGGCTGATCGCCACACCGCGCCTGAGACAAACAATGCCTAAAATTGCCAAGAAGACAAAGGCCAGAATCACATAAAGCAAAAAGAAATCAATTTTGGTCATAATAATAGTATTTAATTGTTAATAATAAAAAATATCATAATAACGATATAAAAAAACAGCGGCAAAATCAATATATTTTTACCGCTGCCGATTTTTTTTGTTTTTTTCAGGGTTTCATTCGTCCGATAAGGCTTATGGAGTTATCAATCAATTTGTCCTGAGCCTTGGCCGACAAATTATCATTCACCGCCTGTTTAACGATTTGTATGGTTGTTTTCGACATCAGCGAAGCCAGTTCTCTGTCGGCATTTTCCTGCGAGGCATGAATCCTGTCCGCCGCATCTTTTTCTTTGTTTTTCATGTCCTGTTCAAGTTTACACAGATTTTCGGTTTTGATGTAATTAATCTGCTTTTGCGATTTTTCCACAATAGCCTGGGCTTCTTTTTTGGCATTATGATATTTGCGCTCGTATTCGGACAAAAGCTTTTGTGCATCTTCCAGCAACTCTTCCGATTCATCGATTCTCTGCCGGATGTTTTCAATCCGCTTGTGTATCATGGAAGACAATATTCTGCCGATAGGACGGACCAGCGCGATAACAACCGTCACAAAAGCCAGCCCGACCCAGAATTCGGCTTCCATGTAAAACGGTTCGGCATGGGGCAGGGGGGCATGAGCTTCTTCAATCATGCTGCCGACATTGCTGGCCGCATTCATCACCGCGTTTTGCGTGGCTTCGATAAGTTCTTTGCCCGTAGCGGCGGAAGTATTTGTAATACTCATGGTTACTTAACCTTTTTTACTGCATTTTTTATATCTTGTGCCGATATTTCGGTTAACCCGATTTTTTTGACAATCTCCGTTGCCAGTGCTTCGGAAATGTGACGCACTTCCGACAAGGCTTTTTCTTTATTGCGGCGGATTTCAATTTCGCTTTCGGCAATTTTATCTTTCAGCTTTTTATCAAGTTCGTCCTGCTTTTCTTTAATAAGCTTGTTTAACTCGTCATAAGTCCGGCTGAGCGATTTTTCTGCGTCGTTTGTGGCCTTGGCCAGAGCCGCCTGATATTTTTCCAGCGATTCTTCGGCCTGAGCCTTTATTTTGGCCGCTTTATCCAGACAATTGTCGATTTTCTGCCGCCGCTGTTCGATAATATCGGCAATACGCGGCAAAATGATTTTGGCCATAATAAAATAAGTGCTGAAAAAACAAACGCACAACCAAAATAACTGCGACGGGTAGGTTGCTATATCTAACTGGGGCATTATCACATCCTTTTTGTTGAAAAAACAGGCAGAGAGACAGACAAATCACATCTCTCTGCCGGACAACAATTATTTTCCGGTAAGCATAACCAATGCAATAACCAGAGCATACAGAGCAATAGCTTCAACCGCGGCAAAACCGGCCCAGCCGTAAATATCAACATCTTTCTTCACCTGCGGATTGCGTCCGACGGTGCTGATAATCGTGGTCCACACCTGAGACACACCCCAGGCGGCGGCCATCATTGACAGAGCGCACATACCGGCTCCGATATAAGCCATAGATTCCATTTTTCGTTTCCTTTATGTTAGTTAAACCCAATTTATAATAATTATTTGCCCAAACGGCATTCAGGCCGATTTATCAGTGTTCGTGCAGAGCATCTCCCAGATAAATGCAGCTTAAAACCGTATAGATAAATGCCTGAAGCATGGCAATGAACATTTCAAAGACAATGATTCCGGCATCAAACAGAAAAGGCACAATTCCCAAAACCCCCAGCGTGGTAATAAAACCGGCAATGATTTTCAGCATAATATGGCCGACCGTCATATTTGCCACCAAACGGACTGTCAGGCTGAAAGGCTTGGAAAGAAAAGAAATTGTTTCAATCGGAATAATCAGCGGAGCCAGCGCCAGAGGAATACCTTTGGGCAAAAAAGTCCGCAGATAGCCGAATTTCCGCCGCTTTATTCCCACACAGATATTAAACAGCAATGCCGTCAGCGACAAACCGCCCACGGCTGCCAGATGTGAGGTAAATGTAAATGCGTACGGAAACAACCCGATAAGATTTCCGAACAAAACAAACAAAAATACCGAAAATATAAATGAAAAATACTTCAAACCTTCCCGGCCGACATTTTCTTCCAAAAGGTTGTGAATAAACAGATACAAAGCTTCCGGAATACATTGGGCCGGTGTGGGAATAATACTGCGCCGTCTCAGGCAAAATCCCAGCAACAGCGTGGAAACAACCACCGCAATAACCATGCAAAGCGCCGAATTTGTGAACGAAATATCCACCCCGCCAAGCTCAAAATTTGCCAGCGGTTTAATTTCAAACTGTTCCATCGGATTCGCCACAGCTTTTACTCCTCTGATTTTTCCTTTTCTTTAACCAGCCTGTAGACGTTAAGAAAACCGGCCGCTCCTCCGAACATAATAAAGACGATAAGCAATAAAGGCGAGCTGTTCAGCATCTGATCCAGAAACCAGCCCACGGCCGCCCCCACGATTACGCCCGATACCAGTTCGGTAGCTATCCTGAAGCCGGTATGAGCGGCATAAGAATACTCGTTGCTGCTGACGGCCGTTTGCTTTTTTTTCTCGCGCCGGCGGAGCATTTTTATTTTCTTATCCAGTTCCTGTATGTCTTCAGGTATCTTTTTCATTTGGCTCCTAATATAAACAAAAAGTATTACCGACTTATTAAAAAAACGGAGACGTCTTACAGTTTTTTATCAATAAGCGGCTTAATCTCGTCAAAGTCCAGTTCCCCGTAAACCACCTCGCGGGAATTCCTGTTGGCGATAACAAACGTCGGCGTTCCCTGAATATTGATGGTGCGTATGGCTCTTTGCCTCCGGTCAACCAGTTCCTGGGCCAGTTTTTTATCATTCATGCAGGCGAAAGCCTTTTCTTCGCTGATACCGTAAAGTTTGGCATATTTGGCCAGTGTCTTTTCCGTATTCAGCGCCAGCCCCCATTCTCTTTGCTTTTGAAACAGCAGGTTGATAAAATCAAAATATTTGCCTGAAGGAGCGCACGAAGCCAGCATTGCCGCTTTCAGCGAGCCTTTGTCCAGCGGAAAAGAAGAAAAAACCAGCCTGACCAATCCCTTGTCAATATATTCTTTTTTCAGCCGGGGCAGGGTTTCTTCGTGAAAACCGGCACAGTGATAACACCCGAGCGATGAGTATTCGTAAATGACCACCGGCGCCGACATTGACCCCAGCGACCGCCCGCCGGGGATGACGACGTTAGGATCCAGTTCGTGTGATGTTTCGGCGGCTGCCGCCGGCTTAATCAAAGTCAGGTTGCCGTTTGCGTCAAAACCAAACCCTTTGGCCCCCAGATAAAACCCGGCAGCAATCAGATATACCGCCACCGCGGCAACGGCAGAACTTATTTTACGGATAATTTCATCGAATTTCATTTTTCAGTCTCGTTCAAATGTTGTTTATAAATATCTCTTCCCAGCTTAATAATTATATTCTTTAATTTTGGATTGTCGATAGACGCCGCCAAGTTTTCAATATGTTTTTCGGTTTCGGGCGGAAGTTTTTTTTCTTTTTGGGCTGCCGGAGATTCTTTTTTCGGCGTGAAAGTCAGGTTTTGCATGATACGCAGCCCCGAAACGGCATTATATCCGAAATAAGTGTTGATTTTATCAATAATGTATTTTTCACGGTGTTTGATTTCAAGGGCAAAAGCCCCGCCGGGCACACAGAGATGCAAAATCCCGTTGTTTTTTTCGCCGCGGGGAAAGTCTATCCTCTGCGGAAACGTATATTCGGCGAGCTCTTTGCCGACAATCCTGTCCCATCCGGTCAGAATGTCTGCCGTAACGAAACCCTTTTTGCCCAACAGCTTTTGAGCCATGGGCCGCAAGGTTCCCCCCAGAGGCGACAAGCCGTTGTTTTCCCGTTCGCCGCTTATGTTTACAACTTTATTCATAGGCCGGAGCTTAACATATTGAAAATTAATTGGCAACATGTTAGAACAATAAAACCGGGAAGCTTTTCTCTCGGAGTTTTTGGTATTTAACCGGTGAAGACGGACATGGGAATAATTCTGCAATCGATTTTGGCATTGTTATTTGTACTTGGTTTGCTGCTGCTTACCTTATGGATGATTAAATATGTGCAGACCAAAGCGCCCGGCTGCAAGGTGTTTCGCAATTTGCAGGAAGGCCGCCGGCTCCGGATTATTGAAAATCAAAAAATTGACGCCGGCAATTCTCTGTTGCTGGTCAAAAAGGACGATAAAGAATTTTTGCTGTTTTGCGGCAATCGCCGGGCGGTGCTGCTGGATATGGAAAAGACGACTGTTGAGGCCAAAAAAAATGATTAAAAAAATCGGTTATCTGTTAATTGTTGCGGCAATAGTCTGGCTGGCCGCCGCCGGTGTCGCCAGCGCCCAGACCATGAGCCTGAACATGCAGGAACCGGTCACCGGCTCCGCCACCGCCCGCATTTTTAATGTCATCCTGATGATCACGGTTTTGTCCGTTGCGCCAAGCATTCTGGTCATGATGACTTCGTTCACCCGCATTGTCGTGGTCTTGTCAATCACCCGCAGCGCTCTGGCCACCCAGTCCACCCCGCCGAACATGGTTTTGGTTTCTCTGGCTTTGTTTCTGACTTTGTTTATTATGTCGCCGGTTTTGCAAAAATCATGGGAAGAGGGCATTAAGCCGATGTATGAGGAAAAAATCGAGATTTCCGAAGGCCTGGAAAAGGCTGTCGCCCCGTTGAAAGAATTTATGGTCAAAAACACCCGTGAAAAAGACCTGCTTCTTTTCACTGACCTGGCCAAGGAAAAGCCGGCGGAAAGCGTTGCCGAAACCCCGCTCAAAATCGTTGTTCCTGCTTTTATGATAAGCGAACTGCGCCGGGCTTTTGAAATCGGCTTTCTGATTTTCATTCCGTTTCTGATAATTGATATGGTCATTGCCTCGGTTTTAATGTCCATGGGTATGATGATGCTGCCGCCCACGGTGCTGGCTCTGCCGTTTAAGGTGATTTTCTTTGTCCTGATAGACGGCTGGTACATGTTGGCCGGTTCCCTGGTAAATTCATTTTCCGGTTGAATTTAATATTTTTCATTAATTTCATTTTAATAATTGCCTGTTAAGCTAAAATAAATTTTAGAAAGTTCTTGCATATTTCGCAAAAATATGTTAAGAATTGACAAAATTGTTTGTGAGCAGTGTGTGACTCATGGTTCTTTTAAGGAGAGATTTATGAAAAGCAAATTTTTAACAGGCATATCGGCAGCCGTTTTAGTCCTGGGCTTGTCCGGAAATGCTTTTGCCGGTTGCGACGGTTTGTATGTGGGCGTCCGCGGCGGTCTGATTAATCATAATATCGGCGATAACAGCGAAAATCTCGGTGATCGTTACGATGTTGACGACAACAGCCTGATTGCCGGTATTGCTCTTGGTTATCGTTATGGTTACCTGCGTACCGAGTTGGAATATACCTGGCGCGAAAAAACAGAAAACAAAATCAGCAGTTCCAGCAAAGCTGAAGTAGAATCAGATTCTTACATGTGGAACGTTTACCTTGATCTTTCTCCTTACACCATGTTCACGCCTTACCTGATGGCCGGTATCGGTATGACCAATATTGATTTGAACGGACGTTTTGTAAGCGCAGGTACAACTCAGAAAACTCATTACAGTGAAAACAACTTCACTTGGGCTCTCGGCGGCGGTTTGTCGGCTCAGGTCACCACCCGCATCAACGTTGACCTTGGTTATCGTTTTTGGCACATGGGTGATATTGAACATGCTTCCGTCCGTGCTCATGAGTTTTATCTTGGTGCCCGCTACGTCTTTTAATCATAAATCTTTCCTCCTGAAGCGTCCGTTTTACGGGCGCTTTTTTTGTCGGAAGAAAACCCCTGCCAACACAAATTTTCATCCCCGTAAACTATCCCAAGCCTGCAAACCACCGGAAATTTGCGGGCTTTTTATCTGCAAACAAAAGCAGCGGTATTTATCGTACCGCTGCTTCAGCTTAAACCCGGAGTGATATGGCGAGTTTAAAAGGTTCAGAATTTTAACCCATGTTTTTGGCTGCCGCCCGGTCTGCCAAAATCTGCTGATAGATATTGTCAAAATGGCGGACCCCGTCTTTCGGCGTATAAACCGGTTCCGGAGTATCACATGTTGCCACGCCGGCGGCATGATCCTTAAGCGCCAGGGCTCTTTCGTCCAGATCGGCGCTGTTGGAGGCCGGCTGGTCATAAAACAGTCCGTCGCACAGGACGCGTCCGTTATTGGCATCAGCCACCAGCTGGTCGGTAATATCTCCGTCATAGTGGCGGACGCCGTTGTCCAAAACCTCATGTTCGGGAGCATTAACCGGAATAGGATCCAGATGTGTCGGCATTTCCATTGCCGGAACAGGTATTCCCACAGGTTCAAACGGCCCGAAATCAGGAACAGGTTCGGGTTGCGGCTCGGGCTCCGGCTCAGGAACGACGACCGGCTCAGGCGGTACGACAACCGGTTCCGGTTTCGTAATCACCGGTCTCGGTTTAACCGGCTCGGGCTTGTCATTGCAGTCACAATCCGGATTTTCGTTGCAGCAATTATCAATATAGATATTGTAATTGTTATTGATAACCCCGGTGTTTTCATTGCTGCCGTGAGCAATCAGGTCATAACTGTCGCGGGCCTCGGCCAGCAACACAAAGGTTCCGATAGCCAGCGCCATTTTGCCGACAGCCTTGCCGACATTTTCGTTACGGTCGATTGCCGCCTTGACATCGCTGCCCTGTTTCAGGGTAACGGCACCCAGTCCGGCTGCAATTTTTGCTCCGCCGGCATATTTGGTAACTGCATCGGCAAATGTCGCGCCGGCATGAGTTGTTGCGTTATAAGCGCCGACAAATCCGGCAATCCCCATCGTCGCCGCGGACGAAACCGTATACAATCCGGCAAGGGTTGCTTCTTTTTTGTTTTCTTTGCTGTAGTTCTTAAAGCTGATGCCTGTGGCTTCCTTGGCTTTTTGATATCTGTCAAGGAAGGGAACGACATGTTTCTTAAACGTATACAGCGAATAAATTCCCAGTCCGACCGGGCCGGCGGCTCCGGCCAGGGCAACCAGCCCCAGATCCGTAATAAATCCGGCTGTTCCTTTAACCACATCGCGGGTAACTTCATATTTTTTGCCATATTTGCCGCTCATGCGGTTATCCAGACGGTTCAACCGGCTGCGGATGTTTTTAACGACCGGAATATCACCGAATTGTTTTTCGATTTTTCCGGTAAACTTGTCAATCTGCTGGTTTGAATCGGTAATAACGCTGATGGCGCTGTCCAGGCTGACGTTAACTTTATTTTTCTTTCCGCCGGCCGTATAGTCGTCAATCATTTTGCTGAAGCTCTGGCGCATACCTTTGCCGTTGTTCTGAGCCAGCTCATTGGCGCGGTCGACGTTCAGAATGGTAAACGCGCTGAGGTCGATATTGTTTTTCAGCTGGCTGCGATAGTCGTCTTCGGTAATGTCCTTTTCCGTGCTCAGCAAATCCGACATGGTTTTCAGCTTGGCGTTTTCAACGATTTCCGGTTTCATGTCAACGCTGTTGCCGTTGTCATCGACCACGTTCATCATATCCAGCCCGTTGCGGCTTTCTTCAAAATATTTGTCATCTTCGCTCAGCGGGTTGATTTTGGCGTCAAATTTTGAAATCGTCTCAAAATTTGCATTAACCTGCTTTTTGCTGATGGCGTCATTTGTGGCAATCGGATGCTCATATTGTTCCTGATTGGGAAAAGCCTTGTCCTTCTGATCGTTTTCTTTTTTGCTGCGGACCTCTTCCTGCGGCATATCGGAAACAATCAGATTGTCCGCCGTTTTGCTTTTATTTTGCAAATCAGCGTCCTTTTCTTTGCCCTTTTCCTTTTCTGCCTTTGTTTTTTCTGCGGTCTTCAACTCGGCAATATGTTTTTCCAACACATTAACCAGCTTTTTAAATTCTTCGGTATTGCGCTCTTCCGGCGAGGTAAACTCTCTGGCAACAAAAAATGCGGCCTCGCTCTCGGACAAATCCATTTGTCCAAGGTTTTCCTGCACCTTGCTTAATTTCTTTCTGGCTTTCTTCTTCAGCCGAAGCCCTTCGCTGGTGTCTCTCCGCAAGAGCTTGGCCGCTTCCCGCAGCTCGGCAAAGCTCGCATCTTTGTCCGAAACCGCCAGCTTAACAGCCTCAATAGGTTCCATTTTTATCACTCCTAAAAAAACTTTCTGGGTTTAACTGTGGGCAATATAACACAAAAGAATATAAATTGCAAGTCTATTTTAGCAAAATTTTGAAAATTTTCCGAATTTTTGTAAAATGTAAAGAAAAAGTTAATTTATCGCCCCGCCTCAAAAAAAACAGCGGAGTTTTCCCCGCTGTTTCCATACACAAGAAGCTTTTAATAGCTGTTGCCTTGCCCCTTGATAACTTGTTCTACAGTCAGTGTGCCAGATGTTTTTGAGTCGTTCTTCTTTTGGGGTGTCTTTGGGTCTTGTGAGTCTTTACTTGTACCCTTCTGTTCATTGTTCGATTGCTTCTTTACTTCCAGCCTTCTGTATCCAGCCGCAACTTCCTCATGCGCTTTTACGGAATTCTGAGCTCCCTTGGGCAAGCCTTTTTTTACATCATCAATGATTTTGTCTGCTTCTTCTCTTGTGGAAGCATCATTGCCGCGGAGAGAGTCTTGTAGCTCCAACTTGTCTATTTTAACACCGGCTGTTCTGGCCGCCGCAAAAGCGATAACTCTATCGGCCGTATTTTCAATCTGACTCATGTCCAGTTTATAATCTGGATTTTTCTCTTTCTCTTTTTTCAAATCTTCTACTTTCTTCTTAAATATCTCCTCATAGTTTGGCTTTTGTTCATCTTGTTTTTCCGAACCAGCTGAAGCTCCAGAAGTACCGGTCTCTGCCCCCTGACCATCATTAGTCGGGTTCGGTGCATCTGTCTGATTTTCCTCTCCGCTTTTTGTCTGGTTTTCCTTGTTAGAATTACCAGTTTCCGTCTTTTCCTGCGGCTTCTCTTGGGATTTTGCAGCTTCTTTGGCTGCTTGAGTCCGGTTATATTCCTCAATTTTGGCTTTCACCTCGGGATTAAGGCCCTTAAAGCATTCCAAATCAAGATTAATTGATTTCGGCCCGTTCTTCATCAGCATGCCCTCTTGGATACACGCGGCAGCCAGTTTTTGTTTATATTCTTCACTCTGAATATTGCCGAAATTGATAATATCTGTCTTGGCGGCTTTTTCAATCTGAACGGCTTTGACAAATTTTTCATATTCGCCGTTGCCCATGGTCAGATGACTTTTATCCTGATAATGGATTGGCGTGTCTCCGACTTTCATTGACAAGTCGGCATCTTCGGCTTTGCTGATTTCTTCAAAAGGCTGTTTATTGGTATCGGCATACTCTTTCCATGCCTTCCGCCGCATTTCTTTCCAGTCTGAATTTTGGGAGGAGTTTGTATCTTCTTCTTGGTGATCACTAACTTTAGTCTCTGTGGCTTTCTTTAGTGCGCTTATTTTTGGGGAGTGTTCGCCGAATGAAGATATTAATTGTTCCTGTTTTTCTTGCGAAGCATCTATGAAATCTTGAGCTGTCATATTTTGACTCTCTAAGAATTTTGTAAATTCAGGCGTCGGAACTTCTTGGTATTTTGGCTTTAAGCCATTTTTTCTGGCTTCTGCTTCGCTTTCTACGATATACTTCCTTTTTTCCTCGGGAGTTGGCAGCTTATTGACCACCTCAATTACTCTGTTAACGTCCTCCTCAGTAAATTCCCATTTTTCAATCCAGCCCCTAATTTCGGAAACAAATACATCATCATTATCAGCCATTGTAAAACGTCCTTTTCAGTTTTTTTGTGAATATATAGACAATATATCACAAATTCTAAGTTTTGTCTATTCGTTTTTATCAATGTAACAGAATTTTAATAATTTTTTATTAACCGGAAACAAAAAAAGAAGAAAAACCAAAGTCTTTCTTCTTTATATAAACACCTGCCGCTTACCAGGGAATACCGTTGTAACAGCGCCCCGGATTTTTGTGGCAATAATCCTCGTCATGCCCGTATTCGTGCAGGCGTTCGCGGTTTTCCGGAAAATCACCCACCAGAACACACCCGGAAAGCAACAGCAGACAAAGACCCAAAACTAATTTTTTCATTTCTTTTATCCTTAAAAAACAAAATTGCCGCAAAGCAGAATCCACCCTGCCATAACCCAGCGGGACACATGGCGCAGCCAGATGCTTTTATCATATTTTGACGAGCTTTTCCATGTTCCCGAAAGCGTCATAACCGCATACCAGATAAACACCGCCAGCGACACCAGATAACAAACCGTCAAAATCAAAATGCCGCTGTTCATGTGCAGGGGCTTGAAATATTGCGTATAATAAACCCACAGACTGATATTTGACAACTTTGAAGCCAGCAGCGCCGCAAACAGCCGCACCACGAAAACCACGACAATCATTCCCAAAATGCCAAACTTCCAAAAAGTGTCGCCGAGGCTCAACTCACCGGAAATCAGTTTTTTCAACATCGCAATCCTCAGGTTGTTAAAATACTAACCTGATTGTGGCGCCATTTTTTCTTCAAATCAAGAAAAAACATAAAAAATATTAACAGGCGCCGCCGCTGATGCCCGATTCGTCCCGCAAGATTGCTTTATGTTTGTTCCGCACAAAAACGGTACCGTTTAGAAGTGCATCCTGATTTCTTTATAAGGCTTGAGCCCGAGCTTTTTGTGAACTCCGGCGATATGTTCGTGAATTTCACCCCATGAAGTATATTTGTCAATGAAGGTCTTGGCTTTTTCCGGAGATTTGGACAGCTGAATTTCAATCGTCTCTTCCAGAATTTTATGCATAACCTCCGGCAACCGCTCAAAGTGAATCACCAGTTTGCGGTCGGCATCAAATTCAATGGCGTGGTGTTCCAGCAAAAAGTTAAAATGAATCAAATCGCCCACCCGGTGCGGTTCGTCCGACTTTGCTTTCAGCAGCAGGCGGATAATCCAGGTCACGTAAACCTCTTTCAGGGTTTGTTCGCTGATAATCCCCGCTTTGACATATTCCGGCATAAAGGTGATGGAAACCACGTCGGCTTTGTTTTCCTCAATCGTGTGTTTGTGCAGGCCGAGGGCATTTTGATAGCTGCTGTCCGGGCCCAGGGAATGCCCGTTTTCATGTCCGATAACAAAAATATGTTCCGCTTCCGGATTAAAATATTTGTGAAAATCCGGCCGCACTAAAGCTTCCAGCAGAGCCGCGTCCCGCTTTTTGTCCCGGCTCATCCGTACCTGCCGGTGATAAACATTGCGCCGCCCGCCGCCGGTCTTTATCGACAACTTGTCGTTATTGGGCAGGTTTTGCGCCGTGGTAATCGCCCCGCGGCATTGGGCATAATCACCGCACAGTGCCGCCAGGTCAACGTCAACCATGGTTTGTTTGATTTCGTCGCCGTGCGCCACGTTTTGTTCATACTGATCGGCATAAGGCATCAGCTTTGCCAGCTTTTTCATCTCGTCCTTAAAGCGCAGCAGCAGGGACGTGCCTTCCTTGTTAACGATTCCCACCCGCACGCCGAGCATGTCCTTGGCCATAACCTCAATGCCTCGTTCGGCCAGCATTTCGGCCAGTTCCTTGTTTTCGCACAGGGTTCCGCTCATCGCGTCGTCATAATTTTCGCGGCTGAGCGTAAATTCCAGCGGCGTGTCCTGCATCATGGCCCAATGCTTGTCTGCCAGCATATCCATATCCTCGTTGTTTTGCAGCAATGCCTGCGCCTGCCAGCCCAGATATTCTTTCAGCAGGGCATCGTCGGTATAATGAGCCGCCAGCTCCAGCTGATTGGCAATCTCGGAAAATTCTTTTGCAAAATATTCGGTATAGTCAATCGCCTTAAGCTCATCCCCGGCGCGCCGCACCATGGTTCTGACGCTCAGAATTTTTCTGACTTCGTCGTCTTTGCCCTCCAGCAGCATCTTTTTTATAATCCGGTGAAATTCCTCAACGCTCAAATCTTCCGGATAAAAGTTTCTTCCTTTGGCGCCGTGCACGTCTTTGAAAATTTCCACATGCTTCTTGTCAATGCCGTTGCTGCCTTCCACCCCGTTCATAAAATGAAACAGTTTTAAGGCTTTTGCCGCCCAGGATGAAGTTTTGGCCGCCTCTTCCAGTCCCTTGCGCAATTCCCGGTTCAGCCGGTGGTCTTGTTCCTGCGACACGTCGTTGATGATTTTTCCGGCATTAACCAGATATTGCAAAGCTTTCTTGTCGCCCTCGCTCAGCTTCTGATACCCCTCAAAATTCTTGTCAATCAGTTCAATCCGGATGGTTTGCTCATTGATAATCTTGTCCAGTTCTTCTTCCGACAAAGCAATTTCGTAACCGTTGATTTTCATTTCTTTTCTATCTCCACTGTATAAAAACGATACACTTTTATTTTGTTTGACCAATATCCCGGATTAAGCCCGGCTTTCAGTTTCAGACTGTTAAGAAAAGCCTGTTTGTCCTCATAATCCTTCCATTCCGAAGGCAGCAGCAGCGCCTGCCTGTCGCCGGAGCGGATAATAATGCCGTCAATGCCCGGCTGCAGCTTGTCAAGCAAATCGGCCTCGTTTTCATAAGAAACGGGCATAAAGCCGGTCAGAAGCTCGATTTTTATCTCGAAATCAGGTAAATCATCCGTAGTTATATCTGCAAAATCTTTGTTTTCCGCGGTTGCCGCAAAAACACTGTCCGCCAGATTAAAAACCGTGCCCCGCTGGCGGTTCAGCGAGCCTTTCAATATCCCGGGGCCGCCCTCCCGGCTGATGTTAACAAAAACGGCTCCCCGGTCAAACAACGTGTCGGAATATTCCTGCCGGGAGGGAGTATAGCGCTTTTTTTTCTCAATGGCTCGGGCCAGGGCATTTTCCGCCGCCCGGATAAGCTCCTGTCCGTAAACCTTGCGCACATCTTCCAGCGCCTTGCGTTGTTGTTCCAAAACCGGAGTTTTTTCCGTCTCTCCGGCATTTTCGGAAGTCAGAATTTCATAATCCAGATTGTCGTTAAGACTGCCGGCTTTGACCAAATCCGTCACATCCGGCGTAAGATTATATTGCCGGGCCAGAATAAGCGCGGCATCCAAACCGCTCAGGCCGTAAACGGAAACATCACTTTTTTCCGCATTCCGGTATGCCGCCAGATCTGCCGAAAACACGATGATATTATCCTGTTTCTCAACATAAGGCGCCAGCTTTCGGGCAAGCTTTTCCCCGCTGATGTTGCCGTACAAAATCGGAATAATCCCGGCATCGGGAAGTTCTTTCTTAAAAACCTCCAGATTCACGTTTTTTTGTGCTTTTGCCGTCAGATGCTTTGGCGCCGGCGGCAACCCGTTCCATCCGCGGGCCGCTTCATCGGCAATCTTTATTCCGCCGAAGCGCTGCCCTTGTGCAACCATGGCCCCGTCAAAAAGTCCTTCCGGCAAAAAATCGACCCAGATGATTTTTTTTATTTCCGGAACATAAGCTTTCAGCATTTGCAAAGCCTTAAGCGTCACCACCGGCGTATATTCTCCCGACGGCGGAATGACGAAAATATCCGGACGCGGCAATGCCTGCCGGCGGAGACGGTCCGGCCGGTCGTTATAAAAACGGGCCGCCGTCACTTTGGGTCGGGTGCGTTCGATAAAATCATCGGGAATGGTATAAGCAGTCAGAAAACGACTGTTTGAGTCCATATGCCGGCTCAGACTGCGATAATTGATAATCAGCAGGGCAATAATCACCCCTCCGATAATAAAATATCGGAATAAACGCGAAAAATCGATATATTGCTTAATGCTCATGCCCCGTTGTATCTTTACTTAAATTCCAAACTGTCGTCATAATACCGGGTACTGCTTAATTTTTCGCTAATTTCAAAGCACTTAAAAACTCGGGAAACCCTGAAAAATAAACAATTTTATCCTCCCTCTGCCCTTCGTCTCCCCAGATAGACCGGTTAATTCGTATCGGCAAAGCGTTTATTTCCAAAGCGGAATTACTGTCTTGCGGACTGTCTCCGACAATCCAGACAGTTTCCGGAGAAATTTCTTCCCGGTTGATAAAGCCCTTCAGGGCAAACAGTGCCTGGTCGCCGTGAGGCTTATCCCTCGGTGCCTCATGCCCACAGACAATCTTGGCAAAATCTTCCTTTTTATACAACAGCGGCAGCTCATATTCCAACAGGCAGCGCTCTTTGTTGGTGACAATCATTAAAATGATGCCGCGACTTTTGAAAAACTCAATAACTTCCTTGGCTGAGGGAAAAGCGGTAATGCGGGAGGCCGCGATACTTTTATAAATTTCCCGGTATCTTTCATAAGCTTCATATGCTTTATCCCCGAAAATCCGCGGAAAGTTGTCTTTAAAAGACAGATTCGTATCTCTTTTTTGTTTGGAAATCTCCCATTCCGGCAGATGATATTCTTTTAAGACCCGGTTAACGGCAATCACCAAAGAGCTGCGGCTTTCCGCCAAAGTATTGTCCCAGTCAAACAAAACAGCCCTGAGTTTTGAAATATCCAGTTGTGTCATGCAATTTCTCCTTCCGGCATAATAACCATTCTGACGGAGAAGGCAATAAAACTTTTTAACGTTGCCGGTTTTTTATAATCTGGCGGGCGGCTTCATATTGCGGATTATTAAGGATTTTATTCTCTTTGCGGGCCTTGCGGATAATTTCGCGTGCTTGCTCGGCTCGCTCATGCTCGTTTTTTTGCCTATCGTTCAGCCCTCCGTAAATGCCGGTTTTTTCTTTTTCGGCAATCGTCCGGCGCAGCAGCTTCACTTTTTGTGCCGAAAGACGTTTGCGGGTCTCTTCTTCAAGGCCCTGTAACTCGTCAAAATCCGGAAGCTTTTTGATTTCGACGTTATTTTCCAGACAGGCAAGCAGCAGTCTGGCTTTGTATTCCGGTGTTTTGATATTGCCGAAGCTGATTTTCTTGCCTTCTTGCGCGGCCAGCCGCACCAGGTCGTTAAAATCCTCATAATCGGGGATTTTGGCTTTGTTGTTTTTGTCTTTTGCTGCCAGAGACACATGGCTGTCCGGAGTTGCGGTAATGCTCAGTTCTTCTCCTGATTTCCGTATCAGTTTTCCTTCATAATTACGGCTTTGTTCGTTTTCTTCATAACGGGATTTTTCTTTTGCCGCCTGCTTTTTATAAAATTTGCGATAAACTTCCTTAAAATCCTGTCCGGCAGCAGGGGCGGAAGTGTCGCCGTTTTCGGGCGCAGATTCTATTTCCTGCTCCATAATTATTCTTTTTTGAGGGGAGGGGGCATTTTTTTCCTTTGCCTGCGAAGCAGGTCGGGCGTCATAAAAAGCCGGCAAAGTACCTTTTTCGATTCGCTCTATAAGTTCCGGCGTGAGCCCTTTAAGTCTTCCCTTTCTTTTGGCAATAATTTGATTTGCCTGGGCAATGCATCCCTTTTTTTGTTTATCGCGAATATAAGCATCGGGATTGATAAATTGTGACAAATCGACAATCTCGTCTTTGCCGCTCACCGGATTATACACCGCCATGCTGTACATCAGGCTGCGCTGTCTTTTATATTCCTCGGGATTGTCCTTTACCTGCAGGACACCGGTATCCCAGGCCTCGTTAATCAGGCGGACATCATTTTGTTTATCCTTACCCCGGTAGGCCGAAGCCGTAGACCTGTCCCAGTTTTTGAGAACGCCGTTGACAATATAATCCATATCCCGCAACTTTATTTTCTGCTCATTGGGCGAAAGTTTTTTTATATCTCTAATCAGCCACCTGCATTTTTCCGGAAAATCGTTGAGGCCGATTTTCCCTTTCAGATAAAGCTTGATTGCCAACATGGCTTCGGCCAGATGAGCCGCTTTTTCGTCATGTTCCAGCAGCAGATAGCGTTCTTCCATTGACAGCGGGGCTTGTCCGGCCGCCGCCTTCTTTCTGACATATTTCTCATGCTGCAGTTCATGCGCCAGCGAATAATGTTTTTGCTTGGCGCCGGCATAATCCTGCTTATAACGGCTGTATGTTCCGAATAGTGCAAACTCTTTGGGCGGAAGTTTATTAATGGCTTCATTCAGTTTGTCCTTATTTTTTATAGACTTGAGCCGGTTATAAACATTGCGGATAATATCCATGGATTCTTTATCAAAGCCGTAAGCTTTGTCCACCAGCGTCACGCCGGATGAATCTCTGGTTGCCCGGGTATTGTCATGCTTCGTCCGGTTGCCTTTTTCATCGGTAAAATAACATTCTTTCGCTTCATCGTCATATTTAACCAGATAAATTTCGCTCACTTTTTTAATCTGCACGCCGCTTTTCCGCAAATCGGCCGGAATTTCATTGTCACTTATTTTATAATCGGCAAAAACAAACTGCACCCCCAGTTTTTGCGCAAGCTTTTTTAACTCAAGAAGATAAGCTTTATTATCGGCGGCTTCGTTTTTATAGGGCTGCGTCGAAGGTTCCTTAGGTTCCTTGTTTTTCAGTTCTTTTCTCAGTTCCCGGCTGGCCGCTGCATCAATAGCGTCATATTCCCGCCCCATCAAAGTTCTGACATCGGGTTTTCTGAGCGACTGCAGCTTTTTTATCTCTTCATCCGTAAGCGCGGCGCTGTCTTTCAAAACAAAATATTCGTCTTCGATTTTTATCAGTTTCATGGCAACCTTCCTCAGCGACAATTATAAAATATTTTTTGTCTAAAAACAAGCGCAAAATACAATATAAACTATCCACTGAATTTTTTGGGGATTATTGAATTATCCCGCAGGCTGGCTATATTAGTTGAAAATACAATTTATCAGCAAGGCAGTCATGCAGCTTGGATATAAAATAACTGATTCCGTAATGACCGTCAGCCTGTCCGGAAATTTTATCCGCTATGACTCGGATACCGTACAGGAAAAAATGTTGGCGGCGCTGGAAGAAAATTCGCCCAAACGCCTGAAATTCGATTCGGGCGGATTGGGGCGCTGGGATTCAACCCTGGTTGTTGTTTTGTTTTCCCTTATAAATTCGGCCCGGACCCGGAATATTCCCGTGGATAAGGCATCCCTGCCCGAAAATCTGCGCAGTTTGCTTGATTTGTCTTTCAGTGTCCGCCGCAATCCCGTAACCTCCCGGAAAGAAAAACTGCCGCCGGTTGAACGCCTGGGCGAATGGGGCTGTGTTTCTTGGCAGGGTATTACCCGTGGTTTGCATTTTATCGGCCTGTCCTTAAAATCTCTGTTCCGTTTGTTTGCCGGCCGGGCGGTAATGCGCGGGGTTGATTTTTTGTTTGCTTTGGAAGATTGCAGTTACAAGGCCGTCGGCATCGTTTCTCTGGTAAGCTTTATGGTCGGACTGATTTTGGCTTTTGTCGGCGCCATTCAGCTCCGTATTTTTGGTGTCGAAATTTATGTTTCCAGCCTTGTCACCATAGCCATGACCCGCATTATGGGCGCCATCATGGCCGGCATCATCATGGCCGGACGCACCGGAGCCTCTTATGCCGCCACCATCGGTTCCATGCAGGTTAATGAAGAAATCGACGCTCTTAAAACCATGGGTATTCCCGTTGGTGATTTTCTGGTTCTGCCCCGCATCGGCAGCCTGATTATCACCATGCCGCTGCTGACTATGCTGTCTGATTTTATGGGCATGCTCGGCGGCAGTTTGGTCGGGGTGGTCATGCTTGGCATTCCCTTGTCCGAATATATGCAGTATTCGCTCAATTCTTTTCACCTGGGCAACTTCCTAATCGGTATTTTCCATGGTTTCATTTATGGCTTTGTCATTTCGGTCTGCGGTTGTTATTACGGTGTATATTGCGGGCGTGATGCCGACAGCGTCGGTGTGGCCACAACCAAAGCCGTTGTCTCATCCATTGTCTGGATGATTGTCGTCACCGGTTTTCTGACCATAATTTTTGAGGGGATGGAACTGTGAGCAAAGAAGCCCCTTTAATCAGCGTCAGTAATTTAAGCATCGGCTATGGCGATTATGTCCTGATGAAAGATATTTCTTTTTCGGTCAGCCGCGGTGAGATTTTTTTCATTATGGGCGGCTCCGGTTGCGGCAAAAGCACTTTGCTTCATGTCTTGACCGGGCTGATTCCGCCGCTTTCCGGAAAAATTTCAATTGACGGCGCCAATTTTTCGAAAGCCGGCGAAAAAATGCGTCACAAAATCATGCAAAATTGCGGCATTTTATATCAAAGCGGCGCCTTATTCAGTTCCATGACTCTGAGCGAAAATGTTGCCCTGCCTTTGCAGCAATACACGGATTATTCTCCCGGCTTGATAAAAGAACTGACATCGCTTAAGCTGGCTTTGGTCGGACTGGCCGGTTTTGAAGATTTTTATCCCTCCGAAATCAGCGGCGGCATGTGCAAACGCGCCGGCCTGGCCCGGGCTTTGGCACTTGATCCCGAAATTCTGTATTGCGACGAACCTTCTGCCGGACTTGACCCGGTCAGTTCCCGCCTGCTTGATGACCTGATTCTTGATTTGAATCATAGTCTGGGGACGACTTTTGTCATTGTCAGCCATGAACTGGCATCTATTTTTAATATCGGAACCGATTCTATTTTTCTTGATGGTGATACCAAAAGCATTATGGGGCGGGGAAAACCCGGAGATTTGCTGCGCAATCCGCCCAATGACGTGGTTCGCCGCTTTTTGACAAGAGGAGCAAAAAAATAATGGCAAAACAACCCAATACCAAAATGATAGGTTTGTTCATGATTAGCGGAATGGTTCTTTTTCTGGGAATTGTGGGCCTGTTTTTGAAAAATCGCTTTTTTACAGACAGCAACAACACGCTGGTTATGTATTTTGATGAATCCATCCGGGGATTAAGCGTCGGTTCGTCGGTTTTGTTCAACGGGGTTGAAATCGGCCGCGTTTCAAAAATCCAGCTGGTAACCAATGTTTCCGATCTGAGTTTCCGGGTGCCGGTTTATGTTCAGCTGACCGAATACCGTAGTTCTTTGTCCGACAAAAGTTTTCACAGCCGCAAGGATTTGCTGAACGAGTTGATAGATAAAGGTCTGCGGGCACGCCTGGGAACGCAGAACTATCTGACCGGGCAGTTGATAATTGAGTTAGTGATGCAGCCGGAATCTCCCGTTAACCTGCGCAACATCAAAGATAACGGCGATATTTTGGAGATTCCCACCGTTTTATCTTCCATCAGCAAAATCTCTCAGGATTTTTCGCAATTGCCGATTAAAGAAGGTGTGGCCGACCTTTTGGGAATTTTCAAAGAGTTGCATCATGAATTGCCGCCTCTTCTGGACAGTCTGAACCAGGCCGCCGGCGGCATCAATAATCTTATTGATGAAAATTCGGGAGTTTCGCTGCAAATGATGAACAATGTCAACAAAGCGGCTCTCAGCATAGATAAGGCAGCTGATTCTTTCCGTGATTTGACCGATTATTTGGAACGTCATCCGGAATCACTGCTGCGGGGAAAGGAGAAAAAATAATGAAAAAAACTTTTGTACTGGCTTCGGTATTATTACTGGCTTCCTGCTTGGGACGCAGTCCGGATTCTTCTTTTTATACCCTGATAAGCGAACCTCCGGCAAAAAGCTATAAACTCAAAACTTCGCTGCAGGTTAATGAGGTAAATATTCCCGAATACCTGACCCGGCCCCAGATTGTAACCGTCGGCGATAATCCTGTGGAAATTGAAATCTCTGAGTTTAACCGCTGGAGTGCTCCGCTTTCCGGAATGATTCAGCGTATAATGGCTGATAATCTTGCTTCCACATTTCCTCTCTCTCAGGTTAAAGCTGATACCGATAACGGCGAAAAATCAACTTTCAGACTTCAGTTGTCGGTTAATCGTCTGGATGCATCCTGGGACAAAGTGGCGGTTTTGGATGTCTGGTGGACGCTGTCCGAGGCCGGAAAAAAAGTGTCTGTTTCCCGCCGTACGGTCCTGCATGAACCGATAGACGGCGGCTATGCGGAACTGGCCGCGGCCCAAAGCCGCCTGCTGTCGCGTCTTTCCGATGAAATTGCTTCGGCCTTGGTCAAAACCGCCGGCGGAAAATAAAAAACAAAACCTGTTCCTCTCGGGAGAAACAGGTTTTTTGCAATAAAGAGAACAGAAAATAAAGTTTAGTTGCTGTCGGATGTTTGCGGAACGCTGATTGTTTCGCTTTCTTCTATGGTAATTTCAGCTTCGGCTGCCGGCGGCTGGGTTTCGGCACTTTGCACCGATTCTGTTTCAACTCCCGGATTACCGGGCAGGGGCTGCATATCGCTGTTGTTGTATGAAGAACCGTTGTCTGCAGTGCCGCTGCCGCTCTGTTCGGTGGTGATAACCACGTCGGCAGCATTGGGATCATTGACTTCCACGCTGACGCCGCTTTGGGCCAGAACCGGTGCGGCCGAAAAAAGCGCCAGGCTCAGGACTGCTGAAGTTATTTTCATTTTTGTTTTCCTTTCATAAGGTTAATACCTTTCCGATATAGGCTTGTTTTTTTGTTTTTCAATCTCGCCGTTTTGTAAATTTTCGACCCGATTGTTGAAAAATCGGGAATAAAACATATTTCTGATTTAAGGAGAATAAGACATGAACATCATTGGAGACATCGGCGGAACCAAAGCCCGCTTTGCCCTGGTTGATAAAAAAGACGGCATCTGCTGCCGGCAGACATATTACAAGGCTGAATTTGAAAACATCAGTGAAGCCCTGCGGCGTTTTATGCAATATAACAATTTACGGGGAGGTCGGGCGCTTTTGGCGGTTAATGCCCCGGTTGTTAATGGTCTGCCTGCTAAAAAATCGAATGATTGGGGATATAATCCCGAAAAAATTAAAGCGGAAACCAACTTAAAAGATATTTCTTTTATAAACGACGGCATAGCACATGCCATGGCCATTCCCTGGCTTCGCCGGGAAGATATTTTTCCTTTGTATCCGGCAGATTCAGAAGCACAGGGAACAATTGTTTCCGTAAGCATCGGCACGGAGGTGGGCGTTGCTTACGGAATTTATAATTCCGCCCGCGGCCGTTATGATTTTTATCCTTCGGAAGGCGGCAGTCAGTTCTTTTCACCGGCCTCTCCCGATCATATTGAAATTTTATGCCGTATTTTAGAGGCCGACACTTCTCTGGCCTGGAATCACCTGACTTCCGGCAGCGGTATTTCCCGTTTATACAATTTATTATATAATGATAATTGCTCGGCTTCTGAAATTATGTCTGCCCAGTTTGAAAACGGACGTTTTTATAAAGTATTTGAAATCTTTGGCGAACTTTTGGGCGCTTTTATTCACAATATTGCCTGTATGCTTTTGCCTTTTGGCGGCATTTATCTGACCGGCGGCGTTTTATCCCGGCCTGAAGTTTTGTCCCGTCTCCGGCAGACGCCGTTCAAACATTTTTACGAACTCGGCACGCCGGCGGATTCGCCTCTGCGTCGTCTGCCGGTTCGTATAGTCAGCAACGACAGCTCCGCACTTATTGGTCTGGCACATTGTTTTTGATTGTTGAAACCCGGTAACAAAGAGCTTAAATACATATTGAACATGTTTTTTTATAAGGAGAAAAACAATGACTGAATCCACCTCTCTCAACGGCAGCAAATGGCACTTGCTGGCCGGTATCGTTATGGCCTTGCTCGGCATTTATGTTTGGTTCAACCCGGTTGCCAGTCTGGTCGGCTTGGCGCTTTACCTGGGTATTTGCTTTATCATTGTCGGTGCGGCTTATCTGACGGTTTCGTTTTCTTTTCAGTCGGGATGGTATTTGCTGGTCGGCATTCTGGATATTCTGGTCGGTATAATCATGGTAGCCAATCTGGGCATCACCGCGGCTTCTCTGCCGGTCATCTTTGCCTTGTGGTGCCTGGCTGTCGGCGTTATTCAGCTGACGGCGTCTTTCCGGTTGAAAAAAGAGGGATTATCCTGGAGCTGGAGCCTGGCCGCCGGAATTCTGGGAATTTTGTTTGCTTTCCTGATTCTGGGCAATCCGCTGGTCGGGGCAATAACCATCACCACCCTGATGGGGCTTTACATCCTGCTTTACGGATTAATTGAAATCGGTGAATATTTCATGATTCGCCGTCTGGAAAAACTATAACCGGCAAAATGCTTTTTTATCCGTCCGGGGATGATTTTTCCGGGCGGATATTTTTATTTGAGCAAAACCCGCCGCAGCGCGGCTTCCCGGTTTACATATTTCTTTTCGGCTTTTTTGATGACGTCGCTGAGGTTAACCCCGAGATAACCGGCAATAATCGCCAGGCTGTAAAGGGTAGGGCGGCGCTCATGTTTTTCAATATAACTCAATGCGCTCTTGCTGATTTCACAATCAAGAGCAATCTGATATTGGCTGACGCCTTGCTTTATCCTTTCTTCTTTAAGGATGTCTACAACTTCGTCGCTAAACAATTGAGCTTCGCGTATTTTCATATACACAATAATAATCTTTCTTGATTTTTTAATGTAGTCCACTAAGGTGGATTAATAAAATAAAAAACACAAAGCACAAGTTTCAGGCCATGTTTTGCAAAAAATACTCCTCTTCTGATTAGTTCTCCGAAAATTGGATGGCTTTCCGTCCTATATACTTTTTAATTGTAAATTTTGCGAAAATAAACAAAAAAAATAATAATTTTGTCTTAACTTTATGATAAAAAATGTAATACTATATATGTAATCGATATTATTAACTAAAATTATTCTAAAATGAAAAAAACAGTTATTATCAGAAGCCAGTTTGGCCACGAGATTATGGCAGTAAACTTTGCCAAAGCGTTTGACCTGAATGTCGTTATCGTCCCCAACAAGGATGAGAAAGAAGCCTATGAGGAAGAAGCTCAAAAGATTTTCCAAAATATGTCTTTTTTCTATAACCGGATGTCAATAGTTCCTTTTGAGGAAAAAGATAATCTGGAAAATGCATGGGATGTTATCGGCGAATTAAAGTCCGGAAAGCTGGACGATGCTGTTTGGGATAAATTTGCCGCCAGCAAACTAACCCCCGCCGACACGACCGGACTTCCGACTTACCCGGGAATGAGTGACTGTAATATGTTGTTTATTCCGCAGAAACTTATTTCCGACGGGGAATGCGGGGTTACCGCCGCTCAACAAAGCCTGCCGTTGTCTGTCTTTGATTTTCTCAAAGGCACCAAAGGGCTTGTTCTTGGTCAGCACTTCCATAAAGTAAATGACCTGGAAACAGTCAAAAACCTGGCTCGTGAGTTTAATCTCTATGTGCCTGGATTAACGGAAAATCCGGAAGTCTTAGGTATCAGAGGTGTTCAGCATAAGGCATATTACAACATGTATGCCAGGTTGAATGCTTCCATAGGAATTGCCGGAACCCACACCTGGATAATGTTAACCATGTTTCCGGAAATTCCGCAGGTTATCTTATATAACACTCACGGAGTGGAACATTGGAAGGCCATTGAACGGGCATTCCGGAACAAGGGATACAATATCCGTTGTATCGGCTTTAATGAAAACTCAGATCTGAAAAAATTATCTCAGGAACTTGAGGCAATTATCAGATAAGAGATAACTGAAAAAAGAGCGTTCCCGGAAAGGGAACGCTTTTTTCTGTCTGAGTTTAATTCTGCGGTCAGTCTGCCGCCCGTTGTTCATTTGGTTATATCTTCTTTTTCTTCCCCGCTGTTTTTATACAGATTACCCAAAAACTGATCTTCAATCTTTCGGTACTGATTCAATAGCCACTGAGACCGGTACAATACAAACAGCACCAAAGCGACAATTCCGTAAGTAATATAAATATTTTTAGTCAGGAAGTGATTAATCACCACCATGATGTAAAGGGCGATAATCACCACCCGGAACCCGACAATAAACACCAGCGGAAACCGGTTGCGCAGATTTCGTTGCCAGAGAGTGGCATAAATCTTGCGTACTTTCTCTCTCGGCACCAGCAGGCTTTTCAAAAACGGCGCCATCATCAGCAGGGTAATCAACGTTGTCAGCGGCGGGCTCAGCTTTTCACCCAGATGATTGAGCAAAAATCCCTGAACAATAAAAAAGTTAATATTGATAATGGCAATCAAAACCACCGACAACATGGAAAGTTTAATAGCATAATTCTTAAACAGCTCTTTCCAAAGGTTTTCTTCGGCATTGCTGGTTTTTCGTCCCGATGTATGCCGGCTGATAAATTCGGCAGCCCGGGGAGGCATTACCCGCCGCACAAAATTATAACAGGGTTTGGCTGTTTTTATCATCATCGGTGTCGTAAAGGTGGTAATGACCGAAACCGCCACGATAATCGGATAAACACTGTCGCTTAACACGCCGAGGTTCATGCCCAGCGAAGCGATAATAAAAGCAAATTCGCCCACCTGCGCCAGCGAAAATCCGCATAAGATAGCCGTTTCCAAAGGTTTTCCCGAAAGCATAAATCCAAAAACCGAAAAGACGACTTTGCCGATAATAACCAATAGCGTAATGGCGATAATCGGCCCGGCATAGGTAACAAACATTGCCGGATCAACCAGCATGCCGACAGAAACGAAAAAGACCGCACCGAACAAATCTTTCACCGGCTTTAATACCTTTTCGATTCTTTCCGCGCATTCGGATTCTGCCAGAACCGACCCCATGATAAAGGCGCCGAGTGCTGAAGAAAAACCAAATTTCCCGGCCAGCAGCACCATTCCCAGACACAACCCCACCGACACCAGAAGCAGCAGTTCGTCGTTCAGCAGATAAGCGATTTTTTTGATAAAAGTCGGAATCAGATAAATACCGGTAATAAACCACAAAATCAGGAAAAATCCCAGCTTGAGTGTGCTGAATATCAGCTCAATGCCGTCCACGCTCTTGCCCACGGAAATCGTCGGCAGCAGCACCAACAGCAAAATGCCGACAATATCCTCAATCACCAGCACCCCGAACACCAAATCGGTAAAAGACTGTCCCTTCAGGTTAAGCTCTTCAAAAGCCTTGATAATAATTGTTGTGGACGACATTGAAATCATCCCGCCCAAAAACAAACTGTCTGTCGTGCTCCACCCCAGCATCACCCCGACCTGATATCCCAGAAACAACATAAACAGGATGTTTGCGTTGGCAGTAATCATTGCCGCTTTGCCGACATTGACGATTTTCTTAAAACTGAATTCCAGCCCCAGCCCGAATAATAAAAAGATAACCCCGATATCTGCCCACACCGTCAGATTTTCCCTGTCGCTGACCGATGGCAGAATATCTATCGACGGCCCGAGGATAATTCCGGCCAGAATATAACCTAAAACCACCGGCTGTTTCAGCTTCTTGAACAACAGCGTAATCAATCCGCCGTAAATGCTGATTAAAGCCAGATCCGTAATCAAACTGGGAAGCTCGTGCATGGTAAATCCTTATATTTTTTTATCCTGAGCCAATTTAAAAATTTTTTATTAAAATATTGATAATAAAAAGTAATCGGTTGGAAAAGATATGTTAACTAATTAGATGTAATCTGCATAATCATGTTGACAACAACGACAAATACGTTAACATAAAAAAATATTCAATTGTTTTGAGGTAAAATTTAAAAAATTGTCATGAACCCTGTATATATTTATGCTTTCAACCTGTTTTTGGTTTTTCTTCTTGTCTTTGCCAATGCGTTTTTTGTAGTTTCCGAGTTTTCCATTGTAAAAATCCGTCGTACCAAGTTGGAAGAGCTGGCGCACGGCGGTAATAAACGGGCACAGATTGCCATAAAAATTACAGACCACCTCAATACTTATCTCAGTGCCATTCAGCTGGGCATCACCCTGGCTTCCCTGGGGCTCGGTTGGCTGGGCGAGCCGGCGGTTTCCCGCTTGCTGGAAGATGTGGCCGGTCATTGGTTTGCCGATAACAAAGTTTTGCTTCACTCCGTCAGCTTTGGTATTGCCTTTTCTTTTATTACCTTGCTACACGTCGTTTTGGGTGAACTGGTGCCAAAGGCGCTGGCCATTCAGGATACCGAGCGTTATGCCCTGATTATTGCTCCTTCACTTTATCGTTTTAAGCAGGTATTTGCACCTTTCATCTGGGTGTTTGACCATGTTACCTTTGCCATTTTGCGCCTGGCCGGCATTAAACCCACCAACGAAATTGAAGATGCCCATTCCGAAGAGGAAATCAAACTGATTATTGATGCCTCTCAAAAAGGCGGCGTTATTGATGATACCGAAGGTGAAATCATTCAGAATGCCATTGATTTTTCCGAAATCGCCGCACACGAAATCATGATTCCCCGCCAGGACATGAAATGCCTCTATATCAACAATACCCTGGGCGAGGCCATGGAATTTATTAAAAACAACAACCACACGCGTTTTCCCCTGTGCAATAAAGACAAAGACCATATTGTCGGCATGATTCACATTCGCGATATTCTGGAACATTATAATGAAAAACCGGAAAGTGATATTCTGACCAAAATTGCCCGCAATATTTTGTTCGTTCCGGAAAATAAATCCATTTCCGAGATTTTGCATGAGATGATGATGAAGCGCCTGCACATAGCCATCGTCGTTGATGAATACGGCGGAACGGCGGGCATGCTCTCTATGGAGGATATTCTTGAAGAGCTGGTCGGCGACATCATGGATGAACATGATGATGCTTATGTTGAACCGATAAAAAAAATCAATGATGTTGTCTGCGAGTTTGACGGCGTAGTCCTGATTGAAGATGCCTTTGAATGTATGGGCCTGCCGGAAGTCGAACATGAGGAAAGCACCATCGGCGGCTATGTCTTCGGGCTTTTGGGCCGCGAACCCAAAGTCGGCGACAAAGCTGAAGACGAATATTGCACCTATGAGGTCATCGGCGTAGACAACATGCGTATCACCCGCATTAAAACGGTTGTAAAAAACTCTTCTGTCGAAAGCAGCGAGGCGGCGGATTAATTTACGCCCGTTGCCTTGTCCCGGTCAAAATCTGCGGAGAATATACTCTTTGCTGAACAACCTGCGGCACTTCCGGTGATTTCAAAATTGTTCCCCGTGACGTAATCAGCATGGTCTTTTCAGGGATAACCGCGGCAAATTGCCCGTTTTCCTGCCGGATATAAGGTTTTTCGTAACACACTTTCATTCCCGGACGCAAATCGCATTGAGCAAAACGTTTATACTCGTTTTCGCCGGTGCGGACCAGATAGGGATTATGGCAGTCCAGCCCTTCAATGGTTGTTGCATGTTCGTCCTTGTGAAAATCCGGTTGCCAGGGTTTCCACTGCACGGTCACCGCCAGATTGTTTTTATCATTAAAACTCAGCGGATTGGCACTGCACACGGCATATTTCAGCGGTTTGATATGATGAACGGAAACCTCTTCTTGTCCGCTCCATTCGCCCTTGTTCAGCAAATTAGCCGCCAGTTTCAGATAAGCTGTCGAGTTTTCCGTAAATTCTTTTGCGGTTTGTTCTGCCAGAGACTGGTTTTCCCGCTTAAATTCCGTCCATCCGTATTTGCTTTTTAATGATTTGATTTTATCCGAGCCGTCGGGCATGATTTTCTCGTCAAAAAAGACATCGGCATAAATGCAGAACAGATGATCGTCATAATCCCAGCCGCTTTTCTTTTTTAATGTTTCCAACGATGAACCGGCCGGAGCGGACGCATATTGTGCAAAAATTGTGTCTTCCGCCTCTTTTCCCAGTCCCATGGCCGCCATCAGCCCCAGGCTCTTATACCGTTTTTGGTAAGGTGTCAGATTTTGTGCCGGCTGCGAACTGCTTTTTCCGTCCAGAACCACCCCGACAAGATTATCAAAATTTGCATCATTTCCCAGCAGTTTTTTATATTCGGCCGCATGTTCCCTGATGTAAACCCGGTCGCGCAAATCCAGCCTGAACTCACCGCTCGAAATGTCAAACGGCCGCCCGTCTGCCAGCGAACGCAACATCATGGTCAATGGCTTGGAGCGCAGATTCAAACCAGGTTCCACCTCAAACTCCTGCCTTTGAATAAGATAGCCGGCTTCTTTGGTCTTGCCGTCAAACACCTCCGCATTGGAAACTTTGTCTTTTCCCAGACACTCAAGCTCCAGACTGCGCAGCAAAATTTTTTCCGTCAGTGCTGGTGATGTCCGCCCCAGGTTTTCACGCACCGCATCGGCAAGACTGATTTTCCCGTTCATTATCTTTTGCGCCGTTTCCCGGTAATAATTTTCAGCCGCCCGCCGTTTAATCCCGGCATAATAATCGTTGCGCACGTTGTTCCACAAAGAAATGTCGTTTTGTATACCGGCGATAATGTTTCGCCGCCCTTTTTTCAGAATATCGGTTGAAGGCGGCGTCAATCCGTTGATTAATGCTGCAAATTTCTGCCGTTTCCCGTCATTGTCGGCATTTTGTCCGGCCGCCGGAACGCACAGACTGACAAACTCCCGGTTGCCGAGCGTTTCAATTTGTTTTTTGATATGATTAACGACCGCGCTTATATTTTTGCCGATAACCGTATCCAGTTGTTTCAACTGTTGTTCGTTTTTTTTCAGGTGCGCGCTTTTTTCCGCCGCCGCATATTTTACCTGCAGTTTTTCCCTCAGACTTTCGGCGTCTCCCGTTTTTCCCGCAGCCAGCAGTGCCGCATAAGCTGCTGCCTCTTCTTTCAGTACAAGGCTTTGTTCTTTGCTGAGCAGGGCCTTGCCGATTCCGAGAAGCTCCTTAAACTCTTTGTCTTTAATCTTATTGCTGCCGGTTTTGCTTCCGGTCCGGGCGTTAAATAAAATTTCCCCTTCCTTTGCCGCCAGATAAAGCTCTGTGGTTTTGGCTTTGTTTTTGATGGCCTCGGGAGAATTGCCGCTGACAAAATATTTGTCTTTATACGCATACAGACGCAAACTAACTGGATGTCCGCCTTCAAACTCGGCGTTCAGATAGGTTTTCCCTTCGCTTTGTTGCAGCGAAATCCGCTCCAGACTGTCCGGATGGGTTATAACATATTTTTCATCGTCACTCAGAAGAGCTTTTTTTGCCAGACGGTTTTTTATTTCCTCAACGGCGATATTTTTAATTTTTTCCAGCTTTTTCTGATCACTTTTTTGCTGATTGTCTTCTTTTTGCTGTTTGGCGGCTGTTTTTCCGGCACTTTTCATCAGGGCTTCAATACCGTTCAAATCAGGGATAATTTGTTCCTTTTCCAGATTTTCCCGTATTGTCAGACAGTTTTTCTTAAATTCCGCAGCTTGTTTCAGATTATCAAAATATTGGGCACAGTCCTTTCCTCCCAAAAAGTCAAGCTCCGGACTTTCCAGCAGCTTTTGCAGCTCTTCGGACGAAAGCGTCCCTCTTGTCCGCAAATTCCGGACGATATTTTCTTTCAGCGGGGAGGCAATGCTCTCAAGCCGGCTCTGATTATTGTCACTGTATATTAGATAAGCGTCCAGCAGGTTTTCTTCGGCCTGCCGGTAATTGTTAATTTTCTGTTCGATAAGATTTTTTTCGCTTTTCAGTTTTTTCTGCGCCTGGGAATTTTTTTCCTTGTTCAAAAGCTGCCGGATTTCACTCAGGCGCTTTTCCCATACCGCCGGATTGGCCTCATCAACGGTGCTCATATTCGTTTTCAACTGATAATATATTTCTAATTCGTCAAATCCCGGCATCATAACAATCCTGTTGCAAATATATCCTTCTAAAACCATTATACAAAAAAATCAGCCTCGTACAATAATTTTTTCATCAAAGCACAAAAAAATTACAAAACCTGTTGATTTTGTCGAAATTTTGTGCTAATATGCAGCAAATTTTAGAGATATGGTAAAAAGTAATTATGAAAAAATCTCCGCTTCAAAGGCGAAGATTATGAGCTTGGAATTTTTTGCCGGACGCTTTGGCATTTGCAAAGAATTTCTCCGCTGGGGAATAGAAAAGATAACCACTGAACAAGATGTTGTCTGCGTCCCCGTTATCATTGTCAAAGACACTGACCTGCTGATTGACATCATGCGTGATTCCCTGTCTTCCGCAAAAAGTGCTTTTGGCCGTAAAATCAAAATTATTCCGGCAAAAATGACGGAGCAGCCGGAGAATTATGTTTTTCAGACAAAGTCTGAAAAAGTTTCTCTCTCCCGCCGGGAACTCAAAAAGTTTTATGCTTCCAAAGTTCTGGCTCCCGAGCTTCTGTCCGAAGATTAATTAAAGCGCGGCTTTTTGGCTGCGCTTTTTCTTTTATCTGATTTATCTGCCGGTCTGGCGTGAGGCCAGCAGGGTACTTATTCCGTGTTCCTGTTGAACGGTTGAAACATAAAGGTTGTTATATTTATTGGCCCTGTTTCTGAGCCCGTCGGCAAAACGGGATTTTTCCCCCGCCTTTCCCCGTGTTTTCTTATACATATGAAAGCGGCGTTCCTTCATCAGCATGTCATAAAAAGCTTTTTCCGCCTTGGGATGATGCGCCAGCTTGTTGATTTCCGCCACCCGTTCGGTAGTACTTTGCGGCAGTTTTACTTTTGCGCCGTTTTTCCTGGCGGCTTTCAGCCCCTGGTCAATAAACTGTTTGGCCGTCGTCGGCGTATGATTCACGTAAATGTCATAAATCAGCAGGGCAATGCTCTCGTTGCGGTAATTGCCGATTTGATACTGGTCAAAATACAAACGCCGGTAAATCTGTTGAGCCTGTCCTTTTTTCAATCCTTTGACGGTCTGGGGCATTTTCAGTTTTTTTGCCTCTTGCGGATAGCGCCGGCAAAAAGTGTTGAGTGTCGGCTGGATAATTCCCATATTTGTCGGCTGGTCGATGGTTTTATCGGCATATCCGCCTTCATTTTCAAAAATATCGGCCATAAATTTGGCAAACATTTTATTTTTAGCCGCGTCGGAACGCTTAAAGTTTTGAGCCAGGGCTACCGCCGCTTTTTCATCTTGCCGGATTTTGATGTCGTCTTTGTCCGCCGCCGGATGTTCCTCTTCATAAAAAGCTTCTGCTTCTTTGGCAAAATCGGCGGTTATTTCAATATCATCCTCGGCCTCGTTCATTATTTGCGGGTTGTTTAGTTCGGTTTTGGCTTCTTTTTTCTCTTTGGATTTTTTTGACAGATGGTTGGCAGCGGCCAATCCTGCCCCGGCAATGGCCAACACCACCAGCAGTTTTCCCGTGCTGCGCTTTAATTTTCTTTTCTGTTCGGGAGACAAGCGCTCAATGCCGGCTTCCGCAAACTCGGCCGCCCGTATCGCTGCGGTTTTGATCTGATCTTTATATTTCTGCCACAAATAATCCCGATATCGTTTTTGCATAATTTCCACATGCCGGTTGTTCAGATTAACGGGCATCGGCTCATCGGGATAAGCCTCGTTCAGCTTGCGGGTCAGACTGACTGCCCGGTTATATTTCCGCCGGCTGTGTGTCAGCACCGCTTCGACAATTTCCGTATCTTTTCTGTTACTGTCTTTCATCCGGAACGGAACCACATACCCTGTTCCGTTAAAATGAATAACCTTTGGCTCCAGCCCGGCTTCTTTGTATTTTTCAATTTCTTTTCGCTGCAAATCCAGATAATCGCTGATAAAATAACGTTTGCATATTTCCGGCGTTTCTTCCGTGGAATAAATATACGGCATAATCAGCTTTTCGTTATTGATTTTTACAAACAACGGTTCTTTTCCGTGTTGCTTATATTCCTGTTCCAGAAATTCCCGATTCTTTTTATTCATAATCAGACCCGTAATGAATTTATATTTCTGTACTTTATCATATAGTAATTTCGCTTTTCCTTCAAGTCCGATTTTTGTCTTATTTTTTTCTTACGGCAAATTTATTATTGACATTAGGGGCTTAACCGGTATTTACTGCAGATAAATAATAATTATTAAATTTTTATAGCTATGTTTATTTTAGGTTTTTTCCTGGGAGTTTTGATCTCCGGTGGAACAGTTTTTTGGGGGTATAAGTTTTTCCGGAAAATCACAAAAAAATTCGGCCCCCAGTGGTATGATGTTTCTGATTTTTCAACTCAGGCCGAAGCTGACGGGATTTATTTGATGAACTTTTATCTTCAGGATAAAAGCATTTGTTGCGGTTATACCAAAAAATGCCCGCCGCAAAACATTCAGGCAAACGAGCTGGAGGTCAAAATCCGTTCATTTCATCCTCAGCGGAAGAAATACCGGGTTTTCTGGCAGATGAAACCTTCTCTTTCCTGAAACGGAAAGCCAAAGCCGCAGATTTTGCTGCGGCTTTTTCTTTTAGTCCAAAATCAACAGTCCTGTCCGGTAGATGCCCAAAGCAACAATCCAGGCGATAACGCATTGCAGCAAAACGACAAAAAGCGCATACCTTCCGCCAAGTTCCTTTTTTACCGTGGCAATTGCCGCCGCACAAGGCGTATAAAGCAGCGAAAACACCAAAAACGAAAAAGCGCTTAACGGCGTCAGCAGCGTATGCAAAAGCTCGATTTTTCCTTCCAGCAGCACACCCAGGGTACTGACCACGCTTTCCTTGGCGGCAAATCCGCTCAAAAACGCGGTCGACAGCCGCCAGTCGTCAATTCCCAGCGGCCGGAACAACGGTGTAATCAGACTGCCGATGCTGCTTAAAATGCTGTCGGCGGAATTTGTCACCACATTCAGCCTGCTGTCAAACGAACTCAGAAACCAGATGATAACGGTTGCGGCAAGAATGATGGTAAAAGCTTTGGTAATAAAATACTTGGCTTTATAATAAATCAGCCGCCAGACGTTTTTCATTCCCGGAAGCCGGTAATTGGGCAGTTCCATCACAAAAGGCACTGCCTCTCCCTTAAACAGGGTCGCCTTGAAAACAAAGGCCAGCACCAGCCCGACGACAATTCCCAGAGCATACAGGCTGATAATCACCAGAGTTTGGTATTCCTCAAAAAAAGCCGCTGTCAGCAAAACATAAATCGGCAATTTGGCGGTACAGCTCATAAACGGTGTCAGCAGGATAGTCATTTTCCGGTCGCGTTCCGAGGGCAGGGTGCGCGCCGCCATAATCGCCGGCACCGAACAACCGAAGCCGATAAGCATCGGCACAAAACTGCGTCCGGATAAGCCGGCCTTGCGCAGCAGCTTGTCCATAAAGAATGCCACCCGGGCCATATAACCGCTGTCTTCCAGCAGAGATAAAAAGAAAAACAGCAGCACAATAACCGGCAAAAAGCTTAAAACGCTTCCCACTCCGGCAAAAATCCCCTCAATGATAAAGGAAACAACCACCGGATTCATCCCGTAAGCGTTCAAAGCTTCGCCTGTTTTATTGCTGAGCAGGGCGATAAAGCTTTCCACCATGTCGGAAAGCCACGTTCCCAGCGGTCCGAATGACAAATAAAAAACAAGCGCCATCAGCCCCAGAAACACTGGAATGGCCGTAAATTTTCCGGTCAGCAGCCGGTCGATTTTTTCGCTGCGGATTCTTTCCCGGCTTTGAGCGGGTTTAAAAACACATTCGGCACATAGCTTTTCAATAAATGAAAAGCGCATATCGGCCACGGCTGCTTCCCGGTCCATGGAACAGTCATGTTCCATTTGAACAATAATCTGTTCAAGCATTTTCTCATATTTTTTATCCGCTTTCAGGGCCTTGAGAATAGGCTCGTCGCCTTCCGTCAGTTTTGAAGCGGCAAACCTCACCGGAATCCCGGCCTTGACGGCATCTTGCTCAATAAGATGGGCGATGGAATGAATGCAGCGGTGAACCGCACCGTCGTCCTTTCCGCCGCACAGGCAAAAATCCACTTTGTCGGGCACCTCGCGATAACGGGCCACGTTAACCGCATGTTCAACCAGTTCGTGCACGCCTTCGTTTTTTATTGCCGAAATCGGAACAACCGGCACGCCGAGCATTTGCTCCAGCCGGTTAATGTCGATGGACGCCCCGTTCATCTTGATTTCATCCATCATATTCAGCGCCACCACCATCGGAATATGCAAATCCAGAAGTTGCAGAGTCAGAAACAGGTTTCGTTCAATATTTGAGGCGTCGACGATATTGATAATGGCATCCGGATGTTCTTTCAGCAAAAAATCGCGGGTAACGAGTTCTTCTCTGGAATAGGGCGAAAGCGAATAAATCCCCGGCAAATCCGTTACCGTCACATTGGGATAATGTTGAATAACGCCGTCTGTCCGGTCAACCGTCACCCCCGGAAAATTGCCCACATGCTGATTGGATCCGGTCAGCTGATTAAACAAAGTTGTTTTGCCGCAGTTCTGATTACCCAGCAGGCCGAAACGGATTGGAGCGTCTTCGGGAATAACTTCGCCGCATGATTTCAGATTCAGTTCCGTTTTTTCGCCTTTTCTGGTCAGCACGGCTTTTTTCAGAATATGCAAATCAACCGGGCATGAAGAAGCCTTATGAACATTTTCAATGCTGATATTTTGGGCATCTCTTTTGCGTAATGTCAGCTCATATCCTCTGACTTTCAACTCCAGCGGATCTCCGAGCGGCGCGGTTTTAACCAGGGTCACTTCCGTTTTCGGGGTAAGCCCCATTTCCAGAAGATGCCGCCTTAAAGAATCTCTTTTGCCGGAAATATTGGTAATAACCGCCGTCATTCCCACCGGTAATTCGTCCAAAGTCCTCATCTTTTTTTCCCTAAAACTAAAAATTTTACTTTTTCTCCTCCCGCCCGGAAAACATATTTTTAGACCGGGTTCTGTTTACCGCCCAAACAACCTTAAGCCTTTTCTTCCTGTTTGGAAATCGACATCATCAATTTTATCCGGTTAACCTGATTCGTTTCACTGGCTCCCGGGTCATAATCCACGGCGATGATGTTGGCTTTCGGAAAACGCTTCTTAATTTCTTTAATAAAGCCTTTACCTGTAATATGGTTGGGCAGACAACCGAATGGTTGCATGCACAGCACATTGTTCACCCCGGCTTCCAGCAACTCTACAATTTCAGCCGTCAACAGCCAGCCTTCTCCCGTTTGATGTCCGAGAGATACCAGTCCGCGAATTTTCTTACGCAGGTTTTTAAAGAATATCGGCGGCTCAAAACGCTTTGACCAGGCAAAAGCTAGCCGCATCGATCCCCGGCAAAATTCCAGAAAACCGATACTCAGCAGGCTTACCAGATAAGCTTTTCGCGAACCTTGCAGATATTTATAATTAAAGATATGGTCATAAAAACCATACAGCATAAAGTCCATCATGTCGGGAATAACCGCTTCGCCGCCTTCCTGTTCAATCAGCCTTGCCGCCTGGTTATTGGCGTCCGGATGATACTTCAGCAAAATCTCACCCACCAGGCCGACCCGTGGTTTGCGCTTGATATTTTTCAGCGGCAGCTTGTCAAATTCCTTAATCATGCGGAACATGTTAATGTCAAACATAAGAATGTTGCCGCTTTTGAGATTTTCCTTGATTATCCCGACCCACTTGTCCGTCAGCTTTTGCGTGCTGCCTTTTTCTTTTTCATAAGGTTTGACGCGGTTAACCATTCTCATCAGAGCATCCCCGTAACAACCGGCCATAATCATTCGCAGCAAAATCTTGTGTCCGGGAATAAAACCGGGGCTGTCCATATTACCGCTGACATTCATGCTGATTACCGGAATATGCGCCATATTGCACTGAGCCAGCGCCCGCCGCAGCAGTCCGGCATAGTTCGAAGCCCGGCACCCGCCGTTTGTCTGCGAAATCAGCAAAGCAATTTTATTGGTGTCATAATCACCGTCTTTAATTGCCTGCAACAATTGCCCGATAACCACAATTGCCGGAAAACAGGCATCATTGTTCACATGTTTCAGCCCCAGTTCAATAGCCGTTTTGCTGACCTTGGGCAATTGCGCCACCTTATAACCCTCGCTGGCAAAAATTGTTTCTATAAACTGAAAATGCATCGGCGACAGCTGCGGAACCAAAATCGTATGCGTTTTTTTCATTTCTTTGGTAAAGACAGCCGGTTTTGCCGCCGGATGCGGATGATTTTCTTTGTGTTTTTGTTGCATGTCTTTCAGGGCTGCCAGCAGGGAACGAATACGGATTTTTGCCGGCCCGAGGTTGTCTCCCTCGTCAATTTTAATCTGGGCATACAGCCTTTCTTTGGAGGTAACGATTTCTTCCAGCTGGTCGGCAGTAATAGCGTCCACCCCGCAGCCGAAAGATACCAGCTGCAAGATTGCCAGATTATCGGTGTCGGCGGTAAAAGTTCCGGCGCGATACAGACGCGAGTGATAAGTCCACTGGTCGCGCACTCTCAATGCTTCGGGATTGGGCCGCAGATGAGCCACGGAATCTTCGGTCAAAACCGACAACCCGCAGGAATTGATAAGCTCGGGAATTCCGTGATTGATGGCCGGGTCGATATGATACGGATGTCCCGCCAGCACAATTCCGTATTCGCCGTTTTCCCTCAACGTTTCAACTGCTTTTTCTCCGGCCTCCCGCATATCTTTCTTAAACCGCCGCTGTTCCACAAAAGCTTTCTTGACGGCCATCCGCAGATGCAGGCTCGAAAATGACGAAAACAACGGAATAGATTTCAGCCGTTTGGGCAGAATTTTCGGATCCAGCGGCAAAAATGGCGTCAAAAACGGAATGCCGCTGTCTGCCAGTTCCGAAATATTCTTGGCCAAAAGTTCCGGATATCCGGTCACCACCGGGCAGTTATAACAGTCGGCCTGTGAGTCAAATTCCTTTTGTTCTCTCGGAATACACGGAAAGAAGATATAATCCACATTCTTTTTCAACAGGTCCATAATATGCCCGTGCGCCATTTTGGCCGGATAGCATACCGTTTGCGACGGAATAGAGCCATACCCGCTGAAAAACATCTTTTTGGAAGACGGCTCCGACAACACCACCCGGAACCCCAGATGTGTCAACAGGGTAAACCATAGCGGATAATCCTCATACATATTCAGTGCCCGCGGAATGCCGATTGTCCCGTGAACGGCTTTCTCTTTAGGCAGCGGTTTGTAATAATCAAACAGACGTTTGTATTTATAGGCAAACAGGTTGATTTTATTGTTTTTAACCCGTCCGGCGCCTTTTTCACACTTATTGCCGGAGATAAATTTTTTCTTCCCGCCGAAAGTCGTGATTGTCAGCATACAATGGTTGGTACATCCCTGACAGCGGGTATTTGTGGTTTTGATGTCCAGATTCTTTATCTCGTCCAGGGTAATCAGTTCGGTTTTCTTACCGTTTTCCGGCCCTCTTTTCTTCGCCAGCAGTGCCGCGCCGAATGCCCCCATCAAACCGGACAGCCTCGGCCGCACCACCGGCTTCCCAACCTGGATTTCCAGTGCCCGGAGCAGGGCATCGTTCAAAAACGAACCGCCCTGAGCCACGATACAGTCGCCCAGCTCCGAAACATCATTGATTTTTATCACTTTGTAACAGGCGTTTTTAATTACCGAATATGATAACCCGGCGGCAATATCCCCCACCGACACACCTTCTTTTTGTGCCTGCTTGACTTTGGAGTTCATAAACACGGTACAGCGTGTTCCCAGATCAACTGGATGTTTGGCCTTAATCGCCGCCTCAACGAAAGTCGGCATATCCATATTTAATGATTTGGCAAAATTCTCGATAAACGACCCGCAGCCCGATGAGCAAGCCTCATTCAGCCCGATTTTTTCAATAATGCCGTCTTTCAGCTTCATACATTTAATATCTTGCCCGCCGATATCCAGCACAAAAGTGGCCTTCGGGGCAAAAAATGTCGAAGCCTGACAATGCGCCACAGTTTCAACCTCATCTATATCCAGCTTCAGACCGGCCTTCAGCAAAGCGCTGCCATAACCGGTTGCTGCCGCGGCCCTGATTTTCAGTCCCGGCTTTTTCCGGGAATAAATTTCTTCCAGTATTTTTAAAGCCAAATGAAACGGATCGCCGTTGTTTGAGCCGTAATAAGAATAGAGCAGGCGGTTTTGTTCGTCGATTAAAACGGCCTTAATGGTTGTTGATCCGCTGTCAATACCGAACCAGGCGTCTCCTTCATATTCTTCCAGCGGAAAAGTAACCACGTTTGTCTGCCGGTGCCGGGCGTCAAATTCTTCTTTTTCGGCTTTGTTTTTAAACAGCGGCGGCAGTTTTTGAATATCGTTTTCTTCTCCGAGTTTTTGCATCTCGCTGACAACATCGTTCAAATCCTGCACGTCACCCGAACAGGTGAGGGCATGAAACGCCGTCCCCATTGCCACAAACAACTCGGCTTTTTCCGGCAAAACGGCGCTTTTTTCATCCAGTTTCAAAGTATCTCTGAAGCATTTGCGCAAAGATTCCAAAAAGGCCAGCGGCCCGCCCAGAAAAACCACTTTGCCGGTAATTTCGCGTCCGCGGGCCAGCCCGCCGATAAATTGGTTGACCACCGCCTGCATAATTGACATGGCAATGTCGCTTTTGGCACATCCTTCGTTAATCAGCGGCACAATGTCTGTTTTGGCAAAAACCCCGCAGCGGGAAGCAATTGGATAAATATTTTTGTATTGCAGCGCCAGCTTGTCCATTTCGCTGACTTCCAGATTAAGAAAAGAAGCCATCTGGTCGATAAAGGCTCCGGTGCCGCCGGCACAGGTTTCATTCATTCTCAGATCCGTGCCGCTGGTCAGAAAAGTCAGTTTGGCATCTTCCCCGCCCAGTTCGACAATCACGTCGGCATCGGGGATGAGTTCCTTGATACTGAGACTTGAGGCGATAACTTCCTGAACAAACGAGAGATTCAGCCTTGTGCACAAAGACAATGCTCCCGATCCTGTCAGGCTCAGTTTGAATTTATATCCTGCAAATTTTTGGGCAACTTCGCCGAGAATGGAAACAATTTTGTTTCTGACTTCCGACATATGCCTCTGATAGGTTGAAAACAGAAGATTCTTTTTATCGTCAATAACCACAACTTTAACCGTGGTCGACCCCACATCTATTCCGATGTATAATGTCTTTTCAATATTACTTTCCATTTTATCCAATGAGTCCCATAAAACCTGTAGTATGGTATCTTTCAAAAAACATAAAAGTCAAGACAATCTTCACAAGATATGCCAATAAAATAACAAATAAGAATGTATAAAATTTGTGAAAAGGCCGGTAATGATTTTTTTCAAGATACCATTTTCAGCCCGACAACGCCGATAATAATCAGCCCCACGCCGATAATCCGCGAAATCTTTTTACTTTCGCCGAAAAATATCATATTGACAATAACCGCTCCTGCCGTTCCCAACCCCATCCATGTCGCGTAGGCAATACTCATATCCAGATAAGACAGCGACCAATACAAAAACAGATAGGATAGGGCAAACCCGCCGGCAAACAGCACCAGCCGGGCAAAACTTTTCTTCTGACTGAACAGCTTTAATCCGATGACTCCGAAAATCTCCCAAGCCGCAGCCGCCAGTACATAAACCCATCCCATTTTTTATTTCTCCCTAGCCGCGGATGTTTCATTTTCCGCCAGTTTCAGAATGATAACCCCGGCAATCAGAATGGCAATAAAAATCCCTTTGGCCGCAGAAAATTCAACATGAAATAAAAACGTGTCCATCAACGCCGTACAGATTGTCCCCACAGCGGAAAAAATAGCATAAACCGTCCCCGTCTGAATACTTTCGCAGGCTTTTTCCAAAAAATAAAAATCAGTCACGATAATAACGGCAATCAGCGAAAAATGAACCCAGTTTTCGGCGGCGTTAAATCCGTATATCCACAGCAGCTCAAAAACGCAGGTCAGAAAAACATATACCCAGCCCTTGCTAATTTCTTTTCTCCTGAATTATTCACTTCATAATCAGATATATTACCCAAAATAATATTTCCAACCGGTTAAATTTTACTTAAATTCCCGGAAGTTTTACCTCCCGGGAATTTAAAAGACTATTTGTTTAGAAATTCAGAAAACATCTGACATGATTATAATTACTGCTTGTCGAATAAGCTCTGGACTTATCAATAGAATTATAACTGGACGTATTCCGGTCTCCTGTCTCTAGAGATTTATGACATCCCCAAATTGTATCTGAATCTATTTCTGATGATGTAGAAAAAGGTATGGTTGCACTAATAGTGCTATTATCAGTGCGGGCATAAGCAGAAGATACTTTAGCCATACATCCAGACATTCCATTCCATTTACCCTCAATATAAACTAATGTATCATACACCGCCTGAATTTGAGAAGCATATCCTTTGACGCATTCACTAGCAGACGGAAGATACCAATCTCCGGCAGAGGTTCCTTTTGTTGAATATTTGTAGCAAAGCTCAACAACCGGATATGATATACCGTTAGCTTTACCATAAGCGATAAAAGCCGCTGTATTTTGTTTGCCGCTTGTACTTTCTGTCGCCGGAACGGATAAATAATTGGGAATATTGGGAACATCATGTCCTTCACCCCCGAAAGAGGTTCCCGAAGACTGTACATTTAAAGAAAGAGCCATTCCAGGAGCAACAACAACGCCAATCGGAGTTTTACTGCATACAGGATATGGAGCACAAACATCTTGCGTCATGTCCGAAAATAGTATTGGTAAGCGTTTAACACATTTTCCGTCACAAGAAGACCAATAACCGGATGAACATTTACAAGATTTATAATAAAGTGTTGTTCCTTGATAGCATCCTGTTCCGACACCACTCTCGTTTGTCCCCCTGCAAGTATATTTGTAACTGGAATCAGAACATTGACACCTTCCGTAAGTACTGCTCCACTTAGTCCCGTTGCCGCAAGAACATTCTTTATAATATCCGTCGCATTCCGCACCGATACCTCCTGTCTCATTAAGCCCTGAGCAAGAATACCAGTAATCACTAGGACACCTGCAATAACCGGATTTCCATTCCAATGGCGATTTACAAAAGCAGCCTTCATATTTCCCGTCGCAGCTGGTTCCTTTACCGCCGGTTTCATTGGTTCCGGTACAAGTATACCTGTAAGAAGACGAACAGCTGCATGAGCTTCCGTCCCAATCATATGCTCCGCTACAGTAACAAGATTTGTATTTTCCGTCGCAGCTGGTTCCGCTGGGGCTTTCGTTGGTGCCGTTGCAGGTGTATTTGTAACTTGAATCGCAGACGCATTCTTTGCCGTTCCAGGTTTTGCCGTTAGAACAGGTGCAGGATTTATATTTGCCGTCGCAGGCCTGTCCGCTGCCTTTTTGGTCGGTGCCGGTACAGGCATATTTGTAAACTGATGTGTCGCAGGTGCAGGTTTTGTTGTTTGCATTCCAGACATATCCGGATTTGCATCCCGTCGGGTAATATTTGTTGGAACAATCCTCAAAGGAGCAGGTGTATGGACTGGGACAGCTGTCATAAATTCCCAGGTTAGGGCAGGGCTTGCAGTTGTCATACAGGGTGGTGGTGCCGGAGAGACAGGTGTTTGCGCCGGTTTCCGGTCCCACGCTTCCGCAGTCCATAAATCCGTCGCAGGGGTTGGGCTTGACTTTAACCTTTTGGTTGCCGTCACAATCCACACAGGCCTCGCCGTCCTGAACATAGCCGTTGGGAATACTGTCGGTCGTATAAGGATAACCGGAACAGGTGTCGCAGCAAATGCCGTAAGAATTGTCATAAGAACAACGGTCATCACTCAGCTTCTGACCGCTGCCGCAATTATCGGTATATCCGGGATTTAATTCCTGACAGGCGCGTTCGGTGTCCTTTTCGCAGGAAGCATATTTATCACCGCAGGCTTCGCCTACACCGTAATACGGAACTTCGCAGGTCACATAATTGCTTGGGCAGTTGGCCTGACAACGTTCAAAATAAGTATTGTCATAGGGGCAAAAATTGATGGGATCGGAATCTTCGGGGCAGAAGGTTTGAGTATATCCTTCCTGCTGGCAGCGTTCCTCATTGTCCAAATCAAAATCATCTCCGGGGCCTCCGGGAGCTCCGTGTCCGTCCTCGCTGTCGGCATTGGAAAACTCATTGCCGGAACAATCTCCCGTGTCAGTTACAAAACACACCGAGGCGAGTTGGATGAGAGGGGTGTTGTGAAACCCTCCCCAACCCCTCCCTGAGTTTTCAGGGAGGGGGATATAGGGGGCTGAGTTTTCAGGGAGAGTTAGAGAGGCAAAATCTTCGAGTGAAGACAAATGTGCTGCCACGAGGTGTGGTGTGTACAGATTATGTGATTTCGTGTCGGCAGCGCCTGATAACCGTGGCGGCGTATGATAAGAATAAATATCGGCATAACTCAAAGCTCCCGTATAAAGGCTTACACAGGATACAGTTATCAACAATACAGTTTTGTTCATCATAATAACACCTCACGTTTATTAAGCTTCTACATTTGTCTCCACGAATCTTATACTAACATAGAACTAAAGTATTGTAAATAGATAATTTGGCTATATGACAGGAAATCTGACGAGAGTTTGACAATGTCATCCCTCGTTCAGAGCCAGCCTGAACGTCAGGGGATCTTCAAATTTGTCACCCTCTCATAAATGAGAGGGCCAGGGAGAGCAAATTCATCCTTATCCCTCTTACCCTCCCCTCTGTCATCCTCGGGTTTAACCCGAGGATCCAGATCAAAAAACTATCCTTATCCCCTCTCCCTAAAGACTTAGGGCTGGAGGCAGAAAATATCTCCGGTGGAGATATTTTCAACGACAGGCGACAGTTTGTTAGCTCATAAGCTAGCGGCAGCGACGCAAAATGAGCGTTACAAACCAAGTGACCGCAGCGACTTAGCAAACGCAGTGAGCTTAGGAGCCAGAAAGTTAGAGGGGGTTTTAAAATCTCCCCTCACTCAAACAAAATCTTAATCCGAACCCCATACACCGACGCCAGCATAAAGAGATGCTTCAAAGAAAACGAACGCCCGTCCTCTATCATCTTAATCCGGCAGGCTGAAATTCCGCAGGCCTCCGCCACTTCCTCCAGGCTCATTTCTCTCTCCTCACGCAGAAGACACAAACGTATTCCGATCTCCTGCTTAATACAGGAAACCCGATTTCTGATTGTTCTTTTTGAAACCATAACTCTAAACTCCATTAATTTGTTAAAAACAAAACCTGCTTTACCAAATGCAAAGCAGGCGGAGCTACAAAACTGTCGAATTACAGTCGTCCCTATTCAATATATTACCGGCACTCCGCCCAAACGCGGAGCTTAAAGTACTAAGGTATTTTTCAGACACCACCGATGACCTCTCACCGGCAACGCCCATGATAAAAGAATAAATCCCGAATTGCAAGAAATAAAAGAACCGTTTTCCTTTTGGAGAAAACGGTTCTTTTATTTTTTTAATATTCACCCCCTGTTTCCCGATAAGAGAAACAGGAGTATGTTCAGATATTAAAATCCAAGTTATCAAAACTGTCCAGCGGAACCACCGGACTGAGGTTGTCACCATAAGAAACCTCAACTTTATCCCCGGGTTTTGTCCACTTGAGCTCACGGAAAAATTCCGTGGTGCCGGTAAACTCTTTGCCGGAGATTTCCTCAAACAGAAGATAATAAACATTTCCTTCCAAAGTGATGTTTCTTATCGTCAGCGTTTTAACCGTAGTCATAACCGGACCGCCCGTAACGGTATCATTCATTGTCCGGCGCAGCATCGTCAGATATTCTCTTTCCGCTTTGCGCTTTGAAGAACCCACGCCGACCGCTTGCCGGTTGGTAACCGCCACAAAGGCATATCCGGTAATATTGCCGCTTTCGCCGGTCAGGGTCATGAAATATGTCGGAATACCGCGCACATTATACAAGACCGGAGCCGTAGCCGAATAGTTGGCCGCTTTGGCAAAGTTCTGATCCTCGGCGATTCGCTTGGCCTCTTCTTCATTAACGCCGGAAACCCGGTAATATCTGGCCTCCTTGGTTCGGGCATTAATCAGCATAAATCCCGATGTTGCGGAATCTCCGCCGGAAGATTGAATTCCCGTATACCAATAGCTTTGCCCCTCGGAATAGACCAAAACCATTCCCGGTGTCGGTTGTTGCACGTCAACCCGGGCAAATAAGCTGTTCAGCCAGCCTTTTTTATATTTGCCCCACCAGTTAACCTGTTTGAAGACAAATTCTTCCGGCTGAATATGGTCAACCCAGACCGGCGTTTCTTCAATGGAATACTGCGAAACCTCACCGCTCTGAATATTGATGGTCACCACTCCTTTGGAGTCATATCCTCTGAAACCGATAGTCGGCCCGTAGTTGCACAACACCCAGTAAGGCTGCCCGTCAGGCGTAATCTCAAAATTGTGTTCAGTCACTCCCTGCGAGGCATAGCCGTTATTGCGGATATGACGCTCAATGTCGTCATTGAAGCAGGCGCTCTCCAGATAACGAAGTTTCAGCGGTTTCCCGTTCACCTCAGTAATCAGGAAAGTTTTCGTCGGATCGCTGGCATAAACCAGTATATATCCCGGCGTCACATCGTTTCTCAACCATTTGAAAAAGCCGGAATGTTCCAACGGCGCCACCCAGACCGGATCGTTGTCAAAAGACAGCTTGCGACCGTCGTCAATAGTAAAAGACCCGTTAAGGTTTTGCAGGGTCATACGGCCGATAATACAGCGAGAACCCAGCCCCGGATCTTCTTCCAACCTGTCTTCCGCCACCTTTTGGGCAATATTCTGATCGGCAACCAACATTTTTTCCACCGGAATCACGTTGATATCGGTAGAAAAATTATCAAACTTCACTTCTTGAACCTTCAGCATCTGATTATATGCCTTGCTGTTGAATATCTGTGAAGAATACAGACTTACGCCCAAAAAGGCTGCTGTAACGGCTGTTGCCAGCCAGCAGCGCCAGTCCCATTTGCAAAAATAAAAAAGATCATCAGGATCATTATCTTTCAAACATCCCAAAGGACATGCCGCCCATAATGTCAGGATAACTTCCCACCACAAGTCGTTATATCCCCAGGGAGACAATACCGGCATCGCAAAATAATTAATCAATGTCCAAAAAACAAAGACAAAGCCGGAAGCTATCCATAATACATAACGCTTTTTAAGGACTTTGTTAAAACTGACTGCGGCGAAAATTACCGCTAAAGCTAACGAAAATAATACATAAACCATAATTTTTATTTTTTTAGTAAAACAATAATAAAATAACAACAAAACCATAAAGGATATCGTCGTTTTTGTCAATATATAAGTTCAAAATTAAACTCTTGCTTCTTTTTATGTGCTAGCAATTCCACAAATGCAGTTTCAAATTAACATGTGTGTCGTTTTTCATCGTAACACCTTCTTTTAGCAACAAATTTTTCTGTTCCTTCCATCCGGGAACCAGCCTGCCGCAATGATTGACAATTCGGTGGCACGGATAATCCCCGAAATATTGTGCGTGACTCAAAACTTTGCCGACCAGGCGCGAATTTTTTCTCCGCCCGATAAGCCGCGCGATTTGTCCGTAAGTGGCCACTTTGCCCTCCGGCACTTCTTCCACAACAGATAATATCTCATAAGCCAGATCTTCGTCCAATACCTGTTTCATAAGAGCCTTCTCCTCCGTTTACCGGGTATTATAAAGCCGCCCGGGCAAAAGGCAAGTCCGGATATAAAAAACGGCGGATTATTTGCTTTCTTTATGGACAATAAATGGCCGCTCCCCTATATTAAAAACAGAATAAATATTAATATTATAATCATTATGAAAACAATTTTGTTAAAATTTACCACAGTCATTCTGATGACATTGCTGGGAGTTGTTCTGTCCGGATGTTCGTTAATGGTTGCGGCCGCCGGAGGTTTTGGAAAATCGGGAGCTTATTCAGGCTGGAAGTCTGTTCGACATGGCGGAGAAAAATTCCTCGTTAACCCTTATGAAAAAGGAGAATTTTACCTGAAAAAGTATGACTGTTTTCTATGGAACTCTCTTGATTGTCCGGTAAAAATGATGATTGGTTATCTGCTGCTTTACACCGAAGAATTTCCTTATTTCTGCGTTTATCAACGGGGAACAACGGAAAAATTTGATATTCGGGAGAAGACGGATAAAAGCTACGATGTAGACGGCCTGAAGATTCGTTTGCAGATTAATTACGCTGTTTTCAAAAAAGCACTGGTAACAATCATTAATCAACACGGCGACAGCAAACAGTTTGAAATGCGGCTGTCCGCTGTATGTCCTTGATGTACTGACAAAAACGGGGAAATACCCCCCGTTTTTTTTTTGTACGGATAAGCAATCTTATCTGAAGATTTGAGCTCTATTAATATGTATAATGATGAACTGAAATGTTTGGATCGTAGATATCATCAATGTTTGAAAGAAGTTATTATTGCTAAAATAAATTTCATTTTAATATTCCTTTTTAAGAACCATATTTCTATGACTCTTTCACTCAAAAAAATAATGTGAACTGATTTTTACAATCCCTTCCACATCAAAGCCTTAATACGTTCTTCTCCACTCATATTTGTACCATTCATTGTCATTGATTTTGCTTTAACCTTATTTTCAATTTTTGAGATTATGATTACTATAATATATTCTTAGGAGTTTGAGAATGAAAAAGGTTGCCTTGATATTTGCAATAACATTGTTGCTTAGTTTTAAAGTTCATGCTGAAACATATTATGGAATTGATATAGATAAAGTTTATTCTCAAAGCGATTGGAGCAGCAAAGATAAAATAAAAGAGATTATTGATGATTATAAATTACTACTTCAATTCAAAGAAGATTTAAATAAATGCCATGAAGATAGCAATCAATTTGAATGTATAGATAATCTCACACAAAATATCATGCTGCATTTTTACCGTTATAACTATGAAAATAATATTAATGATTATCAAAATTACGTTAAATTGACATTAACAGTTTATGGAATTGCTTATTGTTTAAATAAATACAATATTCCGGCAGGTACTGTTTGCGAACAAGAAAAAAATGCTCAGGTTCGTGAAGTTATAAAACAGTATATTGAAACATTATTATCACAAATTGAAAAGCAAATTAGCGTATTTAGTTTTATTAAAGATTATAAATAAAGAAAAGGGGGAAATGTATCCCCCTTAATTTGATATATGGTATCCTTCGGTTCTATTATCCCAGCCCGTACCAAATCTTCCATATCCACTTCGTTGCTTATCTTGTTCCTTTATTGTTTGGGTTATTCCAAAAATTAGTACCGTATTGCGGATAGTTTTTCGTTATCCCTTGATTGTTGTAGTTCCGGATGAGTTGGTTTTCCTTATTTTGTCTGGAAAATTGATATTCCAATTCGTCACGGGTTGAAAAGCCGCTGTGGTCAACGCCATAAGTATCAATCTGATTTTCACCGGTCTGATATCCGAGCGGGGATTTATATTTTGTATAAAAATCCATTATAAAAAACTCCGAATTGTTGAATTTAAAAACAAAAAAGAGCCATATTTCTATGACTCTTTCACTCAAAAAAATAATGTGAACTGATTTTTACAATCCCTTCCACATCATATCAAAAAATATAGTAAAAAAACGCAAAAATGTCCACTACTTTTTTGTCGGGACATTTTCCGTGGACATTTGGCTATTTTCATTTAGTTGCACTTTTCTGCTTGTTTAATATCATTTCACGACATAGGTAAACCAGAACAAACATATAAATAACTAATGGTGAAAAAATCCGAAAAATTCCCAAGGCTAAATTCAGCACACTTTGGAGATTGATAATAAAATCGGTATAATAAAATAGAAACCCAAGATAAACAAACATATAAAATACAATTTCCGCGATTGAAAACGGCAAAGTTATTGTTTTTGGTAGTTTAAATGAACCATAGATTTTTAATAGCGTATAAAATGGCAAACTGAAAAAGTAAACACAGCACAAACCAAAGCCACTAAAACGACAAGGAAGCCCCTCGGCAGAATAAAACCAATGAAAATAGTTGCTCCAACCAAATGAAAGATAATCAAGCTCAAATTCGCCATATTCCGGCGTCATACAAGCATCTGCCTCACCGATTTGTCCCAGAAGAATATTTCCCCATGAATAAACAACTACAAAGAAAACTAATTCTAAGAACAAATACAAAATTGATTTTACAACTATCTTCATTGGCATATACCTTTTATTTATTTTCTATTTGTGGCATTTCATATGGAGTATTCCACGATTGATTTAAATAATACTCTTTAGCTTTGTTACCATATTCATTAATATAATTTTTTCCTGTACCATTCCATAAAGTTGCAATTTTTGCAATATCTTTATCAGGTACGGCATCATAAATTGCTTTTAGAACTCTAACGCTCAGTTCGATATTCTGCTCTGGATCATAAACATCGTAATGTTTGCCTTGAAAATCTCCCCAAGTTTTACCTTGAATATTCATTGGCAATACACTGGATGATTTATGAATTATATCAAAAAACTTATTATATCCGTATTTGTGAAAATCAGCATTTTCTGCATATAATATAGCTTTTACTATGTTTGAATCCAGATTATATTGTTTAGCATATTTTTCAATCAAATTACCATATTTGTCAACGTATTCCTTTCCCCAATTATGAAGATGCTCATTGGCATTTGATTTTTGAGGGGTATCTGTATCCTCAACATTAATAATTATAGGTTGCCCATTTATCAAAGCCTTAATACGTTCTTCTCCACTTATATTTGTACCATTCATTGTCATTGATTTTGCTTTAACCATATTTTCAATTTTTGAGATTATGATTATTATAATATATTCTTAGGAGTTTGAGAATGAAAAAGGTTGCCTTGATATTTGCAATAACATTGTTGCTTAGTTTTAATGTTCATGCTGAAACATATTATGGAATTGATATAGATAAAGTTTATTCTCAAAGCGATTGGAGCAGCAAAGATAAAATAAAAGAGATTATTGATGATTATAAATTACTTCTGGCATATCAAAAAGAACTTAATGATTGTTCAACACAAAACGATGAAATATTTTTTTGCTATGATAATGTTACTGAAAAAATATTAAAAAATTTGTATGTCTATCCTGAAAACAATATCAAAGTATATCAGCAATTCAAACAAACGCTAACTGATGCTTATTCAATACAATCGTGTTTAAATAAATATGAATGGCCTGGCGGAAATTTATGTGAAGTAAATAGCCGTCCGGAAATATTAAAGGTATTACATTCTTATATTCAGGGTTTAATAAATAGTAGCAAAGAAAAAATGTTATCTTATTTGCCAGAACTTAAAAATTATAAATAAAAGAGAGGTTGCAAAAAAAACAACCTCTCCAACTAAGTTATTTTCCAAGATGAGCCCTATTAGCTCTGTTTAGCCATCCTTTTAGGTTTCCTTTTTGTGTCGGGGCATTTTTGACAATATTATTGTAGTGCTCTAGCATACTTTGCCTATATTGTTCTAAGAATTTTTCATAGTCTTGTTGTGAAAAATTTTTTAGTTTTTCCATAGTAACAGAGCCAATAATATTTCCATTGGAATGAAGTCCTAGCACCTTATGAACAGTTTTTATGGCGTTAAGCGGACTGGATGGCATACCATAATCTACAACAAAACCTCTAATAGGGTATGGTAATTTGTTTAATCCATTCCATTTATAAAAATCTCTATAAATAATAGCATTTGCTCTTTCTCTGGTAAGATTTAAAATGTCTTCATTTGGGTATGTATTTTTAGAAATACCAAACTTAGTTAGTTTTCCTCTATCATTTGGCTTATCAGATAAGCCACCTTCATTAGGAATAATATATTCATTTAAAATTTGATTAAATTCTTTATCTTTAACCATTTCATCGATAAATTCTTTACTGAAATCATTTCCATAAAGAGAATAATCAATATTACTTGAAGCAGCATCACTCCCCGAATTCGGCAAAGAATTTTGAGCCAATTGATATGGTTGAGAATAAGTGTTGAACGAATTTTGTTGAGGATAGAGAGCAGAACTTGCATTCAAATTCAAACTCTGCATATCGTTCGGACTAAAAATCGAATTGTTGTTTATGCTTGAATTAAAAACATTGTTACTGTTCCCTAAAGTATTATTCACCATATTCTCAAACGGATTATTATTCAGATTTTCGACATTGTTATGAATATTCGAGCTGCCGAAGCTGTAGTTATTGTCGGGATTGCCCCAAAAATTAGTACCGTATTGCGGATAATTTTTCGTTATCCCTTGATTGTTGTAGTTCCGGATGAGTTGGTTTTCCTTATTTTGTCTGGCAAATTGATATTCCAATTCATCACGGGTTGAAAAACCGCTGTGGTCAACGCCATAGGTATCAATCTGACCCTCACCGGTCTGATATCCGAGCGGCGATTTGTATTTTGTGTAAAAATCCATTGTAAAAAACTCCGAATTGTTGAATTTAAAAACAAAAAAGAGCCATATTCCTATGACTCTTTCACTCAAAAAATAATGTGAACTGATTTTTACAATCCCTTCCACATCATATCAAAAAATATAGTAAAAAAACGCAAAAATGTCCACTACTTTTTTGTCGGGACATTTTCTCGGGGATTATAATATCGATAACACATTCAAAGAGAAATGCTCACATATTTTGCTAAAATGAATTTCATTTCTCATCATGCCAAAACTTTGAGGAATTTAAGAATTTAGTTGAAAATTATATTTATTATTATAATAATGAAATGGAATCTAAACAAAATGACACCGCCTCAACGCCGATGTCATCTGCTTGGTTCCTTATGATCTCCCCGGGGACTCTTTTTTAACATTTTTTCATGTTAATGCTTTGATTCATCATCATTTATTTTAAATTCAACAAAATACAACTAAAAAAATATATATTTTGCATTAAAACAACTATTGATTTTAATATATTGTATTACCTATATTAAGTAATGATAGCGCTATCATTGTGTTAATTTTTACTGGAAAGGAAATTAAAATGCCTAGAAAAACAAGTACATCAAAATATGTCGGAGACAGGTATTATAAAGCAGGCTGTTAAAACATATAAAATGTCAAATGCTAAAAATCCTGCAAAAACAGGAAATATAGCTGTAGATTTAGCTGCCGGACAAATTCCGTTTGTAAAACATTGGAATCAGGGTTTTAATCTTGGAAAATTAGGCTTTATTGCTGAGCAGACATATAAAAATACTTGCAAACGCAAAAAATAGATGTTTTAATTCTGTAAATTAAACTATTGATAAGGAGATAATGGATATGAAAACTTTTGCTTGGCAGGTTTTAATCTTAGGTGGATTTTACTTTATTATCTCCTTTTTACTTTCTTGGAAAGAAACGGTTGTTTTTGAAGCTCTTAACATGGCAATTTTCATTATATTTATTATCCTGCTGGTCGTACTATGTTTCAAAAGAAAATATAATTTTTTAACCCGTTTTCAAAATAAATTTATAAAAATGGCTAATTATTTATCAGGGCTTGGGGCAGTTCAATATTTCAGCGTTATTTTTATAACAATTCCCGGGATTATTTATGGATATAATGTGAGTAGAGCTCAATACAATGGTTTGGAAGTTCCCGTTATTCCGGTTGCTTATTTACAAATAGTTAATTATTGTTATTGGGGAATCTTGCTCTTCTCATTAATTTGGGCAACTTATCAGAGTTTTTGGAAAAAATAAGCCTAAATTACTTGTACTCAATCTTCTAATCAAATTAAGATATTTTTTTTATTTTAATAAATCTCCTTTGCCTTTTTATTATAAAGATATTTATCCGGCAAATTGCCCATTTGTTGTTTACAAAAAAATACCCTGCAACCAAACAGTTACAGGGTATTTCATGCTGCAGATTAAGCCTTAAAATTTATATTTTAAGTTAACCAAACCGGTGTGGTCTTGGTAATCCTCGCGGAATTTGCCTTCATAACCAAGCGCAAATTCAATATTATCGTTGACTTCCGCGGTTACACCAGCACCGAATTCCATACCGAAACGGTCAAGAGCTTCGCCTTCAACCGCATAAGCCGAACCGTTCGCCAGAGTTACGACCGAATTAACGTCATCATTAAACAGGTCATAAGTAGCGGCAATGCGGGCTTCCGGTTTGATGTTCATACCGTTGGACAATTCCCAAGACTTGCTGATTTTTGCACCAATGACACCGGTCAGGATATCGCTGTTGTTGCCGGAAACATCAGACTCCGTTCCGTCGGTATAAGCATCCTGTTTGATATGAACATAACGCAAACCAATCTCAGGGGTTAAACCAAAGTTCTTAACCTGCATATCATATCCGGTCATGGCCTGTAAACCAAAGGTTTCAACATCATAGTCAGCATTAATATTTTGACCGCCGACGTTTCTGTCTTCGGAGTAATCAGACCAACCGTATGTTGCTATACCGTTGACATACCAATTGCTCGGCTTGTATTCGCCGTACAAAATCGCGGTATGGGTATCAACATCCGTGCTTCTCATAAAGCCGTCAATATCCGTATTGGTGTAGGCATAACCGGCACCGACTTTGACATCATCAGTTACAAACTTCTCAATACCCATGGCGACACCTGATGAATCCGCGTCAAATCCCTTGGCTTTTGATGTATCGTCCAGCTTGGATTTGTTAAACATTCCCTGAACCCATACAGCGACACGTTCAAAAATATTATCACCGGATGACATACCTTCTGAACCGGTAGAGATTGAACCACCGGTCAAACGCGTGCCAACCGCACCAAAGACCTGATTAGCTGTTTCAGTTTGAGTTTTCTGAACCATCGGCGCAACTTCCGGCGCTACGGCAGTCAAAGCGGCAACATAGGCTTGTTTATCATGTTGCGACAAATCGTTCAAAACATTAGCAACAGCTTTGGCCTGTGCATTGGCACTGCCGGATGTAACCATACTGTCCCAGGCTTCCGCAGTTGAGGCATTGTTTACCGAACCACCGGCATCAGCCACGACATCAGAAGCCGAGTTTTCATAAGTAATGTTATATTCACCGGTATATTTTTTGGCATCTCCTTCACCTTCCGTTACGGCTTCAACTTTATAACGGTTGTTGGAGATTTCATTGGTAAAGTTGTTATCAAACTTTCCGGCCGTTTCAAACAATTTTACCGTCGCTGTATCATTAATTTTCATAGTTTTACTAACGGTCAGCGCCAGTTTTGAACCTTCTTCAGCAACAATATTACGTGCGGTGAGCGAACCGTTGCCCTCATCAGTGACGGACATATTCAAAGTTGAACTGGCGCCAAAAGTCATATCGCCCTCAATAACTGCTTTATTCAGCCCGACGTTCATAACGCCGCCGTTTGAACTTTCAGCACTACCGCCAATTTTAGTATTACTGTTCAAAATATTGATTGTACCGTGGCTTTCAATATTGGCGTTTAATGTACCTGCCAAATTTAATACCGCATTAGAACCTAAATCAATATCGCTGTTTTCTCCTACGGTTGTATCAAAAGTAAAATTATCACCACTTGCTTTAGCCCAACCTAAACTTGAATTTTCAGCAATGTTAATTGTACCACCGTCAATATTTACAGTGTTGGGGGTTATAAATGCGGTGGAATCTTTAATATTCAAAGTACCACCGGTCATTTTGATATTCTTACCCCAAATTAAATTTTCATTACCGGACATATTAACCGTACCACCTTTAATGGTCATATTGTCGCGAGCATACAGACCTTCACTGCGAATACCGTCAACTTTAACCATATTAACTGTACCGTTAGAAATGGTAATGCTGCCTTGTTCAGCTCCGATATCGGTTGCGGTAATTTCACCTCCGCTGATATTGACATTACCTTTACCATAGTTGCCGATTTCCGTACCGTTAATAGTACCGCCGCTGATATTCAAATCTCCTGTATTCTTTTCAGTTAAAGAAATTCTCGCACCATCTTTAAGAATGATTTCTCCACCAGTTATATTAATATCTCCGGAAGATACATGATACTGATTCTTATCAATTTCATCAGGATTTAGACCTGCCGTTCGTATATCCTCATCAGTGGCTTGGTCAAACCATTTATTTGTCTTTTGATAAAAATCATCTTCACTCATTAATGATTCGCCGGTAGTACTGTAAATCCAGTCGCCATCATAACCACCACGTTCTATCTTAGCAACTTCTCCGGTTAAATTAATTTTACCACCGGAAATATTAATATCGCCGCTTTGACCTTCATGCAAGATACCACCATCATGAGCATTATCCGGGGTTACATCAGAATAATCCATGGTAATATTAGCATTATTTGCGATATTCATATTACCATTTCCTGTCAAAGTAATTTCGCCACCGTCATTTACGGTAATATCACCACCATTGATGTTTATATCAGCAGCAAGCATATTGTATTGTCCTTCAAGACCTTCAGAATGAATTCCTGAATAACCGGACAAAATAATATCCCCGCCATTGATATCTAACTTATGTTTATTTTTCCCGTCAGATGATAAAAGAATATCACTAGAAGCTGTGCCGTTAATGCTTCCACTTTGAATAGTTATATTACCGCCTGATGCAAGATATGAATTAGTTAGAGTAACATTGCTGTTTTCGATATTAAGATTCTTGTCAGCCCAAATACCGGATTTTTCTTCATCAGTGCTACCAGTACTCTTAGAAGTTATGGTCGAATTTTGAATGGTCATGTTGCCGTTGGCTTCCAAATCCGAATCATTCATGGTTACGGTTGCACCGTCCAACAATATGTTGGAGTTATTTGCCAACCCATCAATGTCACTTCCTGCTTCCAAAACACTGCCATCTTTTAAGTTGAGTGTTCCGTTAACAGTAATATCAGTTGTTGGCGTATCTTTGGCAGAAGTTTTAATATCTGCGCCAGTCAGTGTCAATGTTCCTTCTTTGGTAACATTGATTGTGTTATAAGATACACCGGTTGATTCGGTCAATTCTTGATTATCTGTTACAGATAAATCAGGTAATGACATCTGAGCAAAAGCATTATTGGCTGAAACTAAAGCCACTAATGCCGTTGTAATTAAAAGTTTATTTTTCATACGATTAAACATCCTTTTTCTAACCAGTTAAAGAAAAACCCGCTTTTCTTTGAAAGGCGGGCGGATGTTCGAAAACCGTATAAGCTTAAACGGCTCGGCTTATTTGGCTGAGCCTTATTCGCCGACATCCGTCCATAGACAAGAAGTCGGCACAAATATTTAAAGTCGTGTGCACACGACTAAGCTTATAAAAGGGTTTTCGACGCCCTAAGCAGCGAACTGCTCGGATATACTCTATAAAGTAAATGAGTTAGAATCAAGTTAAATCATCAAAAAACCTCTGGAATTTTTAGAAATAAGCCTTTATAGTGCTTTTTATAAGAGGTTGAAATTTATGTTAAAACTGTTTGCTATATTATTTTTGCTCAGCGGCTGCAGCAGTATTGCCGTTCCGCCGGTGTATGTTTATAAAGAAATTCCGACAAGAGACTTTACGCTTGCCAGCTGGCAAAAAATAACCGATCCCTCCGGCGTTTATAAAATATACATTGAAGGCGATGGTTATGCTTTTAATGCTCACGGCCGCGCCACGCAAGACCCGACACCTAAAGGAATACTCATGCGGGAATTGGCCTTTGGGGACGATTCTCCTAATGTCGTTTATCTTGCCAGACCATGCCAATATATCAAAAGTCCGATTTGTTCCAAACGTCATTGGACAGCTGCCCGTTTTGCGCCGGAAGTTATTAACGCTGAATATGCAGCCGTCAAACAAATTGTCGATGACAATCCGGTTATTTTAATTGGATTCTCCGGTGGGGCGCAAGTTGCAGGCTTGATAGCGTCCACCAAACCGGGACTGAATGTCAAAAAAGTCATAACTATTGCCGGCAATCTTGACCATCTGGCATGGACACAATATCACAACCTACCACCGCTTAATGAATCAATGAATTTGGAAAGCTACCGCAAACAGTTCGCACAAATTCCGCAAATCCACTATGTTGGCAGTGATGATGAAGTCATGCCTCCGGTATTGGTGCGCGAGTTTGTCGGTGGAAGCGGCAACATCATTGAGGTTAGGGGAGCAACCCACAATTCCGGCTGGGAAGAAATTTATGCTCAAATTCGGAATGAAAAGTGATTTTCGGGTAATTAAATTATCCATAACCAAACATTTGCTATTGGATTTCATTAAATACAAAACCAACAATAATCACACATTTTTTATGGGAAACGATAAAATCGCCGCAGCCCTCGGATTAACGGTTAATTCTGCCAAAGTGATGGTAAACGAACTGAGTTGCGTCAAAAAACGCAACTCTTCTCCAGTCTGGCTGGAGCGGTTTCGCAATTTGCGGACTAGGTTATATTGATTGTAAGATAATATTTTTTACAATTTATTCTTCTAATTTCTTGCGTTTTCAAAATAAAACTCCTAGATAATAAGTATTAATAATAACACATAAATTAAGTTAGGACTAAAAATGGATAAAAAAAGATTTAGATCATATTTTTTTCATGTTGGACATGATAATGGTTATTCATTCAAAACAGCATTAGAAAATGTTTTTGAAATTCCTGTTGAGCAAAGAATTTATGAAGGTGTTAGGCTTTTAGCATTAAGAAAAACTCAAATAGATGGAAAGAGTTGTGTATGTGGAGATATAGAGCGAATATACATGGATAACCTACCAAGTAAAACAGGACAAGATATAGAGCCTGATGATTTATCTCTGGATGAAGATGAGGGATTGGGGTATAATACTGCTTTTATTTATTATGAAGAGAAAGGTATTTTAGTATTACAATCAAATAATAATGGTGTAGGGCATTCAAGATTCAGAGATTATATTAATAATATTCTCCATCAAAATGGTGATGTTTGTGGTTTTTATATTAATCCAATAATTATAAGTGATGATAATGCAGAAAAAGTTTTAAACGAACAAGTTAATCCTAGTTTTAAATCTATTTCTTTCACAATAGACAATCCTGAAAACTTTGATTTTGTTGATTCTAGTGAACAAGCAAGTATATTGAAAGATATTGTAAAAGGGGGACAAGATTCTAATGCTTTAAAAGTTGTTGTTACATTATCTTCAGGTAGAGAAAAAGACCGTTTTTTAAATACAGCCAAAGTATTATCTGCAATAAAAAAATGTTTTCATGGGGAAAATTCATCTAGATTAAGAAAACTTGAAGCAAGGGCATCTTTGGATGGTGGGGAAAATACGGATTTAAATTTTTTACCAAATAAATTGCAATATATAGATGAGATAAATGTTGAGAGAAATCAACCATCTTTAGAAACACGAGAAAAAGCAATGAAAAGAGCATTCTTACATCATAAAGAGTATATATATTCTAGGAGATAAAATGTTTAGTAGAGGGGCATTAGTTAAAATAGAAAATTTTTTTCCAACATTTATATCCATTATTATAGTAGGGGCTTTGTTGTATTTAAATATTAATATATGTGGTGAGAATTTATGTTTTAACTCAATTGATTTAGGAAAAAATTATAAAGATTTGTTGTCTTCTCTACTGACAATTGTAACGATATTTATAGCATTAATTACAACAGTTGAAACGTTAATAGTTTCCCTTTCAGAGCATTCTACGATAAAAAAGTTGCAAAAAAATAATAAAGCGTTTAATGCATTTATTACTCATTTGTTTGTGTTAATATTATTTAATATTGCCATTGTCATATATTGTTTCTTATATGTGATGTATGAAAAACAAACGATAATATTAGATTTTTGGGGTATTTCATTCTTATTCTCAGTAATTTATTCTGTTGTTGCATTTTGTTGGGTGGAATTTTTGTTTTTTTTAATGATTAAAAAACCATTATAATACCTATTTTATAGTTATTTGTATTCCTAAAAAACAAATAACAACAACCTAGTTTGACAGTAACACCTGTTGCTTCACCATTTTGACTTCATCGGCAATGTTGGCGTATATATCTAAGTATTGAGTAGGATTTTTGAACCATTGTGTTGGGCTATTACATTTGATGAATTTGTCAAAAGGTGCTCTGACTGTATATTTTAATTTGTTATCATGTAATGTGCAGTCTTTTATAATTAGCCTTAGAAGTTTATTTTGTTTATCAGGGGACGCATTGTGTATAATGTCTGATAAATTGCCGGCTATATCAAGCAAATTGTCAACGGTTGCTTTTATGTCTTTTGTAATTTCTTTATATTTTGTGATTGATTCTTCCAACCGTGTTTTTTCATCGGCAATAACATTTATTTGGCGATTGTATATATCTTCTTTGATTTTACCGGAAACATATAAGTCGGTTAAATTATCTTCTTTATTGATTAAGATTTGAAGTTCGGTCTGTAAATTGCGTTTAAGATTAGCATTCATAATAGCCTCTTCTTCCAAATTATTTAAAACATTTTTCTTTAATGCCTCAAAAACTCTGTTTGGTATTTGTATTTTGCTAAACAATTCACTATCCAACTGTTCAAACAATATATTTTCATTAACTAAAACCTAATTCTCTTGCTTTATACCAAAGGCTTTGTAAAGAATGTAACCCGGTTGCATATTCTTCAAACAATATTTTAATGATTGGCGCGCGTTCAGTATCAATAATAAGTGTAGCTTTTCTGTCTTCATCTCTTGTATTTAAATAACCGATTGGAGCTAATCCTTGCCATTTACCGTCTGCCCAGTTTTGTTTTTGGCTGGCTTTTACTTTATCTATCATTGTATTAACTTGGAAATTAGCCATAAGAACGTGCATATTCCAAAAGGTTAAATCCATAGCCGCAGAATCTTTGGTAATAATTAAATCTTCTTTCAAAAAGTGAATTTCAATTTTACCTTCTTTGCGCAATTTGTTTAATTCGTAAGTATCATCATAAGAACGTTGTAATCTGTCGACATAATTAACAATAATAGCAACTTTACCAGCACAAGATTTAGCAAAGTCAAGCATTTCATGGTATTGTTTACGTTCGCCTTTGGTTGAACTTTCATCAATACTCAAATCTTTTACAATTTTTAATCCATTATCAATGCAATATTGAGTAATCGTTTCCATTCGAACATCAAGAGAAACACCTTTGTCTTTTTGTTTTTTACTGGATACACGGGCGAAAACGATTGCTTGCGTGCATTTTTCGTTTGGATCGTAATTTAATTTCTTAGCCATATCATTACTCCATTGTTTTTACACTAGATTTATTATGTTGCGATAATTTGGGAATGTACGCAAAAAAATGAGCCCGTTTGTAACTTTTTTGCTAATATTTTACTGATTTTTCAAACAATTAACCTGATTTGCAAAATAAAGGAAGTTATAAAGAAAAGTTTTTGTCATCAACGACAAATTCTTTTGAATCTTAATTTTCATCTTCAAAAACGACTTTTACAGCTGTTGTATAAAAAGCAATCAGATTGTTAGTCATTTCATTTAGCTCAATATCCGTAACGTCGGGATAGAGAACTGATAGCTTGCTTTTGAGCCTTTCAAATTCATTTAACATATTTAATTTTATGTCGTTATCCCAAAATGATGTAAAGCCAATTATGAAAAAATATTTTTGATAAAATAAGCTAAAAAAGGGCCCCTTATATAGGCTGATTGTAAAAAGAAGCTGTTTTTCAGTAGAAATAGGCAACCATATAACAAAACAACCGGATTAAAATTGCAGATGAGGTTGGATACTTATGACAATTAAGAGATATGTTGTCTTTTAATGGAACCTCTGCGAAATTTAGCAGAGGTTGGCTTTTTCTTTATGTACATCGAAAAATCTCAAAAGTACGCAAAAAAATCACATAATGGAAATTTTTTTCATTAAAATCGCAGCGACAAACAATTCTAAATCAAAAAAGGAAAGGAATTGTTTATGCGAAAAAAACAGAAAATAAATAAGAAAAAGAAGAGTCAACGTTCTTACAAAGACTTTATTTCCATAGTAAAATGGCATAAAAACGACTTTGATATCATATCTCATATAAGTAATATATATGAAAACGGAGATAAAAAAGAAGTTGTCGTTTATAGATTGCTATTATGGAGAGATATAACTTTAGTACAAAAACTGGCATACTTCTTTTATTTTATGGCAGAAACAAAACCTTTTAAGAACATCAAACCGTTTACATTGAATTTAAGTAAATCATTTAGAGATAAATACAATAAATTAACATACAAGCAGCTAAAAACCGCCATCATCAAAAAAATATATGGTAACCTAGACTATATCCTTAAATCATCAAATAAACCTATGATGTCATTTATTCTTGAAAACAAAAAGAAAAACAACCGAAAAGATATAAACGACAAAGAAACGCATATATACGGGATAAGAGAAGTATTTGATGAAACGACAGACAACAAAGTAAAACTGGCCTTAAAGACATCTGTATGTAATGGCAAGAAAGAGTATAACGAACCGGAATATCGCAATATGCTTCAAACCAAGAAAAAATATAACAACAATAAATATGGAGCAAAAGGTTGGCTATGGTATCTTAATAAAGGTGTGTGTTGTAACCATGGACTTTATATATCCCAATCTCTTTTAGAAAAAATACATAATGATTATGAACGGCTATACCAAGAATATAAAAAGAACATCAAAATATTAAAAGCAAAAGGTATAAAAATCAAATATACAAAACCGGAGACATCATGATTGTAAATATTATAAACTATATGAATGATACAGTATATATCTTATTTTATCCTCAAATGTCTGCAAACAGGTAAATCTTAAACAAAAACACTTTCATAAACAAGCCTAAAACAACCCATAACAAACCGTTTAACAAGAATCTAAGCAATCCTGTATCAAATAAAAACATTGAGTCCTCCGGTCAAAAAACAAGATATTTGAGATTTGAAATTATTGATGTTAATGACAAATTATTTTTTTTTACCTTTAACATCGCTATATTAAAAGTTAACTTCTTTTCCAAGTTACCGAGAAGTTGATTTTGCGGGACAGAAATTTTTACGCAAGATTTGATAAGTTTTTGGCTTATACTTTATCGTCCAATCATTATTGACCTTACGCATTGATATTTCGTAAGAAAGGTCATCAAGTTTAGCATTGTCAGAAAGTTTTCGATGTGCATTTTCAATTATAGGGAGGGCAAATTTTTTATTGATTAGTTTCTGAGATAAATCAACGACATGCTTAAACATTATTTTTACTTAAAAATATAAATTATTTCTTTTATTTCATAATTATCAATATTTAAAATTCTGTCGTGTTTTATATCACTATATCCACCCATTTTTTTATAAAATGCCGACGCTTTATCATTACCATTAAGCATATACAAATAAAAAGAAGAATTTTTTATTGTCTTTTTATATTCTTCAAACAATGAACTTCCAATGCCTTGCTTTTGGAAAGATGGATCAACATATATAGCATATAATTCATAATCACATTGTATATCATCTCTTTTAGAGCCGGCCGATAAATATCCTCTAACTTCACCATCATCTTCGTAAACTAAAACGGTAAATGATTTATCGTCTATCTTTTTCTTCCAGGCATTTATTCTCTTCTCATCAACTTTTCTAGAAGCTAAAAGTTCTTCAGGTAATAATCCCTTATAAGCCTCTTTCCACGCGGCTACATTTATTTGAGCAATGCTTTGAGCGTCTTCAATAATTGCATATCTGACATTATTCATACTATTATACTCCTAATATACAGTTACTTGAGAAAAGACAGAAGACATTCGTTGGTAGATGTTTACATCATATGAGCTGCTATATGGTTCTGTCAAGTTTTTTTGCCCACCATCAATCAAATAAAAATATACATATTCCGTCTTTAATTTTTTCATAGACTTTTACAATTTCAAGAGAACTATTATTTTCTTTTATATCTCATCACCGCCTGAAAAAATCACCGTTTCTGATTAAAAAACGCTAAGATTAAATATTGGTTGATCTATTTTGTCTAAGGGTAAAGAGGAAAAATTATAATTTATTTGTATATCATATCCCATCGCAATATATCAGAAGAGGTACTATCTTTATGCAAATAAAAGCTACACAATTTACAACAATAGCGGTTTTGTGTTTTTGAGCTTTTACAAATTCTAACATTTCATAAAATTTTAGACGACCGCCTCGCGTAACCGTTTTAAGCTGTGCGTCAATAGAAGCGCCTTTCTTTTGTTCTTCCGAGGATACTCGCGCAAAAATAACAGCCTGCTTACATTCTTCATCTGCAATGTTTTGATATTTATTCTTTCTAGACATAACAAATTACTCCTTAAAATAAGTCCGATAATGTTATTATGTCGTGTTATTTTGGGATTGTATGCGATTATTTTCAGTTTCAAATAACTTTTTTACTAATATTTTACTGATATTTCATATAATTAACTTCGTGTCCTTAAGGACAATAGGTTGGATATAAAAGTTTTTGTCATCAACGACAATAACTTTTTTACAACCTCATCATCATCCATGAGTCAAAATATAAAACTTTAAACTAGTTTTTCAGAAGCAAGAAACATTTTGAAACGTCTTAATGCTTGTCTGACCGAAGTATGCGAACGTTTGCCATAGCTTGATTTTTCGCCGGTAATTTCATATTGAGGCAGGATAGAAGCAATATTTTCAACCAGGTAAGCGAGCGTAAATTCTTCTTTCCGGCATAATCTCTCTATTCTTCCCATATAGTCAAAAGCGGTAGAAGGTTTATAATTTTGTTCCAACAGCCAGTTTTTAAAATTCTTCAACATCTTAAAATCTCCTTTATCAAAAACTTAGTCAACAAATACCGGTTCGGAAAATACAGCCACCATAACCCGCTGCAATCTTTTACACTCAGTCAGGCAATCGCTAAAATATTGATAAGGCGTTGGAAGAATTGTATTGTTGATTTTTACATACCACATTGTTTTTCCTTTCATAAATAGTGTTTTGCTCATTAACTATTTATAATTATGCGGTATATTTTCCCACTTGCGAGCCCCTAAAACGCATAAACCTGATGACATTTTGCTACGATTTGATTAAGTGGTTTGATTTAAAAGAAATTTTTTATTAGCGTATTGTAAAAATGTTGTTTTTTTGAAAAAATAAAACCTCTGTAAAAATTAACAGAGGCCTTATTTCCGTATAGAGAAAGTTAAAACTACCACTCATCTTCCGATATTTTTTTCTTTATCGGCTTTTTATTTTTAGTGGTGGTCTTAGGAGTGGGATTTAAATAGCGACAAATCTGCCCCTTTTTAATCTTTGCAATATCTCCGCTTTCCAATATTCCGACTGAATATTTAGGTTTAACCTCGGAAATGCGTAAAGTTGCAATTTGAGTTTCTTCTGCACCTAAAGATTCTCCGGTATATGGATCTATAATTTTTTCTCCAACACTATATACCGCATAAAGAGAACCTTTTTTGATATTTTCTCCACCAATATTAAGATATATGTTGTTGCCATTTATATTAACGATTAAGGGGGGATAAATATTCTCAATACATCTGTCGACAATCTGTGCAGCCGCTTTCTGCATAAGCAATGACAAAATATCCTGACATTGTTTACCGGATATTTCTGAATTTCCTAATGATACTCGAACAGAAGAAGCAAATTTAACCTGCCTGGTTGCAAATGCCAACAATCTGAAGTCTATTACGGCAGAAGCACTATAAGTTGTAAATGTATCTCCGGATAATGCTATTTTCCGTTTGTTCGCGCTAATATTTAAACTTTTTATAGTTCCGGTCACAATATAATCCGTGCCTTTAACTTGACCTAATTTTGCAATTTCGGAGCGTTTGGCGTCTTCACTTAATACGAGAGATTTTTCAAGAGCATATACATCTTCATTATCCCTGTCTAAAACCGAAAATTTTCTGGTTGCCGTAAATGCATTAACCAAGGCATCAGTTATTCCTTCAATTTGTTGCTCTGCCGTTAAAGTCGTTCCCATACAGGAAGATTTTTCGGCTTTAAAACCTAATACGGCAATTCCGCGGCGGTTATTATCTTGTCCGGGAACTTCATATTTTTCAATTTCAACAACCATATCAACCTGATAAGTTCCATCATCATCTTTAATGCTGCTGACAACCTGATATCCCGAAATATAGCCGTTAATTTGTGTTAATATACCGCTTTGGGTTTCTTTGCTGAAATGTTGCTTTGATTTGGTTTCATCGTTGTCAGTCTGTTCTGCAACAATTGAAGATAAAGACATTGCATCCACGGCATTAACGCTGATTCCTGAAACTTGGGCGATTGCTTCTTTCAATCCCTCAATAACGGCAATTTTATGACTTGCACCATAACCGGTAACCTCAGTTGAAATAGTTTTAGCCTCGGCTTGTATTGCCCATAAACAAAAAATACCGATTGCTGCAATATATTTAAAAATCGTAGTCATCAAATTCTACTCCTCTTTGTACGCCAGATTCTTGAGGATTATAAGTTTCAGGCGTCGAATTAGCTGTTGTAGCTTTGGCATTTTTCATTCCTTTAGCATGTGCTGCAGTTTTGGGCGACCACATCAAAATAGTTCCTACAACTTCATGTCCCAATTGCGGATGAATATAACTCCAGCTGTGTAGCTCTCTTATTCCGGCAAAGTTAGTAATTTGAGATCTAGTCGTTGAAGTATTGTCTGTCGAATTTGTATAATCAACGGATTCTATCATCTCTTCTGTAATCCCGTCATCTCCGGAAATAAGTTTCATATCCGTAGCAGCTTTACTAACTTGTGTAACCACAGATTTAAATACTGTTGATGAACGCAACAAGTTTGTCAATGCCGCTCGGGCATTTGTTTTAGCTAAGTTTCTGGCAGATTCCAGTTTTACCGCTTTCATTGCTTCGCTGCCGGAATTGATAACGCCGGCTTGTCCGAATGATATTAATACGGGATAGCCTTCTTTGTCGTATAAAAGTCTGGTTCCAAATTGATTGAATAAAACATCATCTGGCAAAATAACTTGTTCTTCTATTGTCCTAGATGATTTTTTGTTTACTTGCGCCGGAACATTACTGCCGTTCCTCAACATAGATTTCACTAATGCAATTCTGTTCGGAGATTTGGAAACAGCAACTCTAACGGCGTAGTTTCCTTTTCCGTCCGTACCTTCAAAAGTTTGCAAAGGTATCATCCCAGATGTATCGGCAAGAGCCTTTGTTATGCTTTTTTGAGTGATAGCGCTTTTTAATAATGTTTTTTTCTTTTCCTTTGGAGCAGTTTTGTATTGAGTCGAATCTATACCTAATTTTTCCAGTTCTTGATCTAACTTTCCTCCGGTAAGAGCAACAGCTTTATCAAGCAATACATCTAACTGTTTTGCTGTCTTTTCACCGGCAAAGTCTTCTATTTTATCCCAAACGGTACCTTTTTTTTGTCCTGTTTTTAAATCCTCTTCATTTAAAGGAGTTTGATCGTCAATAAGTTCTTTCAAAATAATATTTTGATTGGTTGTTGATTGTTCCAGCGCAATTTTTGTATAAGCATCAATTAATGCTTCAGTATATGCCATAGAACGGGCATCAACCCATTTGTAGTTATCTGACTTAACCTTAACAATAGCATCGCCATAAGCGATATTGGTGCTGAAATCACATTCCGGAAGATTTGTATCGATACCTTTAGCTTCGCAATTACTCAACATTTTGTTGGATACATTGCGTCTCCAGCTATTGTAATTGTCGTCAATTTGCATGGATGCAGATTTTTGCGGAATATTTTCAACATCGTCCGCGGCTACGGCCAAACCGGTATTTACTGACAACAAAACTGTTGATATCATTAGCATATATTTAAACATTATTATACCTCATACAAAGAGGGAGAAGCAAACACTTCTCCCTTGTTTACAATCAAAGACTAAAAACCGGCGGCTTTAGACATTTCTGATTTTGCTTTTTTTACATCAATACCTTGTGCCGATGCATACTCAACAAAACTATTTCCTGTGGAAATCAAATTTTTAGTTAAAGAAGGAATTTCTTTTGCAACATTAAGTGCGACAGTCATGTCTCCGCTTAAAGCACCGGCTCTTTGAGACCATGGTAAGGATGCTATATAGCTGCTTGTATCTGTTACAACATTCTTTGCCGTATTAATCAACATTGCCGTACCGGCTGTTCCCACAGAATATTTTACTAAAGCACTGCCGACTTTTTTCTTAGCCTGAGCATCAAGTTCTGTTTGTTCTTTCATTTTTTCTTCAATAGCTTCATTGGCCTTTTCGGAAAGTTCGACAACTTTTTCTGCGTCATCTGAGGTCAAATTCCCTGATTTTAATGCCGTTTTCTGTATTTCCAGCTCATTGGCCAAGTCATCCAAATTGAATGCTTTAGCCAAATCTGACTGAGCCTCTGTCACGCCAGTCATAGCAACAGCATAACTAGCTACTAATTTGGCTCCGGTTACACTAAGAGCATCAACGTCAACTGTCGTTTTTTTAGCTTCTGTTCCAGAAGATGAAGCAAAATTTGCAGCATCTTTTAAACTGTCAACCGAACATCCACACATTGGAGCTACAATAAGTGCAGCGGCCAACATTTTCGTTAAATTATTTTGTAACATATTATCAGTCCTTTCGTTAAAGTTAAGTTTAGTACAAATCCTTGTTACCAAGTTGGTTAGATACTGTTTCAGCTGCAGATTTAGCGGCTAGACGCAACGCATTTCTTCTTGCAGTATCTTTGTCCGGTCCCAATCCGAAGTATTGAACCGGTCCGACAGAAGCAACCTTGCGGGGAAGCTTCTTATCAATGTTCCAAACCATACCGTTAATGGAAACAATAACTTTTTGTTCACCGGAAACCGGATCAAGTTCGGGAACGGAAACATTCATATAACCAACTGCAAAATATTTGACGTCACAAGATTTAGCTCCTTTGATTGCTTTATTGCGAAGATTTTGCGGAAGCTCATCGCTGGCAGAAAAAGCATTTTTTATTGAGTCAATGGAAGCACCGCCACAGTTTGACAAGACATCAGCGTAATCAACAGTTTCATAGCCCATTCCGGTCAAGACCTCGTTAAAAGCAGCATCAAAATCGGTTGTAGCTAATGTTCTGTATTTTTCCTGACTGGTCTTGCGAACAATATTGCCGCCGGACGTTGTTTTGGAATAATTACTGACGCTTTCGTTAATACCGCTGCCGCTGACATGCTGTCTGGCATCGTGTTCCTGCTCGCCTTGTGAAATTGTTGTGTCCCGTGTTTTGAAAACTTTGCTTTCCGTAATTTCTCGCGCAACGAACATAAACGAGAAAGCACTTCCGTCGCCGGAAGCCATCGTGCCGGCAGTTGTTGTTCCTTTAAGCTGGGCATTAATTTTATTTTCGTTAATATCGGCCCTGATAACCAGGTTAAGCAGTTTCAGGTTTTCGTTAACATCTTCTGCAACAATCGTATAGGAAGAAATATAGTCATCAATGTTTTTAACAACTTCATCTTCAATTTTGCTGTATTGTTGCTGCTTTGAAACATTAAAAGTTGAAACATACTGCTTTAAAGCCGCCAGCTTTGCTGCTTTTACAGCTTCAACTTTATCCTCATCCGACGGAGAACTGCTAAACAGACCTCCTTCATATTGATGCGATACCTGGCCTTTGACTTCCAGTGCTTGTGCTGAGGTTGAAGCAAACATCATTCCCAGCAGAGATAAGTATGCCAATTGTTTTTTCATAATTACTCCATTCATTTACAACGGTTAACAATTTCGTGAACCTGCTCAAATTCTTTTTCCATTTTATCAAAGGTTGCCGGATGGAATGTTTTTTCATACCATTCATCATTTACTTCACTGATATTTTGCGAAAAACCATCAAACAGATTCATTAAAGTTTCAAGATAAGACAATCTCAAAGCAGGTTGTTGTCCTTTTAGCAAAACAACATGTTCTGTACCTCTGAATTTGCTGTCCATATATTTTTTGTTCAAATCCGGTTGCAACATTTCAATATTTGTATAGGCAAAGAAACCTTGGGTTTGGGTTGTTTTGCTTTGTGCATTGTCTGTTAGTGTTTTGAAGTTGAGAATATCAATATTGAAAACATAATCAGCGCCTGGTATTTCCAAATTATATACATCACCATTTACAAACCTGGCTGCCATTTTGCTGCCGATTGTCTGTCCTTTTGTATAAGGAAGCATTGCAACTTGTTGATTGTCTACTAAATAACGGGAAAAAGACTGTGCTATTATAGTCTTGAAATTATCTTCCTGTTGTCCCAAAGAAGATAAAATCTTTTTCGCTTCAGGCGAAATTTCTACACGATTAACTTTTAACCGGTTGCCATATTTGGGTTTTATTTGAATGTTGTTCATTTTCTCAATGGCCAAATCAAACAGATTCGTTTTTACTTCGGGATTTTCTCCGGTATAAAATCCTTCAAAAATAGCGCTTATTTCCCTTTGGGCAGGTTTATGATCAAACAAAGTAATGTATTGTAAATTTATAGGATAAGAATTGATAATTTTCTTTTCGTTAAAGTCAAAAACCAAAATTTGTGTATATAAATCAGCAACCAATTTATATTGAGTTGAACTTATCTGAGAAACACTGACCGTTTCCAAATCAATTGCCAGGGACATAGCCAGGGCGTCAGCGCTTTCTGTATTACCTAAAGATGTTAAAACATTAAGGGAAGGATTATTTAGTGTTTTTAATTTTTTTACAAATATAGTATCCAAAGGTTTGTTTTTTGAAATATCATAGCTGTACGGATAATTAAGTTTATTATCTTTAAAGTCTCCGGTAAAAGAAACGCCGGC
>CALYAY010000005.1 GCA_944393695.1 uncultured Alphaproteobacteria bacterium | reverse complement strand
TATTCAATTTTCCTACTCAAAAGCTTAAAATCATCATAGAAATTAGTCCGATAATTGCATAGTATCTCGCACCATTTATCAAAAAAGCCTCCGCGAGGGGGCTTTTTTGATAAATGCCTGAGGCCGTTAGAAGCGGACTTACGAAGTAATGTCCGGAGCGGATAGTTGCCGAAAGCGAGTGTTGAGCTTTAGCTTTTAGCTTAGCGAAATACGAAGCTTGAGGCTTACGACGCGAAAGGGGCCCGTTGGCAAAGCCAATGGGAATATACATTCTTATCGGCGGCACCATTTGTTAATTTCTGGCGTTTTTAGCAGTTCATCAAACGGTTTAGCTATTGAAAAACAAAGATTTTTCCATCAGTTTTGCAGTCCGATAATATTAATTTCAAAATGTCTCTTTTTTGTGAAATAATCGGACTTTTTAAGAATTTTCCAACATTTGCAGCCACTTCAGCAATATTTGCCAATATTTCATCGGTTTCGGTATCAATCTCAAGATATCTGTCCATATCTTTTTGAAGTTTTTCTTTTTCCAGTTCAATCTCGGTTTTAAGTTCATTATACATTTTCTCATCACATTTGCCTTGGATATAGCCACGAAATAAGGTTTTTATCTGTTCATCCAAGTTATTTAATTTGATTGTGATGTCCCGTTTGAGATTAGCGGTATTTACATTTTCTTCTTTAAGACGTTTTTTGACTTCTGATTTGATATTTTTTTACATATCGTCATTGATGGCAAGAGGTAATGACAATTCTTTTTCAAGCTGAGCGAGGATTTTTGCTTCATTAACCGGTTTTTGACTGCATTTTGAGCGTAATTTATTACATTTAAGATAATTATAGGAATGCTTGTCATCTTTTACTTTGGTTTCACAAGTCATCAAACTGCCGCAACATCCACATCTGACTAAACCGCTAAATAAATATTGTTTATCGCCATAGTATAATTTGCTTGGCGCCCGTTTTCTTCCTTCCATAGTATCCTGGACAATGCGGAATAAATCTTCATCAATAAAAAGCGGATAATTATGCTTATAAACTTTGCCTTTTTGCGTGAAATAACTTGATGACAGTTGTGACAATAAGTCGTTTGTAAAATAAAAAACGCTCCGAAATTGCTCCCGAAGCGCTTTTAAGCAAAGGAATAAGTTATTTAATAAGTTTCACTACCATTATTAAGTTATTTTTGTATGTTTCAACGCTCAAATTGTCTGCTCGATATTATTTTTCTTTTAACGTTATCAGACAATTTTTTACCTTTTTCGGGAGTAATTGGCTCATCAATGATCCCATTGATTTTACCTTCGGCAATTTTATCTGCAACCACTACTCCAGAAACAAGATCTTCTTTATTTTTGTTATTCAAGCGTGCTCGTATTCTATTTTTATGTTGCTCAAAATTTCTTTTTTTCCCATTTGTTTTATCATTCAACAATTGAGCACATTCTCGCTTTACTTCTCTTGAAAGATTTTGGGAAGATGCTGCATAGCTTAATACTTCTTCATAATCTTCGATTCTGCGCGGTAACGAAATATACTCTTCCTTGTAATAGTCATTATAGTCAAACAAATCTACAACAGTTTTTCTATTTTCAATAATAGCTTCTCTATCTTGATGTTTATCCATATGTCTCTTTGTGGTATCTAATAAATCAACGGTTCCATAAAAGGCATTCACATTATAAAATGCTTCCTTATGATTGCTAAAGGTATTAATAACAAAATCATTTAATTCTTTATATTTTTCTTTAGAAATTAAACTTTCATCAATACCGCCTTGATCAAATAAATATCCATAACGCTGAATAAAATCTACTTTTTGTTCGATTGTTCCTTTTTTGGCATTGTCAAAAGCTTGTGGTAACTCTTCAGTATTTTCGTCTATCCAATCACCCCACTCTTTCATTGCAAGTTCCCGCTCACTATATTCATAATTCCGATTATCATTAATTTTCATTTCTGCGTATTTATCAGCTTTAACAACACCAGAAACCTCAACATTTCCATATTCATCTTTAGGAGTGTTACTGAGACGCTCACGAATTTCATTTTTGCGTCGTTCAATATGATTTTTTAACGCTACTTTTTTCATCTGAGCAGTTTTCACAGCTTTAAATCTTGGGGTTTCAACTCTCAATTTGTTCAGAATATCGGATGAACCAAAATCTTCATTTCCACCATTATTATAGTTGACCTCATAGAAATTATGACTAATGCTAAACAGATTTTTTTCATTTTTAAAATCCAAATTTTTTGAAGCATTCACAAACGCAGTAGCAATTTTTTCAAATTCGATATCTTTCTGCTCTTGTGTTGCATTAGGAGAATATGCAAAACCTTTAATACCTAGTTTATCCTCATATATTAAATCTCTAACATTTTCTTGAGGCAAAGGATAGTAATCTTGACCATTTTTATCCACGAACAGAGGCTTAACAACATTTTCATCTAAATTCTCAATACTTCGATTAAATCCTTTTCTTAAAAAGTATCTTCCATAATACAGATTTATCTCTTTTTGTTTTTTATCATTATTATTGAGTGTTTTTCCTGAGTAAGCAAAAAAATGGATCTCTTCTGAACCATTATTAAGTGCAAATGTTCTATTTTCAGGATTTAAGTCGTCTAAATGTTGTAAATATTGCATAATATTCCTCACTTCATTTATATTATTATTATTATATATACCACAAACCAACGATTGTGACCGGTTGTCTAAAAGACTGATGTATTCCAGAGCAAAAGAAAACAAGTTATTATTTTTCCTTGATTTTTTATTGAAAAGAAAAAGTGCGAAACTTGCAAAATTTGGTTGATTTTATCGTTCTAATAAATTGACCGGTATTTTTAAGAAATTTTAAGGAGAAAACAATGGCTGTTATTGGTTATATTCGGGTGAGCACAGACAAACAAAACTATAAACATCAACGCTTTGAGATTGAAGAATATGCAAAAAATCAGGGATTGAAAATTGATGACTGGATAGAAGAAACCATATCTTCAAGAAAAGCGCTAAAAAACCGTAAACTTGGCGCTTTGTTAGAGAATTTAAATGAAAATGATATTTTAATTACTTGTGAAATATCCCGTTTAGGCCGGTCTTTGCTTGAGGTTATGCGGATTTTGGAGACTTGTTTATCTAAAAACTGCCAGGTCTAGACTTTGAAAGAAAACTACCGCCTCGGCAATGACATACAAAGTAAAGTTCTGGCATTTGCTTTCAGTCTGGCAGCTGAAATTGAAAGAAACTTAATTTCTCAACGCACAAAATCATCTTTGGCTAATCTTAAAGCATCCGGCAAAAAGCTTGGCCGTCCATTCTCCGCAGAGTCAAAAAAGCTCAAACTCTCAAAAAATGCTAAAAAAGTGCGGAATCTACTCGCCAAAGGCATCTCCAAATCCCAAATCGCTAAAATCCTCGGCGTCCAACGCAGCACTTTAAGACGGTTTATTGAAAGAATGTTACCATAAACAAAAAATTATTTGCTATTTTTATTCTTCAATCTGCCAATGACCATTTTTATCAGCCCCAATACGCTTTATTAAGCCGTTTGTCTGTAACTTTTTCATATTTGCAATGATATTTTTTTTAGCAATTCCAACAATATCAACCAATTCCTCTTGTGTTATAAAAGGATTAACTTTTATCGCATCCATAATTTTTTGCTGATTTACAGTAACCTTTGCACTAACCTTTACAGTAACCTTTTTTTCTGATCTAATAATTTCTTCTATCGTAGTAAAAATTAATGTAAGCATAAATTCAATAAAGCGAGTACTATCACCGGCAGCATCACTCTTACCCAAAGCATTATAATATTCTTTCTGATTTTCTTTTACCAAAGTTTCAACAGGAAGCCAAGCGAAAACTTCCTTCCATTCTTTTAAGATGACAGTTTGCCATAAACGCCCCATTCGACCATTACCGTCTTGAAAAGGATGAATAAACTCAAATTCATAATGGAACACGCAACTTTTTATGAGTGGATGAATGTCACTATTTTTTAACCATTTAAACAAATCTAGCATAAGCAAAGGAACACGACTAGCCGGAGGAGCAAGATGGACAACTTCTTTTCCGTTAAATACGCCAACATCATCTGTTCTGTACTCTCCGCTTTTATCTACCAAGCCCTGCATCATTAGTTTATGTGCTTTAAGCAAATCTTTTTCTTGATATGGTTTAAGCGATAAAAGTAAGTCGTATGCTTGAATAGAGTTTTTTACTTCTGTTATTTCATTAGGATTTCCTAAAACTCGCTTTCCATCAATTATTGCGGTTATTTGTTCTAAACTTAAGCTGTTATTTTCAATAGCCAGAGAAGAATGAATAGTTTTTATTCTGTTTTCTTTTCTTAATTTAATTTGGTAAGGACTATTTTGAAGTGAATTTATCTCACCAACCTTTTCTGAAATATTGGAAATCAGCTCAATTATTTTTGGGGTAATTTCAAATGGTGGTTGATACATTTTATACCTCCTTCATAGCCGTATCCAATGGTAAACCTGTCGTAATCAAAAATTCTTCATTTGCCGATTTATATTGTTAGTCAATTCTACTAAGATTCTTCTAAAATGCAACTTCATACAGAAATTTTTGCATAATTTTATTTTAAGACACTATCTTCAAACAGCTCAATTTTTCTTATTAATTCCTTAAAATCATCATACTCATTAGTCCGATAATTGCACAGTATCGCGCACCATTTATCAGAAAAGCCTCCGCAAGGGGGCTTTTTTGATAAATGCCTGAGGCCGTTAGAAGCGGACTTACGAAGTAACGTCCGGAGCGGATAGTTGTCGAAAGCGAGTGTTGAGCTTTAGCTTTTAGCTTAGCGAAATACGAAGCTTGAGGCTTACGGCGCGAAAGGGGCCCGTTGGCTCAGCCAATGGGAATATACATTCTTAGATTTTTGTGTGCAGTCTTTTTTGCTTTTTATTTTCAGGTAAATAGTTTTCATCGGTTACAACTTTTTGGCCTGTACGTTCTTCAAAATCTTCTCGGGCGCGTTTGGAGATATTACCGCCGATTTTGGCCGCTTGTTTATTTTCTTTCATTCCGGTTGCATTGGTATTTTCAGCTACCTGACGAGTTGATAACTCTGCTAAAAGCAGTAAAGATTAACTCTGCTTCGCTCATGTGGTCACGTAAATTTTGAGATTTTAAACCTTTTAACTGTTTATGTTCTTTAACGGATAATCCAGACCATTCTTGATGAATAATATTTGTCAGAATTGCATATTCTTCATCTTTGGTAATTTCATGCTCTTTCCAATAATCAGTTAATTTATTGCGGGTTTCTTGCCCCATCATGCGTTGCTGAATCCATTTTTCGGAATGACCGAGTTTTTGCCAGTTTTCACGAGCCCGGTCGATACTTAATGACGGATCTGCCGTTTCTTTCATCCGTTCATAACCAACCCTAGCCAGCCATTGTTTAATGGGTTCAGCTTTGGGACTAGGAACAGATTGCACAATACGTAACATGGTTTCAGCATCAGCAACAGCGGTTAAATATTTTTTACCATCCGCTGCTTTCAATTTCAGTTGGTGACAATTTGTCACCGACTCAGCGGCACCTTCATTTCTCAAGCGTTCAGATAATTTATTCCAATATTTACGGGCACTTTGATAATCTTTTTCAATTAAAATGGAGATAACATCAACAACAGAAAAATACCAAATATCTTTTTCTTCATCATAAACAGACCGAATTTTCTTCTGTTCAAAAAGTTTAATATCGTTTTGCATATATACGAAAGCTCCATAGAATCTTATTAACTAATAGTTTAGTATAAAATTGCTAAAATTTACATAATAAAATCAGATTACCAATAATTCAGGTTTTCTGTATGCCCTCAAACATCTCATTTCCCCGCTCAATTCCTTTTCATATACAACAACGGATACGGGTTTCCCTGTTCGTCTGACTCCGTTCTTTTATAAACGGTAAACCCCATATGTTCGTAAAATCCTTTGGCAAGGGGATTCTGTTCATTTACGGCCAATTTGTTTACGGAATAATTTTCAATACCGTATTGCAGCAGTTGTTTTCCGGTCCCTTGTCCCCGGTAATCCGCAGAAATAAACAGCATTTCAAGCATTTGTTCCGCGATACCCATAAAGCCTGCCGGATTTCCGTCTTCATTTTCCGCAACCACCAAAACCGGAATATCCTTCAAAGCCTGCGGGACATACTGTTTAATATTGTTTATCTCTTCGTCTGATAAAAAAAGATGTGTTGCTCTGACAGAACTCTCCCACACCTGTAACAGCTTTTCAATTAATGCAGAATCTCGAGTTTTTATTTCAATCAGTTTCATTTGTTTTACCGGTAGATTTAAGTTAAATCGGATATTGTTAAAATTTATAATATAAACCGGATTAAAATAAGGTTAGTATGAAAACTAACTTTATTTTTTCTTATAAGGAGACAACCGGGGAATAAAGCGGGGAACGTTGTTTTTATAAGTTTCATATTCTTTCCCGAAGCGCTTTAACAATCCTTTTTCTTCCGACAGCGGAAAATAAAAAGCGTTAATCATAACAAAAATAAGCCAATACCATCCCAATGCCCGACTTTGAAACAAAAGCGCCTCTCCGAGCAAAATCAAAAATACCCCGGTGAGCATGGGGTTGCGCATATAAGCATACGGCCCGGTGATGATTAATTTCCCGACCGGATTCCAAGGCGCCGGAGAGCCGTTTCCAGCATCGGCAAACAGCTTTAGGCTCCACACGGTTAAAAACAGCCCGCCTGCAAAACACAATAGCATCAGGATAAAAGCAGCCGTCTGTCCGGGCGTTATCAAAGCAAATTTGCTAAAATAAACGATGAGCCCCGGGATAGTAATCAGAACATTGCCGGGTAAAATGATAATGGCCTTTAACATTTGCCGTTTCTGGTTTCCGGTTTCTTTTTCGGTCATATATCTCTCCGAAAATCATTGTTCAAAAAAATTCTTCGGAATATTCAACTTTGGCATTAATCTTTCGGCCGCTGTTTTGCAGATCACAGGCCATAAAAACCCCTGACGGCAAATCCCAGTCTGTTGAAAATCCGAACTCGGCGGCAGCAACATAGCCAAAGCGGGAATAATAAGAGGGATATCCTATTAATATGGAAAATTCATAGCCAAGTTCTCTGGCAATACGATGCCCTTCTGCAATCAGTCGGCCGCCGATACCTTGCTTCTGCCACTCGGGCAAAACGGCCAGGGGCGCCAGAGCCAGCTGGATTGTGGAGCCTGCTTTTAATTTTGTAAACAGAATATAGCCGGCGATTTTATTTTCAACTTCGGCCACCAAAGATAATTGCGGAATAAAATTCCTGCTTTTCCTCAGTCTGACAACCAGGTTTTGTTCCTGTCCGTCGGAATGTTCGGCATTTTCAAAAGCCTTTGTTACAACTTGGTAAACAATATCATAATCAGCCGGGGTCTCCTGACGGATGCAGATAATATCCTGACCATATACCAACAAAATACTCCTTCATATAAAAATTGAAAACTGCCTACAGTTTATTGATTCTCGGGGCAAAAGCAAGAATGATTTAACCTGATTCCGCAAAAAAGCGGCAGAATAAAAATTCCTGCCGCTTTCGGTTCAAATTTTAACTGCCGGATAAAACGCCGCTGTCATATCTTTGTCGATAAAAGACGCCGTTCCTTCATCAAAAAAAGCAGGGTTGACGCCGTAAACCCGCTCATCCAGCCGCCACTCAGGCGTAAGCCATTTATCATTTTGGGCCATATACCATCTGCTTTCCAGCGGTTTTCCGCCCAAATGTTCAATCAGTATGTTAAACCCGGCAATATCCCGCACGACTTTGTTCATCACTGACAGCGGAACCAGGCAATAAGACCTCCCCGCAAAAGTTTTATCCTGACAGTAGTCTGCAGCCTCGGCCGGCGTCTTGTCAAGGATCGGATAGACGGAAATAACATAGCCTTTCAAAACAAAACCCCAGACTTTTCGTCCGGCCGCCACTGATTTGAAGCGACTGACCAGCCCGTCTTCATACGCAATGGGATAGTCATAACAATCCCGATAAAAACAGCCGAAAATCCCGCAGCTTTTATCAAACCGGAGCAATGAAAAATTTTTCATACGTAATAATTTTTTATGTGACACAATATTAACATAAATCTAAAAAAACTATGCCTTTTATAAGTTATTTCCCGCTTTCGGTCAATAAAAAAAGCCGCTCCCGGCGGCAAAACTCAATAATCGTCCAGCTTAAAATTTTTCAGCTTAATCAGATAGCGATAAGCATTATAATCCGTCTGCCCGCATTTTTGCTCATTTTGATAAAACCCGTCCAGGGAATAGCGAAGCTCTGCGCTGAAAGCATCCCCGCCCGGAATTTTTTTGCGGGCATAATAGTCAAAACTTTTGCTGTGATAATGGTTAAACTGAAAATCAATTTTTCGCGGCTGCTTGTGCCAATGACAGAAGAACCCCGGATTTTCCGGACAAACCTTGTTAAAAAACTTAAAACGGCAAAAATGTGTTATGGTAAATTTTTTAATCCGCCCCGCCCAGGAAGTGTTTAAAAACATGGATGGCGAGATAAAATCCGAACAAACCACAAACTGCTCGATTATTGGTTTATCTTCATCTTCTTTCATCCGCCCGGAAGACGAAAAATTTTTATAAAACCCCAGAACGCAGGGAAATTTTTCATAATTTTTCAGCCAGGCCGGCACATTGTCATATTTAAGCGGCACGGCAAATTCGTCCAGATCCATAAACGCAATCCAGTTGCTCTCATCCTTAAAACGGCGGACGCAGTCGTTGTAAGCTCCCATCTGCCCGTGCTGATGCGGCCATTCGGTCAGGGTCACCAACCCTTTTTCAATATAAGGCTTCAAAACTTTTTTGTAATTGTCCGATGAAAAATTGTTATAAAGATAAAAATGCTCAAACCCGACAATCAAATGAAAATCAAGCCATTCCTTCAAATATTTTCCCTCGTTTTTAAATATCGAGCATAACGAAAGATAATATTTCTTCGGAAGCATTTTCCGGGCAGGCAGAAGCCGGATGATGAGATTATTCAACAACAAGCGTACATATTTGCCGAAAGCCCAAACTTTTTTCATAGCCTTTTCCTCTCTTTTCTTGGCAAAAAGAATAAGCCATTTTTAATATAGCGTCAAATACTTCTTGTGTTTTCAACACATCTTCGGACAGTTAAAAATGCAAAAATAAAAACAATTTCAATTTCTTGCGTAAAGACAATCCCTCTGTTCCGATAATCCCGGCCTGCATAAACTTTTTCACCTGCGGCAGCCATTCCGCTTTCATTTTTTGTTTGTTTTCTTTATTTTTGAGCCTTGAAACGGTTTGAACCAGCCTGTAAAAAGTACGGTTAAGAATATTTTCTTTTATTATGTTCTTCATCTGGGGCATATCGGAAAATTCTTTTTGTATTTGCAGAAAAAAATTCATATAAGTCTGGAGATGTTCATATTTTAAATCGCTGCGGGAAATTGACCCCGAAGACAAAACATAGTAATATAAAGCTAGCGGAACATAAACTCCTTTAGAAAAATGACGCATAGCCCAAAGGTTAAAATATAAATCCTCAACTCCCTGATTATCGGCAAAAATCAAACCTTTTAACGCTTTTGCTTTATAAAGCTTTGTCCAAACATTATTGCTTACCATTTTCCGGTGAAAACACATATATTCCAACGGATTGTCAAAAGCACAAAGCGCCGGCGCCTCTTTATAAACCGGCATATCCGGAACTTCGCCCTCTCGTATGGTTATAAAATCACAGCAGGCAAAATCGGCATTTTCTTTTTCGGCAGCCTGATACAATTGCTCCAGCAGCTGCGGATGAAGAATGTCATCGGCATCGGCAAAATAAAGATATTTTCCCGCAGCAATTTTCATTCCGGCATTCCTCGCTCCGGGAAGTTTTTTGTTTTTTTGATTAATAATTTTTATCCGGGAATCTTTGGCGGCAAATTCGGCCATAATTTCCGGTGTCCTGTCGATACTGCCGTCATTAACCAAAATCAGTTCAAAATCTCTAAAGGTTTGTTCCAAAATGCTTTTTATCATAACGCTTAAATATTTTTCCGCATTATATGCCGGAACGATTACCGAAATTTCAACCATGCCGCTCTCCCTTGTTAATAATGACCAAGGATAGCAACAATATGGGACAAAAAAATAATATTAAGACTATTATCCACAAAAAAGCCCGCAAAACGCAGGCTCAAAATATTTTAATATAAAGTTCACTTATCCCAAAGATTTTCCCAATTCACAAGCCCTGCGGGGATAATCGGTATTATTAACCGCTCCAACCGGCCAGACCCCGGCGGCAATAATCTGCCCGGCATCCTGCCAGCCGAGATAATTCAGCAAAACCTTATAATGGTTAATGATAACATTTTCTTTTTCCAGAGAATTGTCGGCATAAGTCATAATCAGTGCCGATTTTTTCGGACGGTGGATTTGTCCGTTTATGGCATAAAAACGGTCAATAACGGCTTTTAACTGCGCCGAAATGCCAAAATAATACATCGGCGTGGCAAAAACCACCATATCCGCGTCAACAATATGCTGCCGTACAAATTCAAAATCGTCTTTAAAAATACACGGGCCGTTCATCCCGCATTTATTGCAGCCGATACAGGGATGAACCTCTTTAAACGCCGCGTCAAAACGAAAAACCTGATGTCCGGCTTCTTCCGCCCCTCTGATGAAATTATCCGCCAAAGTGTTGGAGTTGCCGCCTTTGCGCGGACTTCCCGTCAAAACCAGTATTTTCATTTTGCTCTCCTTTGTTGTTGCTGTTGCAAATCCGGGCAGGGCGGACAATGCGGCCGCTGCCAGAGTCGTTTTAATAAAATCCCGTCGCTTCATAATTATTCTTTCCCTGTTATAACCGACATTTCCGCCGTAAATCCGCCTTTTTGTTCCGTCAGATATTCCAACCCGCTCTCAATTTTTCCAAGCGGAATCAAACTGTTGTCTGTTTTTGTTCCGTGATCTTTATAGAAAAAGCCCATATTTCCCCACGGGGCATAAATAAACATCGTCCCCGCTGAGGCCACCATTCCCCGGGGCGCATCTTTTAAGGACAACGGCTTGGCAAAATTGGTAATTTTTTCTTCGCCGGCAAAATCAATAAATTCAAACTCGGCCGGCAGCAGCCCGACAATTTGTCTGACTGCCGGATTGTCATACATCCGGACAATAACTTCCTTGTCCTCAAATTTCATTTTGATTTTCATGTCGCTCTCTTTCTGTATATTCTGACTGTTGGCCAGGCCGGCCCACAACACCAGGGCCGGAATGATTAAACTTTTTTTCATAAGGACTGCTCCTCATAAATCGGTTTGTAATTGTCAACCTCTGTTTCTTTAATCAGGTTGATGGCGGTCAGGGCGTTGGGCAAGCCGATATACGGAATTGTCTGCACCATTGCCGCCAGCAGGGTTTCTTTATTATTACCGGCTTTTATATTGCCGACGATATGCGCTTTTAATTGTTTTTCTGCCCCCAAGGCGGTTAGCGTTACGAACGACAGAAGTTCTTTTTGCTTGAGCGTCAGTCCCTTTCTGGTATAAAAATCCCCAAAACAGAAATTAGTCAGAATATCGGGAACCGCATTTTTATATTCGCCGGGCAGGGTTTTCATCGCCCGTTTGACTTCGTCGCCGTATAACAGGTTTTGAATTTCCGCACCTTTGTCATGCCGGTTTTCTTCCGTAATTGTTCCGGCTTCTTCAAGCGGCAGTTTGATGCCTCTTTCATTCATAACTTCATTGAACGTGCCGATGGCGTTCAGCGTCCGGGGAAAGCCGATAAACGGCGCGCATTGGTAAATGGCTTCGCGGATTTCCGCCGGCGTATTGCCGACATTGAGCGCGGCGTTGATATGAGCCTTAAGCTGCGGCAATGTCTGTATGGTGGTCAGTGACACGACCGTAATAAGTTCCCGGGTTTTATCATCCAGATTCCCGACATAAAAAACTTCGCCGAAAATAAAATTTTGCAAAATATTCATAAATTCCGGATCCGTCTGGCCGGGCGTGCGCCGGGCCGCAAATAAGTCTTCATATTTTTCATCGGCAAGCTGAATACGGGTCATAACCGGTTCCTCCTTTTCCTGAGCCTGGAGCGTCAGCGGAAAAAATAAGCCGAACGCCAGGATAAATGTTGACAGTTTCATAAATATTGCTCCTTTAATTATTTTCTCTCCCTGTATTTTTATAATATTTGACACGGAGCCAAAAGTCTAATATCGTTTTTTTATATGACTATAACTAAAATTTATAGTGAGAGAAAAATGGAGCTGGTGCAATTGCATTATTTTAAAACCGTTGCCCTGTGCAATAATTTGTCACAGGCGGCGGAAGAACTGCATGTTTCCCAACCGGCGCTGAGTGTGGCCGTCAAAAAGCTTGAAGAAGAGCTCGGCGTACAGTTGTTTGAACGCCGCAAAAATAAAGTGTTGTTGAATGAGGCCGGCCGCCGGGCTCTTAAACTCGCGGAAACGGTTTTGTCCGCCGCGGCTGAAATGAAAAACGCTTTCAATGCCGAAAATCTTTTGCTTTCGCTCGGTTTTTGCGATCCCGGACCAATGCGCTTTTCGGTTCCTCTTTTCCAGCGGGATAATCCTGATATAAATGTAACTTCGGAAATTTTTGCTGATGAGAACAGTCTTGCCGATTTATTGTTGTCCCGTAAATATGATGCCGTGATTTCCTTGCAAAAATCAGAAAATCCCGCTTTAAAAACGATTCCTTTTGCACGGGAAACATTAATGCTTTCCGTTCCGGAAAATCATCCCTGGGCGCAGAAAAAAGAAATTTGCCTGCATGCTGAAAAAGACGTCGAGCTGGCGGTCTATTGCGGTTCCGGCGCTTATGTCCGCCAGCTTAAACCTTTGCTTGACTGGCTGGCAGACAGGCATGCGGTAAAAATTTACGATGATTATTTTGTCTTTCGCCAGCTGCTGGAGCAAAAGCCGATAGCCACTTTTACCACCCGTCTGGTTCGTCAGTACCGCCATGACGGCGACAATCGCATTATCGTTCCGCTGACCGATTCCGGAATAACGGCGGTTTACTGGCTCTCTTACCTGCCGGGCAATACCCGGAAACTCCGGCCGCTTCTTGATTGGTTGAAGAAAAATTCGGCCGGATTTTTGAACGCTGAAGCCTGAAGTTATAACGATAATTTTTATATGATCCCGGAATTCCTGGCTGTTTAATAACGGACAATACAAAAGCAATTTGTCAGATTTTATTTACTTGCCAATTGCGGATAAGTTGTTAAAATAAATAAAATTCATTTGTAAACGGATGAGGAAGTTTTTTATGCGCAAATTTTTGATGCTGACGACTGCCGGTTTGTTTTGTGCTTTTGCCGCCAAAGCGCAGCCGGTTATTGATTTGGGCGTGGAGGCGGAGCCTAAAGTCGAAAATCTGGCCCCCATCCGTGACTTGGAACATAATGCTCCGACGGCAGCCTCTTCGGCCGCGGCACAGGCCGCCATTTCCCAGCCGGAAGGCAAAGACGGCGATTCCGGCGGTTTGTTTTCTATTTTTGATTTTTCGTTTTTTAAGAAAAAACACCCTGATGTAGCCAAAGAAGCCGAAGCAAATCATGAGACCTTTTTACAGACTCTGACCCGCAAGGCCGAAGAAGGCAATGTCGACGCTCAGGTTTCGCTGGGATATATGTATTTGTACGGCGATAAAGAAAACAATGTAACTCAGGATTATAAACAGGCCCTGAATTATTATTCCATGGCCGCGGCCCAGAATGATAATGTTGCCGTCAATAATCTCGGCAGTCTTTATTACAGCGGTATCGGCACCAAGAAAAATCCTTATAAAGCTGCTGAATTATTCAAAAAAGCTTCCGATATGGGCAATGTCGAGGCTTCGGTCAATCTGGCCTTTCTTTATCTCAGCGGCAGCGGTGTCGCACAGGACGGCGCCCGGGCCATGAACTACCTGGCCAAGGCCTCAAACGAAGGAAATTACACCGCGCAATACATGTTGGGTTATGCTTACTACCGGGGATTCATGGTGCCGCAAAATTATCAGAAAGCTTTTGAGCTTATGCGTGATGCCGCCAAGGCCGGATATGACGATGCCCAGTATTTTATGGGCTTGATGTATCTGGACGGCAACGGCATTACCAAAAACTATGGCAATGCGGTCAAATATCTGGGCAATGCTTTTATGCAGGGCAATATCAATGCCATGGTCCGGCTGGCCGATATTTTTGCCGAAGGCACGGTTTATCCCCAAAACGTTTATCAGGCTTATATCATGTATAATATAGCCTCTAACCGCGGCGTTGCCGAAGCGGCGGCCAAACGTGACGAGCTGGAAAAGGTTCTGAAAATCGAAAACATTTTACAGGCTCAGGCCGAGGCCGAAAAATTTAAAGATCAACCCAAGGAACTGACAACGTATATTCGCAAAACCTTTGGCTATGATATTTATCATTATATTGATGACCTGATGCCTCAGACCCCGCAGCCCGCCGTGCAAAACGTTCCGCAATCTGCACCTGCCGCTCCGGCCCCGGCTCCGACCGGTTCCCGCCCGCTTTTGTAAATCTTAAATGCTTATTTGTTCAATGGCCGTGGCCAGTCCGCTGTTGTCATCGGTATCGACAACGATTCCCCATAAAGTTCCCTTGCCGGTTGCCGGACTTAGCCGCATTCCGGTATAACGCCTGGCCAGCCGGTTTATCGGCTCCTGAATGTCAAACCCCAGTACGGAATCATAATTACCGCACATGCCGACATCGGTAATATAAGCGGTTCCCTGCGGCAGAATGCGCGCATCAGCCGTCGGCACATGGGTATGCGTTCCGGCCACGGCCGAAACCTTGCCGTCCAGATAATAGCCGAAAGCCAGTTTTTCCGAAGTTGCCTCGGCATGAATATCCACCAGGATGGCCGCTGCGTTTTTCCCCAGAACATAATTTTTCAAAACCTTGTTAATCGCCTGCACCGGACAGTCGACCGCTTCCATATATAGCCGGCCGAGCACCTGTACCACCACGATTTTCCGCCCGTCCGGCAGATTAATTTCCATACAGCCTCTGCCGGGCAAATCTTCCGGATAATTCAGCGGGCGGATAATCCGCTTGTTTTCGTTTAAAAAGCTTAAAATATCCCGCTGCTGCCACACATGATTTCCGGTCACCAGCCCGTCGATTCCCTTATCCAGAAAATCACGACAGATTCCCGGAGTAACGCCGAAACCGTGTGCTGCATTTTCCACATTGACGATAACCGCGTCCGGGACATATTTTTTCCGGATGAAATCAATATTGTTCAGGACGGCTTCCCGTCCCGGCCGTCCGACAACATCTCCGCAATAAATAAATCTCAAAAGAACAATCCCGTATTTAAAACACGAAAATCCCGAACCGGGGATTTTCGTCATGTTAAAATTAAAAACTGGCGAGAAGGGCCGTCACAGCCGTATCTAGTGCATTCCACACGAACCGCTGTCAAATAGGTGGGCACCATATAAACAAACCACGATTTGCTCAGTGACAGTTCCCTTAAAGATAATGTTGGCTCGGAAGACTTGCGGGAACTACGCACCGGACAGCTCTTCTCTATGCCCTATACTCTACAATGATTCGATTTTATTTGCAATAGTTTTTATTTGCTCTTCGGCATTTTGCAGCAGTTTGAGCGTCTGCTCGTAAAGTTTGGCATTTTTTTCTTCTTCGGCTGCTGCTGCCGAAGCTTTTGCCGCCTCGGGATTATTTTTTTTCAACTCGCTGAGTTCGTCGGCCACCAGCAACCCCACCATGGCCAGCAGCATATTTTCGTTAACCTGCTGCCCGCCCTGGGTCAGCATTTTTGCTTTGTCGTCAAGAATACGGGCCAGCTGCATGATGCGCAATTCCTGTCCGTCTTCGCAGGCCACGGCATATTCCCGGGCATTAATTGTTATTGTTACCTGAGCCATCTGTTTCCAACACGCTGTTAAGTTTGTTAATAATCGATTCCATATTACGCAGGGCTTTTTCCGAAGCGGCCTTCAGAGTTTGGTTTTGTTTGTCTTTTTCGACGGCAGCTTGCAGATTCGTTTGTTCCCGGTCCTTGATTTCCCGGTTTTTTATCTCAATGGCTTCTTCCAGCCCCGTCAGGGCATTATTCAGCCTGGCTGCGGCATCGGCAATGTCTTCCGGCGTAATTTTTTTTGTTTCCATGACAAATTTTTCTTTCTTTTCAAAGATTTTAGGCCTATTATTAAACCCGACTGAAACAATCATAATATAATAACCGAATTTTTCAAGCAGCAAACAAAGATATGCCGAAATTTATTATCAGACAAACCGCCGCCGATTTTTCTCTTCTTGAAAAAGAAGAGCTTGAATGCTTTTTGCTGCCGGCAGATTTACCCGATTCTTTTATTGCCGGGTTTGCCCGCCGCGCGGCGGCAGCCGGAAAAATTGTTTTGGCCGAAGGCGAGGGGGCTTTGGCCTGTTGTCGGAAACATCATCTGGACGGCATTGTGGCCGATTTAAGCGCGGAAGAAGATCCCGGCCGGGCAGCGGCAGCGCTGCGGCGCGAAACCAAAGACCTGGTTCTCGGTCTCATCAGCCGTAACCGCCGGCATGAAGCCATGCTTCTCAGCGAGGCCGAGCCTGATTTCCTGATATTCCGGGTCTGGTCGGATGATACGGCGGCAAACCGTGAGCTTATCGCCTGGTACGGCAGCCTGTTTTTAATCCAGTCGGCGGTTATGCCGCAGACTTTTTCGGCGGAGGTTTTGTCTTATCCTGCCGATATTTTTATAATAAATGATACGGATTATACGATTTTAGTTGCGAAAAATAAAAGTTTAGATTAATTTGCTAAAAAAATCACTTTTAACATTGTAAATATGGAGACACACATGAAACAGTTAGCAGGTTCAATCAGAATTGGTTGGGTAATTGAATACAAAGGAAAACCCTGGACGGTGGTTAAGGCCATGCACATCAAACCCGGCAAGGGCGGCGCGTTTATGCAGGTTGAGATGAAAGCCGTTGAAGAAGGCACCAAAACCAACGAACGTTTCAGAACCGAAGACACGGTCGAAAAGCTGATGGTAGAAGAAAAAGACTGCCAGTTTTTGTTTGAAGACGGAACCGGCCTCACCTTTATGGACAGCGAAACTTTTGACCAGTTTACCCTGCCCGGCGACATCTTGGGCGATTCTCGTCCGTTTATGACCGACGGCATGACCGTTGTCATCAGCTTTATTGACGGCAAACCCATTTCGGTCGAACTGCCGCTGCAGGTAACCTGTACCGTTGCCGAAACCGAACCTGTCGTCAAAGGGCAGACTGCCGCCTCGTCATATAAACCGGCCATTCTGGACAACGGTGTCCGTGTTATGGTTCCGCCGTTTATCAGTGCCGGAGATAAAATCGTTGTCGGAACGGCCGAAGCCAATTATGTAGAAAGAGCCAAGTAATGTCATACATTTCCCCCTCTCTGACCAACCTGATTGCAGCGGTAAAAAAATCGGCCGCCTCGCTCGGGCGTGATTTCAGCGAAATTGAAAAACTTCAGTCTTCGGTTCGCGATTACCGCAATTTCGTAATCAACGCTTACAACAAGGTTGAACGGACGCTGAAAACCGAATTGTCCCGTTTCCGTCCGGGCTATGCTTTTGCCGAAGATAACAAACCCCTGCCGGAAGGCTGGAGCTTTATCGTTTCTCCCTTAAACGGTCTGACCAACTTTGTCCGCGGCATTCCTTATTTTTCGGTATCCGTTGCCATTTGCGAAAACGGCACGGTCGTCAGCTCGGTCATCTATAATCCGGTGCTTGATGAGCTTTACTTTGCCGAAAAAGGCATGGGAGCTTACAAAGAAGGTTTCCGCAGCCATGAACGCCTGCGTGTTTCTGCCCGCAAGGAACTGGCCGAAGCCGTTGCTTTCATCGATTCGGAAGATGCAAAAGAAGAAAATGCCGATAACATCCGCCTGCGCAGCTGCATTGAAAGCAATGTTTCGGCAACCCGCCTCTGGGGCGATTCTGCTCTCGAATTAGCCGCGCTGGCTTCCGGCAAGGCGGATATTTTTGTCGGCATGTCTTTGTTGCCTTCCCGGATTGCTGCCGGTATGCTGCTGGTTAAGGAAGCCGGCGGCTATATCTATGAACTCGGCCAGAAAGACATCCGCACGGAAGATTTGTCTGCAGTGCTGAACGGCGGAAATATCTGGGCTGTTAATGCTAATTTAAACAACAGGCTTTATGACTTACTTAATAAGTAGGTTTAACTGAACGACAAGGAAAAGAAAATGCGCCGTCATTTGGAATATATTTCGATATTGAGTTTCGGTCTGTTGATGGCCGTGGTTCCGGCCCGGGCTGAAGATGATGTTTATGTTGATTTGTCCGTGCTGAACGGGCTGCAGCAGTCTGCTTCTCCGGCCATGAGCGCTCCTCAGCCGCTTTTCCCCGTCGTTCACAAAAAAGCCCCGGCGGTTAAGACCAAACCGGCCTCCCGTCCCCGGACAGTCAAAGATGAAGTCAAAAAAGAACAACCTGAAGCCGCCTTGAAAACACCGGAAAAAACTGTTGTTAAAACAGATGCCGTAAAATCTCCGGCTCCTGCCGCTGAAAGCAAGACTGTTTCCCCGGTTGAGAAAAAAACTGAAAATACGGCGGAAGTTTATGTTCCTCAGGCAGACCAAAAGCCTGAAACATCCCCGGCTCCGGCAACCGAACAGCCGGCCGTTGCTTCCGAAATCTTGCCTCAGCCGGCAGCTTCGCAGCCGTTAAAGCCGGAAGCTCCGGTTAAAGCCTCCGCGCAGCAGACTGATGAAGTCGAAACCGGTCTGGGACTGAAATCGGAACTGATTACGCCGGCCAAAAATCAGGTCTATGCTCCGGAAGTTCCTTCTTCTTCCGATGTCGCCGCTATGCCGGAAAATGCCGTTTCTTCTGCTGATAATCAGCCTGCTCCGGCCGAAACCTCTCCGGACGTCAGTGCCTCGGTTCACTTTGACGGAGATGAAAGCGAATTGACGGACGCCGATAAAAAGCAGATTGATGCCGTTATTGCCGGTTTTCAAAATCCTCATGACAATAAAATTGCCGTTACGGCCTATAATGTTGATGGCGGGGCCAATGCCTTCCGCCGCAAACGCACCAGTCTTAACCGCGCGGTTAATGTCCGGACTTATCTTCTGAATCAGGGATACAAAAACTACAGCATCAAAATTGTCAATGTTCCGGAAAACGATGAACGGGCAGATACGGTAGAAATTAAAGAATTATTCTGATTTTTCGAAAAAAATTAAAAAAATGTAAAATTATGCTTGCGTTATTTTAGACTCTAATGTATAAGGACACTAAATTGACGATTCAACAGAAAAAAAGTTTTGGAGAAATAACAATGAAAAAAGGTATTCATCCCGATTATCATGAAATTACTTATGTAATGACGGACGGAACGGAATGTAAGACAAAAAGCACCTGGGGCAAAGCCGGTGACAAAATGAATTTGGAAATTGATCCGAAGTCTCATCCGGCATGGACGGGTGTACACCGCATGGTTGATACCGGCGGCCAGGTTTCCAAATTTAACAGCAAATTTGCTGCTTTCGGAATCAAAACCGATACTTCTGTTTCCAAATAATCAGAAAATTTTAATTTTTATTAACCCGGTTTTAGTATGCTGAACTAAAACCGGTTTTTTATGCAGGAAAGACAGGAATTATGGTTGATATCACACACTATGAAGTTTATACCGACAGAGGCACGGGCTGGAAGCTGGAAGAGCGCTTTCCTGCGGATCAGCGGGATGCAGCCATAAAATATACCCGGGAAAAAGAACACGACAATATTGCCGTCAAACTCATCCGCGAAAAATTTGATGTCCTGGACAACAATTATCAGGAAACAATAGAATACGTCAGCCTGCCCAACAAAAAAAAGGAAGCCGCCAGACAGCATTCTGAAAAAGATAACAATTTTTTCACCAGCGGTGAAAATTTTTCTGCCGGCGGCAATAATATTTTTAATGCGATTGACGAAAGCTACAATTCCCCGCACAACATCGCAATAGCCTTGGCCAAATTGATACTGATTATTTTGTTCAGCCTTTTGTTTGCCAATATTATCGTAAATCTGAGCGCCCCGCTTTTTGAAGACTTTTTCAATGAAGAAGCCACCAAAACCTTATTGTTTCTGTTTTTCTTCAGTTTGTTCATCATCGTCTCCACCCCGTTGATTTTGAAAAAAATTCCGTGGCAGGTTTTCGGTTTCCGCCGCCGGCCGAAGATTACGCCTCAGGCCGAACGTCGTTATTTTAATAAAGCTGAAAAACTGATTAACCTCTATAATCTTAATGATGATTATCAGGAAGGGGTGGTTCCGTCTTTTCCCGAAGCCTCATTGGAATATAAACGTTATATCGTTAACTATTTAAGCAACCTGATTGCCTGTTTGGACAGCACTCTGTCCTTGTCGGATGATTTTAACCGTCTGGGGTTACGCCTGTTGGTATACGGCGGCTGCATGCAGCTGGCTTTGCACAGTCGTCTGAACATTGCCCAGGCCAATTCGCTTTTATATGAAGCTTTTTCCATAATCGACGGCTCCGATCATGTTGATGTTGCTGCATTTTATGATGCCAAACGCACCTATAAAGACACTAAGGAAGCCGTGTTCTTGGTGGGTGTAGGAGCTTCCGCCATGTCTCAGCTGCTTTCCGAAAAAACGCTGGATAAAAACTTTGTCCGTCTGGCCTTTTACCGTTGGAGCGTGCTGAATAACATTTCTCACCGCTACGAAAGTCCGAAAGCGGCAGTTCTTCCCGAAAAAGAAGAAAAAAATACCGCCCCGGTGCATATCAGCGTATTGTTAAATATCTTAATCCGCGTCCTTTACAACGGAACCGCCAAAAATAGTGAAGAATACGAGCAGGAAATCCGTTCATCCATGAATAATATAATTCAAAACCTCACCGGAAAATACAGCGGCATTCCCCAAGAAACCTCTTTGCCCGAATTTATCGGCATTCAGTTTTCCGATGTAGGGAAGGCATTGATTTTCGGACAGGAATTTTTGAAAGATGCCGACACCTACATCGATGAACTTTCCGACGAAAACCTGATTGTTGCCGAACGTCTTTGCCTGGTTGAAGGGCAGGGAAATGAATTGCCTGACAAAAAAAACTATATTCAGGATTTATTTGACCATACCTATGACGGAGAAATCCTTACCGACGGCGGCATTTATGAAAAACTTGGCGACAATGCGCCGAAATTCGAATTCCTGGGCGAAAAAAAACTTGAAAGAACAAACAATAAAGCCGGGCTTTATCGTCTGCGGAATGTATAACATTGAAAAAATATTGTTTTCAGGCTTTTTTTATGTTAAAATAATCAAAGGTTAAGGAAAGAAGAGAGGGCTTTATCATGGTTAACAGCATTTCAAGTGCCACCAACGTAGATGATAACGGTGTCAGCCACTGGGAAAAGACCGTTACGGATGTTAATGATATTGATGAAAAATTTTCCAATGCCCGCGATTTGGGATACATGCGGCTTAATTACGCGCGTATAAATACCATCGGCCAGCTGGCGGAATATGATGCCGAGGATTATTACAAAATTCAGGTTCAGTCCAACGGCAAGCTGAGCATAGCCCTGCGCAGCGGCACCGAAGACGAAGATGCCAGCGTATTGAATTTGTCGGAATACCAGGCCAAACTTGATGAGCTGAAAAAACAAAATGACCCGGAAGGTTACGCCAAAGAGCAGGAAGAAAAAGCCAAAAAAGCCGAAGCTTACGGTTTGCTGGGCGAAGCCGGTGAAGGCCTGCAGATTCAGGTCTACATGGTCAAAAACGGCAAAGAGGTTTTGGTCGGCGATTCAACGGCAGACAAAGACAGTGACGAATATGCCAATATGGAAAAAATTCTCAATGGTGAATACCGCGCCAAAAAAGGTGATTACTATATTCGCATCAGCCGCTCGGAAGACTTTGATTCCCGCGAGGAAGTTCCCTATCTGTTGCAAATTAAACAGGGCAGCAACTACAAACATGACTATATGACCAAGGAAGCCTCTTCCGAAGATACCAAAAACAAGCGCAACACCAATGTTCCGTTGACCCAGACAAGTGCGTCGGGAACGCTGTCTTCGGTCAATGCTTTGCAAATTCAGGCTCAGCGCTATCAGGCCACCGCCCAGATGCTGGAAGTCGGTTATCTGAACATGGCCAATATTTACAATTCTCGTAAAAATTAGGCCTAAATCTTAAAAAATAACTTGTATAATACGCAAACATTCTTTATTCTCAGCAATAAAGAATGTTTTTTTAGATTGCTGAAAGGAAATAAGAAAAATGACAGCGCCTTTAATGCCAAAAGCAACGGCTGTTTGGCTTGTTGACAACACGACCCTGAGTTTTATTCAGATTGCCGAATTTTGCGAACTCCACGAGCTCGAGGTTCAGGCCATTGCCGATGGTGATATCGCTTTTAATATCATGGGCATCAGCCCGGTTGACACCAACCAGCTCACCTGGGATGAAATTCACCGTTGCGAGCAGGATTCTTCGGCTCGCCTGCAGGCCAGCAAAATGGAGCTGAACGTCCGTGAGCAGAATGCCAAGGCCAAAAAGGTTTTGTCCCCGTCGCAACGCAATGACAAACCCAACGCCATTGCCTGGATTTTGAAAAATTGTCCCGAAATCAGCGATACGCAGATTTGCAAGCTCGTCGGCACCACCAAACCGACGATTCAGTCGGTTCGTGACGGCACCCACCGCGATGCAGCTGTTATTCGTCCCAAAAATCCGGTTGCCATCGGCCTTTGTTCGGAACGCGATTTGGAAGCCGCTATCAATTCGGCCCGGGCCAAAGCTGAGGCCTTAGCCGCAAAAGAAGCCAGGATTGCGGAAGCCGTTGCCCGCAAAAAAGCCAAAAAAGAGGCCGCTAAAGCCAAAAAGAAGCCTGCCGCGGCCAAAGCCAAAAAGAAAAAAGCTTCTGAATAACAAAATTTCCCCTCCCCTCGAGGGGATTTTTTTGTTTCCCCTATATCTCTCCCCTAAAGTCTTAGTCCTCCAAATCACCCTCCCCCTAAAAATTTAGGGGGAGTAGGAGGGTTTCATATCCAAATAAAAACTGTCATCCCTCGTTCAGCGCCAGCCTGAACGTCAGGGGATCTTCAAATTTGTCACCCTTTCATAGATGAGAGGGCCGGGGAGAGCAAATACCTGCCTTACCCCTCTCACCCTCACCCGCGTCACTCCGTTCTGCGACCTCTCCCCTCAAGGGAGAGGTGGGAAAGAGACACTGTCATCCTTCTCCCTCTGTCATCCTCGGGTTTAACCCGAGGACCCAGGTAACAAATCCAGCCTAATATCTCTCCCCCTAAAATATTAGGGGGAGTTAGAGGGGGTTTTAAAATCCCCCTCACTTAATCAAAATCTTCACCCGAACCCCGTACACCGACGCCAACATAAGAAGATGCTTCAGCGAAAACGAACGCCCGTTTTCTATCATCTCAATATGACAGACTGAAATTCCGCAGGCCTCCGACACCTCGGGCAAACTCAACTCTTTCTTATTACGCAAAAACTTCAAACGAACACCCATATCCCGTTTGATACAAAAAATCCGATATTTAATTTTCTTTTTGGAAACCATAATTCTCACTCCTTTAATCTGTTACCTAAAACAAAACCTGCCTCACAAAATGCAAAGCAGGCGGAGCTACAAAACTGTTACAAGTCAGTCGCTGTTATTCAATATATTACCAGCACCCCGCCCAAAGCGGAGATACAATCTTGTAAAAGGTATTTTGTAGACACCACCGGTGACCTCTCACCGGCAAAACCAATGATAAAAGAAAGAAATTAATATTGCAAGAAAGAAAATACAAAACGCCCTATTTCACCACAAAGCGCTCATTCGAATTCATCTTGGCCAAATCCTGTTGCAATTGCTTGTTTTCCGGAGCCTTTCCCGTCTCGGCAATAATTTTCAGATCATTAACATAGGCATCGTATTTTTGCTTATAATCCGGCGAAGCATCAAATTTGTGATTAGTGATATGCTTTTCCATATCATATTGTTCCACCGGATTATCTGCGCTCAAGGTCAGGGCCTCACTGTCCCTGATTTCCGGTGTTTCATCTTTTATGCTCACTTTCTTTACTGTCTCAGCCGCAGGCAGGCTTCCACCCGTCTGCTTAAACGGCGGCAGTTTTTCCTGCGGATTTATTTCACCGGCCGGAACAAAAAAATCAGGCTGCAGCTGTTTGCGCTGATACTGAGCCTCTGCCGCGCTGCTTCCCGCAATCACCGCCAGTCCCGCCAGAATAATGAGCTTCCTCAAAAACATTTCCGTAACCCAAAATTAACAAATCTTCTTTAAGTTATAATCCATGAAAAAGCTTTTTTTTATATTAATATTTTTGATTTTCTTCCCGTCTTTGACTTTTGCCGCCGGCAAAGATGATGTCTGCCTGCGCTACAAAACGATGCCAGAGCTTGTTTTTTCCACTTCTTACGGCAAATTGGTCTATGACCGGAGCCGCAATCAACAGCAGCTGACAGACATCGGCAAACAGTTCGGAATAGTCGAGCAGGGGCTTTTTGCTTCCGGTCTGGCGCTGGTCGGCGTCAATTATCATGTTTCGGTCAACACCGCTAGCCGCGTGGCCGCCGACGGCGGCATCTGCGTCATTCCCGTCCGTGTTGAGCTGTTCATCGGCTATCAAAATCCGATAATCTACATATCCAAAGAACTGGAGGAAGGTTCCTGCGAATATAATGTGGTTTTGCGTCATGAACAAACCCACCAGCAGATAAACACGGCCGCGCTGGAATATTTTATTCCCCGGTTAAAAAGCGCCGCCCTTTCCGTCCTAAACAATGTCCCGCCGCAGCGGATTGATAATTCCGGACAGATTGACGCCGCCACCCGGCAGTTTGTTCACACTTATTCGGCTCAGCTTGAGCCCCTGATAAATTTTTTCAAGGCCGAACTTCTGCGTGAACAAAGCAAACTTGACAATCACGAAAACTATCAGCTGGAGGGCAGCCTCTGCCGTTATTACAATCAGAACCACCGGCGCTGATTATATATTGGCGCATTTTTGCAGCTGCCGCGGAAAATCATCCAAAAAGCTCTGCACACCCTTATAAGCCGCGTCAATATAAGTTTTGTCTTTGGCCGAGTTTTGGTTATAATAAATCCGCACCGTTGTCATGCCGATTTGCTTGGCAAATTCCAGATTTGAATAACTGTCATCCACAAAAATACAGTCTTTCGGGTCAACGTTAATCTTCTGGCAGAGTTTGATGTAAACGTCAGCGTTTTCGTTTTTCTTATAAGTTCCGAAATCTTCCACCGAAAAGAATTTTCCCTTAAAAAAGTCATACAATCCGATATGCTTCAAAATTTTTTCGCATACATCGCGGGTGCTGGTTGAAAAAATATATTGCCGGCAGGGAAGCTTTTCCAGCTTTTCCAAAATCCCCTCATAAGGCACAATCGGGGCAATCGGTTTGCGTTTGTGATAAGCAAAAAACATATCTTTGGGTGAAATGCCGTATTCCCTGACAAAGATTTCGCCGCCGTCGCGATAAGTCATATAAGACTGCTTCACCTTGGCCTTGGCCTCGTCAAAACTCAGCTTGATCCCCAGGTCGTGAATGGCGGCCAGCGCCGTCGCCTCGTCCAGCATATCGGCAAATTCCGGCGTAATGCGGTATAATGTGTTGTCCAGATCCCAGATAATATTTTTCTTGCAAAAATCAGCCAAGGTTCTCTCCCCTGTAATAACTTTTTTTATTCATCATGCAAATGACCGCCGGAAACAAACCGGGCCGCCAACCTATTTAATTTAACCGCAATCGGCGCGTTCGTCAATATTCAAAATGCGGCCTTTCCCTCAGAAAAAAAACATAGTTATGCACAAGGAACAATCACCGCTTGCTAAAAGTTAATAAATTACTAATATTAAACCATAAAGCCCTGATGGCTGAAAAAATATCGTTAATTTGGAGATTAACCATGTCAGACATTTCATTAACCGCCAGCATGCGTTCAAATCTGCTTTCTCTACAGAGTACGCAGTCTTTAATGGACAGAACGCAGGATCGCCTGTCCACCGGCAAAAAGGTAAACTCGGCCATTGACAACCCGATGTCTTATTACACTTCCCAGAGCCTGACCAACCGTGCCGGTGATTTGGAAGATTTGCTTGACAGCATGGGGCAGGGCATCCAGACCATCAAAGCCGCCAATGAAGGCATTGAGTCAATCACCGCTTTTGTGCAACAGGCCAAAGCCGTTGCCAACACCGCCCGTGATACCTCGGCCAAAGCTGTTGCCAAAAGCAACGGAACTTTTGAAAACAAATTGGATGCGGGAAAAACCACCGATGTCACTTTAACGATTGGTGATGTAACACTGACTGCCACAGGTTTTGCCGATACTTCTGATTTGGATGATTTGGTAACGGCTCTGACAACCGGGGCAAACCAGACCGCTTATGACGATTCTGGTTTCACCATCGAAGCCGGAACCGGTGCGGATGAAGGTAAACTTATCATAAATGTGAAGGAAGACACCAAGCTGGCTGACCAGGCCATCAGTCTGGAAGGCGCCGGACAACTGGGCATCAGCCTTTCCGGAAAGCTGGACAACACCCTGCGCGACAGCTCCATGCAGCAGTATAACGACATCTTGGTACAGATAGACCAGCTGGCTTCCGATGCTTCCTATAAAGGTGTCAACCTGTTGCGTAATGACGACCTGAAAGTTGTCTTTAACGAAGACCGTTCATCTTATCTTGAAATCAAAGGCGATGACGCGTCTTCCAATGGTCTGGGATTAAGTCCGGCCACCGACTGGAACACCAATGAAGCCGTTGACGCCGTAATTGAAGACATTGAAGGCGCGATCAACGAACTGCGCGATATGGCTTCTGTCTTTGGTAACAATTATTCTATCGTCCAGACCCGCCAGGACTTTACCGAAAATCTGATTAACGTTCTGGAAGAAGGTTCCGACAACCTGATTCTGGCCGATATGAACGAAGAATCCGCCAACATGCTGGCCCTTCAGACCAGACAGCAGCTGGCCATTAACTCTCTGAGCCTGGCTTCTCAGGCTGCCCAGAGTGTCTTGCAGCTCTTTGGCTGATTGAGATTTCATCTGACATGTAAGGCCCGGTTGCTCCGGGCTTTTTTAATATTTACAAACCCGGGCCACTGTTAGGGCGTCTACCGACAAAGCCCTTGCCCGGCGCAGGGCTTTGGCACATTCTTTGAGCGTGGAACCGGTTGTCATCACGTCATCAATCAAAACCACCCGCCGGCCTTTAATGCGTTCCGGCTTTCTCACGCTGAACGCGTCTTTCACGTTGCGTATTCTGATTTTTCCCGAAAATTCCACCTGCGGCCGGGTTTTCCGGTGACGGATGAGCGAACTGTAATCCACCGGAAGCCCCGTCAGCTTTGATAATTCTTTAGCAATCAACGACGATTGGTTGTAACGGCGCTTAATCAGCCGGGTATAATGCAGCGGCACCGGTACAATCACTTCCGCGCCGGCTGCCCAGATATCCCGCCCGGCGTTTTTCAGCCATTTTGCCATTAGCGCCGCGTCATCGGTACAGTCATGAAATTTAAAAGCAATAATCAGCGGCTTGCTGTTGTCGTCATATTTAACCGCAGAGCGGCACAGCCTGAACCACGGATGCTTTTCTCTGGCACAGACCGCACATATCATTTTATGCTTATTTTCGGCAAAACCGGTTTGCTCAAAAGGCCGTCCGCATTTGGAACAATAAGGCGCACTGATAAAATTGATGGAATTAAAACATTCTTCGCACAGGCTGTTGTCGTCGCTGACAATTTTGCCGCATTTTTTACAGCGCGGCGGCAAAATAAGATTCAGCAGTTTTGAAAGGATTTTAGGCATAAAGTCTTTGAATTTTTTGCAGTTCTTCATGGATCTGATTAATTTTTTCCACCACCGTCATCCCCGCCTCGCGCATACAGTTTTGCTTGTCCAGAGCCGAAACCTTACCGCCCGACATAATATCCCCGGCATACCCCATTTTATGTCCGAAAGGCATGGCATTTCCCGCCACAAAGGCCAAAACCGGCTTCTTCCGGGTCATGTTTTTATAATGCTCTGCCGCCATTTCCTCAAACCGTCCGCCCAGCTGCCCGATAAGAATAACCGCCTCCGTCTCGTCATCGGCGCTGAAACGCTCCAATGCCTCAATATAATCCATGCCGATAAGCATATCGTCGCCCAGACCGATAACCGTTGATTGTCCCAGTCCGGCGCGGTTGGTCTCCAAAACCGCCTCATAAGTCAGTGTCGACGAGCGCGAAACAATCCCCACCTTTCCTTTGCGGTGGATATTTTCCGGAAAAATCCCCAGTCGCGCCTCTCCCGGAGTAATAATCCCCGGCGTATTCGGCCCCACGAAAATGGTTTTTCCGCCCCTCAGAATATTTTTTATTTCCAGCATATCCCGCACCGGTACGTTGTCCGAAATACACACTGCCAGCTCCAGCCCGGCCTCGGCATCTTCTCTGACCGCGCTTTTTACTGCCGTTGCCGGCACAAACAACACCGAAGCGTTGGCCCCCGTCGCCTCAATGGCTTCTTTCACCGTATTAAACACCGGCAGCCCCAGATGTTCCTGCCCGCCTTTGCCGGGAGTAACGCCGCCGACAATATTCGTTCCGTAATCAAGCGAACGCCGCACATGAAACGACGCCTGCGTTCCGGTAATCCCCTGAATCAAAACCCTGGTGTTTTTATTAGCCAAAATCGACATCTACTCACTCTCCTCAATGGCCTGAATCAGCTTGTCAACGGAATCTTCCATGTTGTCGGTAATAATCAGCGGCAATTTTGATGATTGCAAAATTTCCCGGGCTTCGTCTTTGTTCGTTCCCTCAAACCTGACCACCAGCGGCACGTTCAGCCCCACTTCCGAGGCCGCGGCCACAATTCCGTCGGCAATCAGGTTGCAGCGCAGAAATCCGCCCAGAATATTAATCAAAATGCCTTCCACCTTGGGGTTGGTCATAATAATCTTGATTCCGGCGGCAATCTTGTCTTTGTCCACACCGCCTTTAACATTTAGAAAACATGTTGTTCCCTGGCCTTTGCTGCTGATTAAGTCCATGGCGGTCAGGGCAATACCGTCACCGTTGACAATACAGCCGATGTTTCCGCCGTCAAATTCCTGATATTGAAAACCGAATTTTCCGGCCCGGAGTGTACGGTCGTCCTGTTCATATTCATCTTGCAGCTGTTTGATTTCCGGATGCCGGAACAATGCCTTGTCATCAAAAGACATCTTGGCGTCCAGCGCCAGAATCTGCCCGCGCCGGGTCACGCCTGCCGGATTAATCTCAATCATGGTTGCGTCATTTTCCACAAAAGCGCGGTGCATACCGTTAATCATCCGGCTCAAATGCCTGATGCTGAATTCCTCCAGATTCAGAAATTGCCTGACCTGCGCAATTTGTTCCTTGCTGGCGCCCTGTTCCAAATCCAGGGGAAGTTTAAGTATTTTTTCCGGATTTTCCACCGCAATAACGGCAATATCTTTCCCTTTGTCTTCAATTTTTGCAACCAGCAGCGTAATCTTTGCCTCCAGGCGGTTGATAACCAACCCGATATAAAATTTTTTTTCAACTTTTTGAAAAGCCTCAACATAAATCCGGCTGACAAATTTTCCTTTCGGCCCCGTCTGCGGCGTACACAACGTTGCCCCCAGCATTTTTTCGGCTTCGACGGCAATGTCCCGGCGGCGTTTAACCTGCCTGATTCCGCCTTTACTGCCGGCCTTGGCTTCCAGAAAATGTCCTTTGGCCCGGGCTCCTGACTGAATTTGTGCTTTCAACATCCACGGGCCGCGCATGGAAACATGAATGGCTGATTTTTTTGCTTCGTTGGGAGTATAGGCTATTTTTCCGCGCGGAATATAAATTCCGTAACGGTTTAAAATTTTTTTGGCCTGATACTCGTGAATGTTCATTTTTTTATCCCAACGCCTGTCCGTAAGATTTGATTTTTTCAATCATTGCGCCCAGTCCGTTGCGTCGGCTGGGACTGAGATGTTCATGCAGTCCGATTTTTTCAAACACCCCGTCGATGTCAAGCGAACAAATTTCTTTGCCGCTGCGTCCGGAACACAGTCCGGTTACGATGGTCACGATTCCCTTGACAATGGCCGCATCGCTGTCTCCGATAAAAAACAGTCTTTTTTCGCCGCTGACTTCCTTCACTTCCGGAACAATCCACACCTGTGACTGACAGCCGTTTATCTTCCATTTGTCCAGATGCAGTTCTGTCGGAAAATCTGTATTTTTTTCGCCTAAATCAATCAGGTAGCGATACTTGTCTTCCCAGTCTTCCAACAGTTCGAAATTTTCTTCAAGCTCTTCGATTTCCATTTTTTCATCCCCGTTTCGGCAATATTATATTCCGAAAAAGCCGCTTGTCAATTTTGTGCTTTATGTTTTTTGTAAGCCCCGGCCGCATCAGTCAGTGATTGATAAATTCTCATGGAAAATTTTTCCTGTTGCACCGCCATGCGTTCCGGATGCCACTGCACGCCGAGTGCATACCCGTCATAATTCCGGAACTCAATAGCTTCGGCAATTCCGTCCGGAGCCGCCGCCGTCACCCTCAGCCTGTCGCCGGGAACCGCCGTCACTGCTTCCGAATGACGGGAATTAACCCGGATGTTTGCCGTTCCGGCCATCTCCCGCAGCAGGCTGTTTTCCGCCAATGCCACCTCATGGGCATATTCGTTGGCACAAATGGCGCGATGCTCAACAGAAGTCTTTACCATCGGCTGAATAACCCGGCTGAGCTTGGCTCCGCGCATTCCGGCCATCATCTGCATGCCGCCGCAAATCCCCAGCATCGGCAATTTTTTTTCTTCGGCAAATTTTATCAGTTCCATATAAGCCAGGGTGCGCGGGGAAGGGGGCGTACCGTCGTCTTCATCGGGATTTGCATACCATTCTACGGGCGTGGGAAAAAAACCGCCGGGCAGCAAAAGCCCGTCTGCATCCGCGGCTTGTTCGGCCGGATTTTGATAATGAATAAACTTAACATTTGCCCCGGTCATCAAAACCGCCTGCACATAAGGCTCGTCAATTGAATAATTTTCAGCTTCCCGGGCCAGCAGAATGGCAATCAGCGGCGCACTGATTGCCGGCTTGACAGGCCCGCGCAGCCGGAATATTTCTTCGGGCTTAATTGTTATACAGACTTTTTCCCCCTCGTCCAGCAGCGGCTGCACCAGCTTGTCTGCGACCATAAAAGTCCGGCAGCTGGCATGGGGAAGACTTTGACATTCCATATAAACAATTTCGCCGTCACCTGTCATTTTTATCTCCTAAAACATATCCATCATCGCCCGCGCGTCATCGCTCAGTCTCTCCAGGCTCCAGGCCGGCTCCCACACCACTCTGACCTCAACTCTTCCGACCCCTTCGACTAATGCAGCCGCGTCGGCAACCTGCTGGGGCAGAATTCCGGCCACCGGGCATCCCGGTGCGGTCAGCGTCATGTCTATGTCCACATCTCCGTTTTCCTGCTGGCGGATGTCATAAATCAACCCCATGTCATAAACGTTAATCATAATTTCCGGATCGCAAACCGTTTTCAACGCCTCAATAATATCTTCTTTTGAGGCATTTTTCTCATCAGCCGGCTTTTCTTTCCCCGCATGCACCGCAAATTCTTCTGCCGGTTCGGGTGACTGCATGGCCAGTGCCTGCATCAAAAGCTGTTCCGTTTCTTCAATTTCTTTTTTATCGGCCATAAATTTTTCCCGTATCTTTTAATCTGTTTCTTTAATTCGTTCAATATCTGCACCCACGCCGCGCAGTTTTTCTTCCAGACGCTCATAACCGCGGTCAAGGTGATAAACACGTGAGACGATGGTTTCGCCTTCAGCCGCCAGACCTGCCAAAATCAAGGCAAATGATGCTCTCAAATCCGTAGCCATCACCGGTGCGCCGTAAAGTTTGCTGACTCCCCGGACAATAGCCGAAGCATGTCCGTGCACGTTAATATTTGCCCCCATGCGCAGCAGTTCCGGAATATGCATAAAGCGGTTTTCAAAAATTGTTTCCGTCACCATGGCCGCGCCTTCTGCAGTTAACATCAGTGCCAGGAATTGCGCCTGCAAATCAGTCGGAAAACCGGGATATACGTCGGTCATAATATCTTGTCCGGTCAGTGTCCGCCCCACGGCGTCAACCACAATGCTGTTTTCCTTTTCCTGAATCAAAACACCGGCATTGCGCAAAATATTCAGAGGCGTTTGCAGATTCGCCGCCCGCGCGTTGATTAGCTCGATTCTTCCCCGGGTAATGGCCGCTGCCACTGCATACGAACCGGCCTCAATACGGTCGGCAATCACCTTGTGCCGGGCGCCGTGCAGCTTGTCTACTCCTTCAATCGTCAAAACGGATGTATCTTTACCGCTGATTTTGGCCCCCATGTCATTGAGCAAATCCACCAGATCGCCGATTTCAGGTTCTTTGGCAGCGTTTTCAATAATTGTGGTTCCTTCTGCCAAAGCTGCCGCCATTAAGATGTTGCAGGTAGCCCCGACTGAGGCAAAACGAAAGATAATATGTGCACCTTTCAGCCGCCCGTCGACATCGGCATGCACATAGCCGTTTTTAATCTCGATTCTGGCTCCCATCTGTTCCAATGCCGCCAGATGAATATCCATTGGCCGGGCGCCGATGGCACACCCTCCCGGCAATGAAAGCTCAACATGTCCTTCCCGCGCCAAAATCGGCCCTAAGACGTAATAGGATGCCCGCATTTTCCGGACATAATCATACGGGGCAATCAGGCTGCTGAATTCCTTTGTCCGGTAAGAATAAGTTTTGGTCGGATGCCCGTCAACAAAGTCGTCAAACTCGTCAATCTGCGTTCCGATAGACACCAGCAAGGCGTTCATAGCCCGGATGTCTGATAAAATCGGCATATTGGTCAGCGTTACTGTTTCATCGGTCAGCAGGCTGGCGCAAATAAGCGGCAGGGCGGCATTTTTGGCCCCGCTGATATAAATTTCCCCGTTAAGTACCTTTCCGCCGGTAATTTTTATTTTATCCATGTTAAAATCCTGTCTTAGTTCGATTCTTTTTGCTTTTCCGCTTTCAGTCTGGCCCGTTCCGCCACCTGTTTTTTGCGTTTAATCAGGTTGCGCTGCAGGGCGGCCGCTTCTTTTTCAATACGGATCTGGCTGCGTTTTTTTTGTTTATTGGATGTTTCTTGTTTTTCCATGTCTTTCCCTTATTTTATTAATGAATGATTATAACGGATATAAAATTAAAAAACATCTAAAATTTTACGGATAACAAAAGGCCTGCTTTCATGAAACAGGCCTTTGTCCTTTTAGGCATCGTTTTCGTCTTCGTCCGGTTCAAAATCGTCTTCATCGGGCGAATACTCGATTCCCAGCTTGGAGAGCATATCCTCGTTAATATCCTCACGCTGTGCCACAATCCAGTCGGGAACATTGGGTGCCGGCGGCAGCGCAGCCAGGGCCTTCATCTTTTTATCCAGATACCACCGGGGCGAGTCTGCCATAATCGGTCGGTCGATTGAGCCCTGCATCAGTACAACCTGCTTCAGCATCGGCAGGCTCAGCAGCTGGGTCGTACTGATAACCGAAGTCCCCTGCAGCTGATAAGAAACGTTTTTCGAAAAAGGATTGCTTCCTTTGCTCAGTCCCTCTTGTTTTGAAAAAGAGGTTGTCTGCACGGTCTTATTGCCGATCATTTTGGAAAAGCGCTGGGCGGTCACTTCGTTGTTCTGCGACAAAATAACCTTACAGGCCGTCGTTGAAATCACGGTTTCCAAATCATCTTTTCCGTATTTTCCCGAGATTTGCCCCAGATCTTGTCCGATAAGCAGGTATGAAACCTTTTGTCCGCGGCCCACCGCCGGTCCGTCGATAATGGCTTTCAGCTTAGGCATCTGCGGAAACTCGTCCAGCACGAACAATGCCGGAAAAGGTCCCATCACCCCGTCGGTTTTATTTTTAAACTTGGGCGGATTGGCAATCAGGTAAGAAGACATCAGCTCAATAAATGTTCCGCTGATGATACCCAGGGCGCGGGCATCAACCTGGTTAACCGACAGATAAACCGAAATCGGTTTCCATTCTCCCGTCACCGGGTCTTTCATGCCGCGCAAATCCTTAAACTGCAAATCAGAAAAACTGGTTCGGGAAACCACCGCCGAGTTTTTGAAAATACCGATACCCGACAAACCGGTTGACAGAACCGAACCTCTTTCTTTGTCCGGCATGGCGCTCAACTGGCTCAATTCCACGATGCAGCGTTGCGAATAGCCGAATTTTCGGGCTTCCTCGATAGCCTCTTCCAGCATATTGCGCATCGGGTCGGCCATTGCCGCCATCTGGTCGCCTTCGTCCAGCCGGCGTTTGATTTCTTCCGATTGTTTAATCTGCGCTTCGGTAATCCACTCCAAAATCATTGCCAGACAAGGTTCATGCCCGATCCATTTTTCCGGAAGCAGAGCCCAGCTGCCGATTGGCAGATAATTATCAATGGTCAGCGTCCCGTTGCGCAAATCCTGAATGGCTCTGGCCGCCATCGGGTCGTGCATTTCCAGATAATAGCTTTCCAGCACGCGCTTGTCTTCGTCATCAAGCTTTCCCTCATAAATACGGCCGATAAAATAATCATTGGCCCGGGCTTTTTCGCATTTGAACGAAACAAAGTGAATAAATCCGGTCAAAGCCGAACGGCCGGTTTTTGACCAGTGCGGGTCGGCGCCGCCTTTCGGATCTTCCACCAGAATATTGCACATGGAATCAACATACATGTCCCGGTCCGGCCCCGGCATGGGCAATGCATTCGGCGACAGCGGGTTCCAGCTGGGATAATAGATTCCCTCCGCCGGGTTGTCTTCCGCCCCCCAGTTAATGACAAACACCGGGCCTTCCTTTGCCCGGGCGCCCGTCGTGCTGTAACACAATTCGGGCTTGGGGTCGTTTACGATAATACTCAGTCCGCGGGAGTTAAAAATCGTCGGAATAACCACCCCCGCCGTTTTACCGGTTCCCGGAGGCGCGCAGCACAGGGTTGCCAGCGTTTCCTTGAGCATTAGCAGTTTGCCGTTAAATTTTCCCACCACCTGGCAAAATCCGTCAAAACCCAGCAAAGGCATTTTCTTGATGTCTTTTTCCGTGGCCAGTCGTGCCGAACCGTGAATATTTGACTGAAACCGATACGGATTGGTCAGCATTCCCAAAATCAGCCCGAGCGGCAGGGTGATGAATGGCAAAATCGGCAGCCACAGACTGAACGAAAACGGACCGATATAATTGGACAGCTGATTAAACCAGTGCCAGTAGCGTGAGGTCAGATATGACGGATTTTCAAACACCGCCTGCACAAAGCGCGATACGGTGCTGATGCTGTCTTTTGATATGCCGCTGCCCACCAGATATCCCAGCGGCAGAGCCATCACCGCCAGAAAGATTGTCAAAACCAGCGAGATAATGACCGTAATCACCATCCATTGCACGGCCTTGTCATATTCTTCCCATTCTTCGCCTCTTTTCTCGCTCATCGTAATTTCCTCTCACCTGGCTTAAGCATTGTTTCTGATAAGTTTTTTGACTTTTTCAAAATCATCGCGGCTGATCGGGGCTTCGGCATCGTCCAGTGCCTTGGCAAACAATTTTATTTCTTTGGGCGTTCCCCGGTCGATGCGGGCCACGTTAACCCCCAGCCCGTCCCATATTTCAAACATATCCTCGGCATTGATGATATTGCCGATGGATATAATAACATAAGGCTTGACCGTAAAGTTCAAACCGGCTTCGGCAATTTTTTCTTCCAAAACCTTTCGGGCAATATCCACCTTCCGCACCGGCGAAATCCGGTGGCTGCTCTCTGAAAACCATAAAGGCTCTTCATCGTTAAAACGCTCTTCGTCTGCCAGCCAGTCGCCCGGTTCCCTGTCAATCAGACAGAGGATAATCTGATTTTTGGCCACGCCGATAAAATCAATCAGAGTGTTGCGGATAGTGGCTCCGTTGATTGTTTCGTATTTATGCTGCCGGATGACATCCAGAATGGAATTTCCGCTGTTTGCCCGCGGTTGACTATTGTTTTTCGGCGTGTTCCCGTTCTTTTTGCCTTTAACGGCCTCGCGTGAATTGTTTTCTTTACGTGCTGCCGGGGCAGGGGGCCGGTTTCCGGCCGTCAGCGAACGTTTTGGCTCGGGCTCGGGAGCGGCTTTTTTTGTCTCTTGGGAATCTTTCTCCAAATCAAATTCGTCAAAGTTAAAATCAAAATCCTCATCCTCACTGCTGTCTATTTTAAACAGCGAATGTTCAAAACTCTTGGGTTCGGCCTGAGGCTTAAGTGTCGAAGCCGCCGCCATGGCGCTCGGACTGGGTGTTTCGGCCGCCGCCACTGCCGGTGTCAGGGGAACCGTGCGCGAATTGGCACTGATGAGCTTTGACTGGTTGACCGGTTCCGGTCTGTCGTCAAGAGGCAGCCGCAGGCTTCTCGGCCGCACTTCTTTATAAGATTTTTTCTTTTTAACCGGGCCGCTTGTCGTTGACTTTGCAATAATTTTTACCGGACGGAAAAAAAATTGCCGCAGCATTTCCAGCGGCCAGCGCATAATTCTGGCGAGCAGTCTTTCCCATTTAATCAGGCTCAGCCCCGCCCATCCCGACAGCCACAGCGGGATAAAAGTCAGGATAATCAGAACAAACGCCCATTCCTTCGGGGTATTGATAACCCATCCCGACAACCACAATGTCCAGGCATGATGCCAGTGTGCCGACTGAAAAATGTCAAAATGCCAGTTTTTAAGCATGATAACCCTGATGCTTTCAATGAAGAAAACACTCCATATCAGACCGACGGTCATAATTCTGGTTAACACAATCAAGGGTTTCAAATCATTTAATCCTTAATAAATTTTTTCCGATAATAACACAAATATGGTTAATAACTGTTTATTTTTTCAGACGGGAGATTTTTTCGCCGATATTTTCTCTTATTTTAGCGGTTTCTTTATTGTTATCAATCTGTTTTTCTATTTTTTTGAGGTCGGATTTGATTTTTTCTTTCGGTGTTTCTTTTACCGAAGTTGTTCCCATATTTTTCAACACGATTCGCGAATTGTTTTCATATTTTTTTGCCTGCCAGTCGCTGTATGCCTCAAAAGGCCGCAGCAGCAAAGCCCCGATTTTCACCTTCATCAGCCTTTTCCAGCCACCAATCCATATAATCGGAATCAGAAACAGGGTGGATACAAACAGATAATCGGATGCGGTTTTAATCACGCCGCCCCGATTCCAAAAGCCGGCAATCAATTGCCAGTCGGCAGCACTGAGCAGATTAAATTTCCAGAAAAACAGGGTAATTTTGTTGCCGGCAAACAGCAAAACGCAGGTCCATAACGAACCCACGATAATTGCCTTCAGAATTTTGCCGAATTTCGCCATCTTACCTCATCATTCCCCGGTCTCTGTAAAACTGGCGCCACTTATTGGTCTCTTCTTGATTCTTATTGCCTTTGGAATCTGTCATGACATAATCCGGATTTTCCAGATTCTTAATTCTTTTCTGGCGCTTGGCCTCTCTTTCGGCGTTTTTGGCTTCCCGCTGAGCCCTGCGGGTCGGATCCATCCTGTCTTTAGCTTCCTGCAGCCGCCGCCGTCTGTCGTCGTTGCGTTGGCGTCTGGCCGCCAGAATTCGCTCCTGATTTTGATTTTCAACCAATTGGGCCGCTTTTTCTTTGTCAAAAGCCTGGCTGCGGATAATTGCTTCAAACATATTGGCCGCAGGCTCGTTGGTATCAATCCCGTTGAGCGTTTTGAGCAGTTTGTCAAACTCTTTGTTTTCCTTGCGTTCGCCGATAATGTCTTTTCTGAAACGGCGTTTTTTGTGATAACCGTTAAAATTCCCTTTTTCTATATTTTTACGGGTAACATCCAGAGCATTCTTTGCCTGATCTAATAACTTGCCGCTGAATTTTCTTGTATCGCCGCCTTGCTCGGCTTCTCTGCCCATGGCTTTGGCATAAAGAATCAGGCCTTCCTTCACCTGAGCCTGATAAGCCGGGTCGTTTCCGTTTTGAAACATCGGGTCATTGGCGTCTTTGGCTTTGGTTTCCAGCATGGACAACTGGGCGTACATATGAGCAAACTGGTTCGCCGAAATCAGGGTGTCATTAATGTTTTTCTGATATTTTTTCACGTTTTTCTCGGCAAACATTTCATCAAATTGCTTCTTGGGCATATTTTTGACAACATCCTGCATTTCCGGACTCAGCCCGGCCTCTTCATATTTGCCCTCGCGCACCTTTTCCGCCAGGTTAATCAGGCTGCGGTTCCCGATAATCTGAGCTTCCTTCTTCTCCATTTCGGTATTTGCTTTTTTCTCATAAGTATCCCGCATTTTATACGTATCATAGCGTTTAACTTCTTTATCCTTGTTTTTCTCGGCTTTTCGGCGGTTTTTTTGATATTTCCTTTTATATGACTCCGCTTTAATACGTTTTGCCGCTGATACCCAGGCATAATTCATCCCGGCAATCAGCCAGTTCTTATACATATAAGCAATAATATCGCCTTCTTCAAACGGCCCTTTTCCTTCCTCGTCCGGAGGATTAATCCTGTCGTCTTCCAGATTTTCGATATCGCCTTGTTTTTCATCATCAAGATTATCTTGCTCGTCGGAATTTTCCGGAACGCGGTTTTCTGCCGGATGTTCGTTAAAAGTTGTCTCTTTGGCGTTTTCATTAAAGGTTGTTTCTTTCGCCTCTTCGTTGACGGTCGTTTCCTTCATTTCTTCATTGACGGTTGTTTCCTTCAGCGCCTCGTCAACAGTCACTTCTTTTTCCCGTGTATCCTGGTTGCTGTTTTCGTCAATTACCATTTCGTCGTTATTTTCATTCATCTTTCCACCTGCCGGTTTTTTGCTGTTTAACTCATTCTATCATTAAAAACATATTTTGTCCATATTTTTCTAAAAATATCTAAACCTTTAATTTCCGCAAAAATTCTCCCAGGGAATGATTAATACGAATGCCGTCGCTGGGCTTGACTTTCAGCAGTCCGAACAGCCGGGGCTTGATTTTGCTGAATTCTATCGGTGAGAATATGGCCGGATTATGCGTCAGCACCTGAAACGCCCCTTCGGCGTCTTTGGCCGCGGTTTTGAAATAATTTTTCACCAGTTTTTCCGCATCCACCGGAAATTTTTTGGCTTTGATGGCTTCAATATAGCGGTTAATGCGCCTGATTCTTTTTTCATGTTCTTCATAAATTTCTCTTTCCAGGCGTTTTTGCTCATATTTCAGCAGGCGCTCTTTATAAACGATTTCGCAGCCTTCCATTTCAATCAGGATTTCCACATATGAGATTAAGGCAAATTGCACGGCGTCATTTTCGCTTTCTTCGGCAAAAGCCAGCAGTTCTTCGTCGCTGCCGTTGGGCGAGATTCTTCCCACCATTTCCGGTTCGGCCTTAATCAGCAGCTCCCAGCCGGACGAAATATCTTCGGCAATCATTTTACCGGTGCTGGGCTTATAGTTCGGATACAAAGACTGCGGAACAATTTTGAATTTTACCGGTTTGGCCTTGATTTCCTCTGCCAGCATGTCGATAGCTTCCTGAAAATTGGCATAAGCTTTATATAAAGCTTTTTCATTGCTTTTCAGCATGGCCAGTTCCGGATTGTCTTCTTCCTCCTCTTCCTCATCCCCTTCCCATTCGTCATCGGCGGCTTTTTGCTCGTCATGATTGGCAAAAATGCTCACGTCTTCTTCTTGCCGTGGTTGGGGTTCCGGCTGACTCTTTTCAACGTCGTCCACATCTTTCAGCTGCGTTGTAATAAACTCATTCAGCAGTTTTTCAAAAACTTCGTCGTCATTTTCTTTTGTTTCCAATTCTTCTGCCATGAGTGTTTTCCTCTTCAGTTGAGTTTGATTTTTGAGACCGGCTGTCCCTTTTGCGTGTCAAACACCACAATCCGGTCGCTTTCCCCGCCGTCTTTTACCAGAATATATAAATAGCCCTTATATTCTAACATAGAGTTAATGCGGCTTCCCTGCGGTTCGTTCAGGTCGGATATTCCTGTTGGTTCCGGTTGTTTGCTGCTTTTAATCTGACGGTAAATCGCGGTCAGTGCCATAAGGCTGCCGAACACCAGCAAAAAAGTCAGCACCACCACAATGGTTTTTATCAATTTCAGCTTGTTCATATCATTTCCCTTGCAAAAAAATCAATAACATGTATTTACTGAATTAAAGTTAATTTTATAACAAATTTTCGGTTTTGCCAATGGATAACCTCAAAAACAACATCTTAATCAGTCCGCCGGCAGCCGATTCCGACCGGGGAATGCGGCTTGATCGTTTTTTGTCCGGCTGTTTTCCTGAATTTTCCCGTTCCCGGATTCAGCAGCTTGTCAAATCCGGCTGTGTTTCTGCCGATGATGACCTTGCTCTGGATAATTCTTTCCGGATTCGGCCTGGAGATTCTTTTACTCTGGAGATTCCGCCGGCGGTTGAGGCCGTCCCCCGTCCGGAAAACATTCCCTTAAACATTGTTTACGAAGATGCGGATATCCTGGTTGTCGATAAACCGGCCGGCATGACGGTTCATCCCGCGGCCGGAGCCTGGGACGGAACTTTGGTTAATGCTTTGTTGTACCATTGCCGCGACAGTCTGTCCGGCATTGGCGGCGTTTTGCGCCCGGGCATTGTCCATCGGATTGACAAAGACACCAGCGGTCTTCTCGTCGTGGCCAAAAACGATGCGGCGCATCGCGGCCTCAGCGCCCAGTTTGCCGAACATTCCGTCGAACGCACTTACTTTGCCGTGGTTTACGGCGTTCCTGCGCCTTTATCCGGCCGCATGGAAACGCTCATCGGCCGCAGTCCCTTTAACCGCAAAAAAATGGCGGTGGTTGAGCGCGGCGGAAAAAGAGCCGTCACCAATTATCAGACGCTGGAAGTTTTTCACAATGCCGTATCTCTGGTGCAATGCCGGCTGGAAACCGGACGCACTCACCAGATAAGGGTTCATCTTTCTTCACGGGGAAATGCCCTTGTTGGTGATCAGCTTTATACCAAAAGCGGCAAAAGCTCGGTCGTGCTGCCTTCTGCGCTCAAAACGCTGGTCAATGATTTTCCCCGTCAGGCGCTTCATGCCGCCACTCTGGGCTTCATCCATCCGCTCAGCGGCGCCTTATTGCATTTTGAAAGCGGTTTTCCACAAGACATGCAGGCCCTGATTTCCGCGCTGAAATCTAAATAAGCAAAATTTTTATTAGCTACAACTAAAGTTTATATTGCGTAATTATTTTATTCTTATATGATAATATCCGGTTCTGTTAAGGGAGATTAAGCCAATGAATACTTGGACTCTTAATGGACTTGACTTTTCGCCAGAGCTTAACTTGGCGAGATATTTGCAAAACATCCGAAAATACCCCATCCTGGATCAAGAGGAAGAATTTCTGCTGGCAAAGGCATATATTGAAACCCGGGATGAAAAAATAGCCTACAAACTGATAACTTCCCACTTGCGTCTTGTTGTTAAAGTTGTTTCCAAATATCGCGGATACGGCCTTCCGGTTGGAGAAATGATATCGGAGGGCAATATCGGTTTGCTTTATGCCATAGATAAATTTGATCCGGACAAAGGTTTTCGTTTTTCAACCTATGCTCTATGGTGGATTAAAGCTTCTGTTCAAAAGTATATTCTCAATTCCTGGTCACTGGTAAAAATCGGCACCACCGCCGCTCAGAAAAAATTGTTTTTTAATCTGCGTAAAGTCAAAAATAAACTGAACTTGGTCGAAGACCGGGAAATGTCTTCGCCTGTTTTGGCCCTGATAGCCGATTCTCTTGATGTCAGCATTCAGGATGTCACGGATATGAACAGTCGTTTGTCCGCTCATGACGGCTCTCTCAATGCCACGATTGACTCTTCTTCCGAAACCGGCAGCGAATGGATGGATTTTATTGCCGACAAAAAGCCCAACCAGGAAGAAATCTTTGCCAGCAGCGAGGTATATTGTTACCGCAGAAAATTATTCAAACAGGCTCTCAGCTGTTTAAACGAGCGCGAAAAAGACATCCTCTGCAAAAGACGCCTGACTGAAAACGTCATGACCCTTGACGACCTCAGCCGGGTATATAACATTTCCAAAGAACGTGTCCGGCAGATTGAGCTCAATTCAATCCGCAAACTGCAAAAAGCGGTCATGGATTTATCCTGAAGCAGTAATTGTTCCAAAATGTAAAACCGGACAAACCGCGCCGCAAACGGGGTTTGTTTTTTATTAATTGTTCTTTTTTCGTTCTTAAAGGCAAAAAGAGCTTGCAGTCGGAAGGAGTTTTGTGTAGGCTGAAACCGGCAAAAGAAAAACTAAGGTAGGAAAAATGATTGCAAAATTGCGCGGGATTGTCGATACGATAGGCGAAGATTACTGTATTCTGGATGTAAACGGCGTCGGCTATCTGGTCTCTGCGTCGGCCAAGACATTATCGCGCCTGAACCGGGGAGGAACGGCCGTATTGCTGATTGAAACCATTGTCCGGGAAGACAGCATCTCGCTTTTTGGTTTTTCCGATGCCTGGGAAAAAGAATGGTTTCTGACCCTGACAAAAGTGCAGGGCGTGGGCGCCAAAGTATGTCTGGCTATTTTATCGGTATTATCACCCAATCAGCTGGCCCAGGCCGTATCGGCGCAGGACAAAGCCTCATTTACCCGTGCCGCCGGTGTGGGGCCGAAACTGGCCGCGCGTATTGTGACTGAGTTAAAAGATAAGATTGTAACCATTCCGATGGAGGCAAGCGTGAAAGCAGATCTGAACAATGTGACTGAAGGGACTGCCGGAACAGAAACAGAAGCCTATGAAGATGCCGTGGTCGAGCTGCAGGCCGATGAAGACAGCTCCAAAACCGATGATGCGATTTCGGCCTTGGTAAACCTGGGATATCAGCGGATTGAAGCTTACCGGGCGGTCAACCTGGCGCTTAAAAACAATCCCGATGTCGGGGTCCCGGAATTAATCCGGCTGGCGCTGAAAGAATTTGCGACGAAAGAAATCTAAATGATGAATGATGATGAACGGATTGTAAGCCCCAAAAAACAAAACGGAGATGAAAACGGCAGCGCCAACCCCGTGAGCCTGCGTCCGAATTCGCTGGATGAGTTTGTCGGACAGCGGCAGGTGTGCGAAAACCTGAAAGTGTTTATCGAAGCGGCCAAAAGCCGGGGAGATGCGCTGGATCATGTTTTGCTGTTCGGCCCGCCGGGACTGGGCAAAACCACGCTGGCCTCAATTATTTCCAAAGAGTTGGGTGTGGGCTTTCGGGCCACCTCGGCACCAATGATTACCAAATCCGGCGACCTGGCCGCCATCCTGACTAATCTGGAACGCAACGATGTGCTGTTTATTGATGAAATTCACCGGCTGAATCCGGCAATTGAAGAAGTTTTGTATTCGGCAATGGAAGATTTTCAGCTCGATTTGATTATCGGCGAGGGGCCTTCTGCCCGGTCGGTGCGGATTGATTTGCAGCCGTTCACGCTGGTCGGCGCGACAACCCGTTCGGGATTGCTGTCCACGCCTTTGCGCGAGCGTTTCGGAATTCCGTTGCGGCTTGATTTTTATTCTCCGGAAGAATTGATGCAGATAGTTATCCGGGGAGCTTCCCTGCTGGGAATGCCGATTTCGGAGGACGGAGCAAAGGAAATTGCCAAACGTTCGCGCGGAACCCCGCGTGTGGCCGGGCGTCTGCTGCGTCGGGTACGCGATTTCGGTGCAGTGGCCGGAGCCGGTGAGGTGGATAACAAGATTGCCGATAAAGCCCTCCGGCGTCTGGATGTGGATAATTACGGACTTGATGCTTTTGACCGTCGTTATCTGAATTGTATCTTGAATAATTATGGCGGCGGGCCGGTAGGAGCCGATACGCTGGCCGCGGCGCTTTCGGAAGAACGCGACACGATTGAGGAAGTGATAGAGCCGTTTTTGCTGAAACTTGGTTTTTTACAGCGGACGCCGCGGGGACGCGTGATTTCTGATTTGGGCTGCGAATATCTTGGCAAGCCCCGGATTAAACGGGGAATCCGCCCGGAACCGGCGCAGTTCGATTTGTTGAGTGTTATTGAGGAAGAAGAAAATGAACTATGATGTAGCGGTGCCGGCAGGGCGTTTTGAAGGCAGGGTCTTTGTGTTTCCGGCCCGGGTGTATTATGAAGATACGGATGCCGGCGGAGTGGTGTATTATGCCAATTATCTGAAATTTGCCGAGCGGGCGCGGACGGAGCTTATCCGGGCGCTGGGCATGGAGCAGCAGGCGGCGCTGGAAGAAGATGACCGGCACGGATTTATGGTACGCAACCTGAGTGTGGAATATAAAGCGCCGGCAGTGTTGGATGATTTGCTGACAGTGACCTGCGAATTAACGGAAATGAAAGGTGCCGGAGCCGAAATGAAACAGGAAATCCGCCGGGGCGAAACATTGTTGGCAACTCTGGACGTTAAATTGGCTTATGTAAGTCTGAAGCGCAAACGTCCGGTGCGAATTCCTGAAGATTTGCTTCGGAAAGTTGAAAATTTGAAATAGGAAATTTTTAGAAAGTGTAAAAAGGGCGCTTCGTTTTGAAGCCCCTTTATTTTTGGCAAAAATGAATTTTTTTTGTAACCTTCACAGCTTTTCACAACCATTTTTTCACAAATAGCTACAATTCCACCCCCAACCACATCCTCTTTCCTTACCACCCTTTCTAAACCCCATATTCCCCTCCCAAAAACCTCCCCGTATTCTTCCCTCTCCCTTGAGGGGAGAGGGTCAGGGTGAGGGTGAAAAAAACTTTCCTTATACTTTCCCCCCCTAAAGCCTTTGCCCCCAAACCCACCCTCCCCCTATAGTTATAGGGCTGGAGGCAGAAAATATCTCCTGTGGAGATATTTTCAACGACAGGCGAGAGTTTGTTAGCTCATAAGCTAGCGGCAGCAACGCGAAATGAGCGTTACAAACTGAGTGACCGCAGCGACTTAGCAAACGTAGTGAGCTTAGTAGGAGCCAGAAAGTTGGAGGGGGTATGGCAATGTCATCCCTCTAAAATCTCTACTCATATATCTCCCTCCCTAAAGTCTTAGGGAGGGTCGGGGAGGGTTTCATATTCAAACAAATAAAAATTGTCATCCCTCGTTCAGCGCCAGTCTGAACGTCAAGGGATCTTCCTTATTGCCCTCTCCCCTTTAGAAAGGGGAGCCGGAGGGGTCAAATATCAGCCTTATCTTTTCTCAGCCTCCCTTTTCCCTGTCACCCTCGGGTTTAACCCGAGGATCTAGGCAAAAAAGTCATCCATTTCTTCACCTCGCCCTTAAGGGGAGAGGTCGACACAACGTGTCGGGTGAGGGTGACAATCAAGTATCCTTATATCCTCCCCCTAATATTTTAGGGGGAGTTAGAGGGGGTTTTAAAACCTCGTCCGATTTCCCGTCATTATATTTAAAATACACATTGATTATTTGTAAAATATCTGTTATCATAAGATTCGTGAAGACAACAACAGACAGGTGATATTATGATGAAATTATCCAAAGCATTAATGCTGTCGGTTTCCGGGCTGTTTCTTATGCCCGGCGGCAGTTTGGCTTCAATTCATAATCTAACATCTCTCAACACTCCGGGGGCGGTTACATTTGTCCACACACCTTATACACACACCTCTCACCCGGAAGAAATGTTGTTGTCTTCTGCCTTTTATCCTCTCCCTGAAAACTCAGGGAACTATCTATCCTATTCCCTCCCTAAAGACTTAGGGAACTATCTATTCTATCCCCTCCCTAAAAACTTAGGGAGGGGCTGGGGAGGGTTTCACAACACCCCTCTTCCCCAACTCGCAGCCACCTGTTTTGTAACCGATACCTCAGCCTGTTCGGGAAATGAGTTTAGCGGCAATAATGCCGATGATGACGGACACGGGGCTCCCGGCGGTCCCGGAGACGGCGATGATTATGATTTGGACAATGCTGAACGCTGCCGCCAGGAAGGATATACCCAAACCTCCTGTCCCGAAGGTCAGGAACCTTCCAACACCTGCCCCTATGACAGCACTTATTTTGAAAAATGTGTTTCTTCCTGTCCCTCAAATTATGTCACTTGTGAAGTTCCGTATTACGGCGTGGGAGAGGCCTGCGACGGGAAATATGCCTCTTGTGAAAAAGACACTGAGCGCGCCTGTCAGGAATTGAACCCCGGTTATGTCGATGAATGCGGCACCGGCCAACAATTAAGCGATGACAGATGTTCTTATGACAGTTTATACGGCACCTGTTGCAACACTTGTGCCGGATACGACAATACGAGTATTCCCGACGGCTATGTCCAGGATGGTGAGAGCTGCCTTGGTTGTGACGGTCAGGAACATTACAAGATAAAACCCAACCCGTGTGATGGATATATGGACTGCGGCTCCATGGGCGGAGAAGCCGGAGCCTCGACTTGTTTGTCGGGAACAACCACCATGTATGACAATTGTAAGGCCTGCCCGAACTTGGGAGAATACACCACCTGTCCGAGCTGCACCATATGCCAGTATGAAGAATGCTCGGGCTTATGGTATGCCACCGGTTGTGCGACGAATTGTGCGGATTATTGTGACTTCTGCGGCGGATAGGGGATTGCTCTTTATTCCCTCGCCCTTGAGGGGAGAGGGTTAGGGTGAGGGTGGAATGGCGAATGCAAGTCTGATGAATAAAGCGGCGCTATTTGACCCCTCCGGCTCCCCTTTTAAAAGGGGAGAGAGCAGCAAGGAAGATCCCTTGACGTTCAGACTGACGCTGAACGAGGGATGACAGTTTATTTTGTCACCCTCACCCGGAGCTTACGCTCCGACCTCTCCCCTCAAGGGCGAGGTAAAAAGGGGAACGGTAAATATTATTAACAACTAATATAAGGAGAAAGGTTATGAAGAAAATATTATTAGCGAGTGTGGGGGTAATGGTGATAAGTGCGGGAAGTGTTTATGCCGCATGTATCCCGACGCCGAGTTGTTCTAGTTTGGGCTATGAAAGCTCATCATCCTGCGAAGGCGGGATTAAGTGTCCCTTCGGCAATGCCTGGAACTGCACCTTAGCAGATAAAATTAATGAAATCACCACCGAAATCACGGAAATCAAAAAAGTGATTGAAGAAGGTGGTATTGGAGGTGGTAATACCAAAGATTGCGCCATAGGTTCAATTTTTTATTCTGATATAAGTTGTTCTTATGGTAAGGTTATCAGTGGTAAAACCCCGATTGGTGTGGTGGTTTATGTTGACGGAACAGGCGGTGGTCAGGCCATGGCATTGAAAAAAATAGGAGATTATGCGTGGAGTGGATACGGCACGGATATTACAACTTTGACCAACTGGAGTAGTGCAGAGATGGCGGCAACTGATGTTAAGAGTTGCAGCAATACAATTCTTATTACTAATGCTGGCAATAAGAGTACTTATCCGGCTGCCTGGGCGGCACATGAGTATAAGACAGAGGGTACTAATGCCGGGGATTGGTGTCTGCCGGCAGCCGGTATTATGACGAGTATTAAAAACAATATGTCGGCGATTAATGCCGGGTTTGTATTGGCCGGTGGTGATCAGTTAGGAAGAAGTTCCTCCCTCTGGTCGTCTTCCGAGAACCGTGGCGGCAGCGCGTGGTACTCGAATTTAAGCAACGACTACGGGTTGTACGGCAGCGACACCATCAATAAGCCTAACCGCTACGAGGTCCGGCCCGTCCTTGAATTCTAAGATGCTGCTTACACATAAAGCGCGAAAAATCAACAAGATAACAAAGGGTAAAATAATACCGTAAAATAAAATATTGAAAATATAGTGTTTTTTATTGTTGACAAACAAAAAACATTCTGTATATTAACACCGAATTTAACCTTTAACCAAAGAAGTGAGTTACTATGAACACATATGCAACAAAACCGTCAGATATTGAAAGAAAGTGGTATGTTGTTGACGCTGAAGGCGTTGTGCTCGGACGTCTGGCCGCCAAAGTTGCCAGCCTGCTCCGTGGCAAACACAAACCCTGCTTTGTTCCCAATCTGGATTGTGGTGACTATGTCGTTGTTATTAATGCCGACAAAGTCAAACTGACCGGCAAAAAACTGACCGACAAGAAATATTTCAAACACACCGGATGGATCGGCGGAATTAAAGAAACAACTGCCGGCAAGATTTTGGCAGGCCGTTTTCCTGAAAGAGTTATTGAAAAGGCCGTTGAACGCATGATTTCGCGTAATCCGCTGGGCCGTCAGCAGATGACCAAGCTGAGAGTTTATGCCGGATCCGAAAATCCGCATGCTGCTCAGAACCCGATCGTTTTGGATATGGCTTCCCTGAACAACAAGAATAAAAGGAGCGCTTTATAATGGCTGAAAAAATTGAATCTTTACAGGATATTAAGTCCGCAGTGTCTGCTCCTGCAGAAGTAAAAGTCCGCAAGTCTGTAAAAGACAAACAGGGACGTTCCTATGCTACCGGTAAGAGAAAAGACGCCGTTGCCCGCGTATGGATCAAACCCGGCAAAGGCAATATCACCATTAACGACAAATCGATTGATGAATATTTTGCCCGTCCGGTTTTGAAGATGATTATCGCTCAGCCGTTCGAAATCACCAATCGTGTAAACGAATTCGATGTTGTCTGCACGGTTAAGGGCGGTGGATTATCCGGTCAGGCCGGTGCCATCAAACACGGTATTTCCATTGCTCTGAACGAATATGAACCGGAACTCAGATCTGTTCTGAAAAAAGCCGGATTCCTGACTCGTGATGACCGTGTTGTTGAACGTAAGAAATATGGTAAAGCCAAAGCCCGCCGTTCTTACCAGTTCTCCAAACGTTAATTGGTGTCAGGAAAATATCAAATATTTTCAATGGGTTGCAAGAAATTGCAACCCATTTTTTTATCTTGGATAAATATCCGCCGGTTAGAAATATTATAAATTTTATTTTTATCTTGACTTGCGAACCAACAGCTAATACTCTCAAAACAGATATTGAGGATACTCAGTATTTAGCACTTTTATGGTGCGGAGCTTTCATCGGCTCTTATTGTCTTCGGTGTTAGGATATAACATCGTAATATTGTCAGCCACTCATCATGGCAGGCAATAAATATATCCCCGATTCATAGTTTCTATGGTCGGGGAGCTTTTGGCGTATGTTCAGAAGTTTTTTTGACTTTAAAGGCTAAGAGAATCATTTAAGACAATATGATTGATGAACTCTCCGACCACCTCTTACCAGGTGGTTTTGTTTTAATTGCAATTAAAGAAGAGGAAGTTTAATCATATGAAAAATAAACTTTTAATTACAACGGCATTGGTGGCGCTGACTTGCAGCCATAATGCCTATGCACAAGTTTCTGATGATATAAACATTAATCAGGACACGCAAATAACTATGGAAAACCAAAAAGATTACCAGACGACAGGAAATATATCAATTTCTGGCGGTAATGTTGTTGCAGACGGCGATATTAAGCAAATATCGGACGGGACAAACCAAAAAGAAATTTCTATAACCGGGGGTTTCATAACCTTGTCAAACGGTGCCAGTATTGATGCGAGTGGAAAAGATGAACAATATAATACATTAGCCGCAGAAATGAATATTACAGGCGGCGATATTACAGTTAAAGACGGCGGCGAAATTACATTAACCGGTAACGCCGATATGAACATTGGCGGAAATGCTAATATTACAATGGATTATAGCGGTATAAAACCTGAGAATGAAGAAGCACCGGAAAATGCTATCTGGCAGAGTGGAAAAGATATACACAACGGCGGTATTTTGCATGAAGGTCAAAACGGCGATATAAACATTTCCGGCGGAACCATTAATTTAACCGGAGAAATGGCTAAAGTTGAACGCGGTGGTTATGATAGCTCCTGGTTATACAAAAAAGACGGTACCAGTGTTATGAGTGAAGAAGAATTTCATCAGAAAGCTGGTAAATATCCAGATGAAGCTTCACGTGAAGATTTTATCAGCGCCGGATTAAATCCAGATGAATTGGATTTATCGCCATATCATGCCTCAAACGGAAGTATTAATATCAGCGGAGGAGAGATTAACCTGAAAGACGGAGCTCGAATCTCTACCACTTATAAAAATGAGGGCGACATAAATATAAGCGGCGGGAAGATAAATGTCAGCGGCTCTTCGGCGGAAATATCTTCTGCCGGGAATATAAATATATTCAACGGCGCAGAGATTAATATTGCTTCCGGTTCAACCTTATATGCCAAAGTTTCAGCCGAAGATATGGACCAGGCGCAGAAAGCCACACTCAGAGTTGCTGATAATGATACAAAGTTTAACATTGGTGGCACCTTAAGCGCCAATATTGATGGTGATGACCGCGGCAAAATTCATCTTCAGAACTCAAACGCCAAAATCGACGGTAATGTTGAAGGTGCCAGCCTGATATTTGAAGACAGCCACGTTTTAAGTGAAGCCGTAACCGGTACCATTGGCGGCTTAGATATTTTTGAAATTCAAAAAGGAACGCTGGCCTATGATAAGGAACTTGACGGTGGTGCCTCCAGCGTTGTGGTTGGTGAAGGAGCTACGCTTGACATCGGTGCAAATGAATTGCACTCTGGCGGTGAAAAGGAAGTTGCTGGCGAAGGTGTTCATTTCAAAGACAATTCGACTTTGAAATTTACCGTTACAGACAAAGACACCTACGGCAAAATCTATGCCAATTATGTCAATATCAGCGAAAACGGCACCACACTTGATATGAGCTTAAACAGCGCTGCTTTATCTGCGGGGGATGATCCTCTGACGCTTAAATTGTTTAATGACGAAGATACTCCGGTTGAAATTGAAGGAAAATTCGCCAATTTAACTTCAAACTCCCGTTATGATTTTGCCGATAACGGTGATGGCACATATACGGTAACGGCCAACGGCACGACAGCTTCCGATATTGTTGCGGATGCCGGAGGCACAACTTCAAATGCCTCAACAGCCGAAGCCTGGGACAGCGTAAGCGCTTCCGACAGCAGCCCGGTTGCCGCGGCAGTTGCTGAAAAACTGGCACAATTGTCTAACAGTACGGACAGTGCTTCACAAAAAGCTTATGTAGATGCCTTGACTGCCGTAGCTCCTGAAGTTGCGCCGATGGTTCAGAAAACCCAGACCGAAACCGCCAACCAGGTATTTAGTGCCGTATCAACCCGTTTAACCGGTGGGTCAATTTCGACCGGTTCACAGGGCATGTCTTCCGGTGATACTAATCCGGACGCAGCTGTCTGGGTTCAGGGTATGTATAATCATTCCGAACTGGATGACACATCCAAAGCCAAAGGTTTTGATGCGGATTCTGCCGGTGTTGCCATGGGTATTGAAAAAATTATCGGCCGGACGGTCAAAGTCGGTGCCGGTTATGCTTATACTAACACCGATATTGACGGCTTTATGAGAAGTACGGATGTTGATACCCATACCGCGATTGTTTACGGTGAATACAAGCCGAACAACTGGTATATCAACGGTATTGCCACCTACGGCTGGTCTGATTATTCCGAAGACAAGAGTGTTGCCGGGGTTGGCGTTAAGGCTGACTATGATGTTGAAACCTTGGGCTTACAGGCCATGACCGGTTATGACATGCAGGTTAAAGGCTTTGGCTTTACGCCGGAAGTTGGATTGCGTTATGTTCATATTAAACAGGACGCTTATACCGATTCTGCCGACCAGAAAGTCTCCGGCAACGACAGCGATATCTTAACCGGCGTTATCGGCGCAAAAGTCAACAAAACCTTTGAGCTTGACAATGGTATGTCGATTAAACCGGAAGCCCGTATTGCCGCAACTTACGACTTGTTTAACGACGACGTTAACTCGGTTGTAACTTTGGCTAACGGTTCAGCTTATGCGGTTGACGGCGAAGCCCTTGACCGTTTCGGTATGGAGTTTGGCGCGGGTGTAACTGCGGAAGTTAACGATAACGTCGAACTTTCGCTTGGTTATGAAGGCAAATTCCGCGATAACTATGAAGACCACACCGGTTTGATTAACGCCAAGTACAAGTTTTAAACCTTGTCCCGCAAAAAACACCCTGTGCTTTTAGCCGGGGTGTTTTTTCATTTTTCTGTTAACACAAATTTTTTCAGCTTGTACACCAAAGTCACGGTATTACAATAAAAAACAATTAAGGTTAGGTAGGATGTCAATAGAAAATGTCCGCGCATATTTCCAGACTTTCGGTATAAAAGAACGGATTCTGGAATTCCCCGTATCCAGTGCAACGGTTGAACTGGCCGCTCAGGCCCTGGGCTGTATACCGGCTCGCATTGCCAAAACGCTTTCTTTCAATTGCAACGGTGAAACTTTGCTTTTGGTAACTGCTGGTGATTGCAAAATTGACAATGCCAAATACAAGCAGACGTTTCATGCCAAAGCCAAAATGCTCACCCCGAAAGAAGCCCTTGCCTTTACCGGACATGCGGTTGGCGGTGTTTGTCCGTTTGCCGTACCGGAAAATGTAAAAATCTGCCTGGATGTTTCCTTAAAGCGCTTTTCAACGGTTTTTCCCGCTTGCGGAAGCTCCAACAGCGCTATAGAACTGACACCGGAAGAATTGGACAAATACACCCGGAATGCCGGCTGGGTTGATGTTTGTAAACAAATCAGCTGATACGGAATTTATTTTTACCGGCAAAACATAAAGTTTTTTCGGGAACATTCCTTCAGATAGGCTGTGAGCATATTTACCCACAGCCGGTTGGTGCTGAAAACAAATGTACCGCCGATTTTGGCCATGGCATATCGCCCGTCACTGATAACGGCGCGTTGATAGTTTTCCATTTTTCCGCAATAAACATATTCGATTCCCGGGTTGTTTTTTTTCTCTTGCAAAAAATTTTCCCGGTCGCCGAAATAGCAGCGGATAATCTGTCCGCCTTTTTCTGAAAAAGCCCGTAATGCTCCAAAATAATTTTCATCCGGCTGAACCGGACTGAGATCATCTTCCCCCTGAACCACGATTAACTGTTTTTGCGCGGAAGAAACCAATCCGATAACCTTAATCAAAACCTCGTCATTATTTACAATTTGATACAGCATATTTTTACCTTTCCTTTGTACACATAAAACGAAAAGCGGCCAGCCGGGGATTCCCGTCTTTTTCAAAAGCGGCATTTTGCATATTGAGCGGAACCGCCGAAAGCTGGACCGAGGCATGCGGATTTTTGATTTTGTCGTAGGCCTTATAAATCTGCCCGAAACTATGAAGCGAATATTTAAAAACCGGAACCGGCATTTTATAACCGCTGATGTTGGCGTAAATAATATCATCGGTCATATCAAAACGTTTCATGATATATTGCAGCCGATTATAAATATTTTCGGCATTTTTCTGAGTAATGTCTTTGGGTTTTATCAGCTGCATAAAATGCTCCATATGTTTTCCGGGAATCTGTATGGTTTTGAGCGTCGAAGCTTTGTCTTTGAAATAATACGCCAGCGGGTCGCTGAAACAGGAAATATCCCGCTTAACAATATGTTCTGCAAATTTCCCGAAAGACTTGTCTCCGCTGTCAACATTCAACAGCAAAACCTCCTGTTTGGGGCTGATGCTTTCATATTCTTCCGGCGTTTTGACGATTGCTTTTTTCCCGATGCTCTCCAGCATTTTTTTCAGGGCTCTGATTTCCATAATTTCCAGAGTATCTGACGATTCCTTTATCACTTCCGGCCGGGTAACCAGCACAATCTCATCTTTTTGCAAAAAATCGGCCATCACCTTTTTTAACCGGTCTTTCAAATACAGATTGGCATTAACCACCCGTTGCAAATAAAGGTTGGATGGCCGGTTTAGCAAGGTCAGAAACATCCCGACATCCGGCATGTTTATTTTTTCAACTTCAATATTGCCGTTGCGGTCGACAAAACAGTCCGGTTGAAAATAAAGGGCGCCGTTTTCCGGATATTCAACGGGGCCGTTCTGGGCATATTTTTTCTCGGCAAAGGCAGCGGCCTGTTCAAAGCTCATATTTTGCTTTAGGCCCTCGCGCATATAAGCCGCCCGGGACAAACTTTTGCTCAGAGCCTCGTCGATTTTTGCCCTTAGCTGCGGAATTTCACTTATTGGAAAAGTCACATTTTGTTCGGCTTCTGTCGGTCGGATAAAAAAGAAACCGCTTTTACTGCCGACATGTTCTCCCTGATGCATAATCAGACCTTCTTCTGCGGCAAGATATTTAAATTTATTTACCAACAGAGCCGTGGTTTTATAATCGTTTTTCTCAAAACGCTGCTGGATTTTTTCTGCCAGTGCCGCCAGTCGGGGATATCGTCCTCCCCGCAGCTGAGTTGATATCAGCTCTTCCGGCAGGGCAAAACCTTCATCTTCCCGCAGCCGGTAGTGAAAGCTTTTATCCTCGCCCAAATCAAAACGGGTAAAATTTCCGCCCGGTCCCTGATCCATCCTCAGATGACGGTATGCACCGGCGCCGCGCAGCCGGTATTGGATGTTGGCATAATCATCGGGAAAAAAGGCCAGCAGCAGGTCAAAAGGAGGCTGTTTACGGATATTCTTAAAATTATTGTTAGCCTCAATAATTTGTCCGGCATGAGGATTTTCCTCTCCGGCTAACGCGCCGGCCAGGTCATAATAAGTGGCAAAAGTTCCTCCGGCCATTTTGACACGACCACAATTTTCAATGGCATATTGAAAAGACATTATTCATCTCCATCAGAATAAAAAAATTAACTAAAAACTACTTTACGGATATATAAAATTCAGATACGGAAAAATATGGCACTAAAAGTGCCACCAGAAAAAAACAGAAACTAATATATCATTAGCTTTAGACATTAACTTTCCTGCAATCTGAATTCATCGGAATGATGAATAACACCCCACATAATAACCGTCAGAAAGACTTTGTCAAGATTGGAAATTCTGAAAATTTTTTTGACACTCCTGAAATGTACAAAAAAAATATTGGACAAAATAAAAAATAGGTGCTATAAACAACTCCGATTTTTTATTATTAACTAATTTATTATCATATGAAAAAAATATTTTTTTGTGGATTTATGCTCTTTGCAATGTCCGGAGTTGAGGCTCAGTCTGTTCAGCAGTTTTATTTTCCGGAATACGATTATTCCTGCAACAGCGTGCTTACTTCTCCCGATTCCAAAGGGCAGGTCATTTGCACCGCTGATAATGGTTACTTCCGGCTTTATCTTGATAAAGACAAAGGCGTACTTGTTATCAGCCGGTTGTGCAAAGAACGTTATGTTCCTCTGGCAACATTTCACAAAGGTGATCAAAACTTTGCCTATGCGAAAGATGCTCCTTGTGATGGCGGCTATTTTATTGCCGGCTGCCGGTTCACCATGTTAACGGACTTTCATGAAAACAAACACGGCGAAGTTCGTTATTCCCGGGTGCTTCATGTGGTTGTAACCGAGGATGAGCCTTGGCATAACCACATTGTGGAGGTGTTCTCGGACGAAGATATTATCATGACCTATTTGTGGGATTGATAAAAAAAATTAAGCGGGTGCTGCGGCGCCTGCTTTTTTTATTTGTAATTTGTCTAATTTTGTGCTAATATCCTGTTTAAATCAAAATTATTCCATTTATGAAACATATATTATTATTTTTGTTCGCCGGATTGATGTTGTGTTTAAGCTCCTGCGCTTCGTTTGACCGGGCCATGGGGCATGTTGATCGGGCGATTGGTAACTATGAGCTGGGAATGCAGGTTGCTGACGCTTATGAACGCCAATACCGCTATATTAAGGCTCAAATGCCCTATCAGCGGTCAGCAAACGGAACCCGTATCCATTACAATTACAACCACAGCATTGTGCTTGATTTGGAATGGGAAGATACCTGGATAAAAAACAAAGGCCGGCATATCGAAATTTATAAGCTGCGCCGCGGAAAATACCGCCTGTTCAAGCGGATTCCCAAAGGATATCACGCCAGCTACGAGCCCTTTACGATTAAGGCCAGGGATCCCCGACGGGGAATCGCCGAATATTTTGATGTCCAGATTGTAACCATTCCCGGCAATGTTTACGTTTATCTCAAACGGGGCAATGCCCGGCTCGAAAGTTACAGCATGCGCTGAAGAAAAATCCCTTGTTTTCCTAATAACCGGAAAATAGGGGATTTTTTGTTTTAAAGTGAAAAAAAAGAACAAAGTTAGAACTTTTGCTCTTGACTTTTGTCTTCGGATATGTATAAATCACTTTAGAACAAATTAAGAACAAAAGGAGCCGAGCCATGACTAAACTTAATATCATTATTTACTTTGTGCTGTTTTGTGTTCAAAGCGTTGCCCAGAGTTTATAATCGTTAAAAACCATAACTTTCTCCGGAAACGGGGCGGAAAATCCTTTTTCTTCAGGAATCCCTCGTCCGCCCCTTCTTTTTTGAAAGTTATTCTTTTCCCTTCCCTCGGGAACTGAACAGAGCCTTATTCATATTTTGTGATTTTTGCGGTGCTAGATATTTCTGTTTAACCTTATCAAACGTTTTTCCCATGGTTGAAGCCACCAGTTCTCCGCAATCGCTGTCAAAATACCGGGTTCCGTTTGAACTGGTCAGGTCGCGGTATGTCCATTTCCCGCCCATTTTGTTATTATAACTGCGTTTTGTTTTGCCGTCGGTCAGTTCAAATTGGGCAATTCCGTCCCTGTAACTGAAGTCAATGCTTTGTTTTCCGTCTTTGCTGATGCCTCTCATCCGCAAAACACCGTCTTCGCCTTTGCTGATTGTCAGTTCTTCTATATCCGGCGCAAAAGGCAGCCGGGATTTTTCTGAAAGTTTAACGTTCATGCCGTTTTTCAGCATTTCGGCAGGATTCCTTTGGGGGAGTTGTGATGATTTCGGTTCTTTCTGTTTTAGTCCGGAAACAAAATTTTGAGCCTCTTTCAACTCCTTGATTTGCTTGTCTGATAGACAAAAAGTGGAAGCATTTTCCAAATCGTCACTGCCAAAGTCCCGTTTTTCTTTCATCCCGTTTTTATCTTTAATGGTTTCCAATCTAAAATTACCGTCATCATCATAATAAGCCTTAAAAATACAGTTTCCTTTTTCGTCAAAACCTAATGCCTGCCGGGAATTTTTCCCGCCGGTGTTATGTGGATCATTAGAACAGGGAGCATATTCAATTCGTTTGGCTTTAGAAGCAAGTTCAAAAAAATCAGACATTATTCATCCTCCTTCATGGTTGTTTTCTTCTATATTATACAAAAATAAATAAAATATCAATAAATAAAAACAAGGAGAGACGGAAATTATTCTCTAAATTTATCCGGATATGAAAAAAAGACTTGCATTTAACCAAAATATACGCTACATAAATAAAAGTTTTCGCTAGTCCCGTAGTGAAACGGTTATCACGTAGCTTTGACGTAGCTGAGTAAACAGTTCAACTCTGTTCGGGACTACCACTAAAAAAGGGAAGCTTCACGCTTCCCTTTCATCTTTCCAGAACAGAAACAATCTCTTCCGTCACTTTCTTGGCATCACCGTACAGCATAAACACGTTATCGGCAAAAAACAGCGGATTCTCCACGCCGGAATAACCGGTTCCCAGTGAGCGTTTTACAAAAAACACGGTTTTGGCCTTTCCCGCTTCCAACACCGGCATACCGTAAATAGGGGAGGTAGTATCGCTTTTGGCCAGGGGATTGGTCACATCATTAGCTCCGATAACATAAGCCACATCGGCGGTTTCAAATTCACGGTTAATATCTTCCAACTCAAACACTTCTTCATAAGGAACATTGGCTTCGGCCAGCAACACGTTCATATGCCCCGGCATGCGCCCGGCCACCGGATGAATGGCATATTTCACGTCCACACCGTATTTTTGCTGCAAATCATTACCCATTGTCCGCAAAATATGCTGGGCCTGAGCCGCCGCCATACCGTAACCGGGAACGATAATAACCTTATTGGCATTTTTCATGATAAAAGCCGCATCTTCCGGATTTCCCGTTCGGACGGTTCTTTCTTCCCCGTTGGCGGATACATCTTTCTCCTTATTAAGGCCGAAGCCGCCCAGCATAACGCTGCTCAGCGAACGGTTCATAGCCTTGGTCATAATATAAGAGAGAATCATGCCGCTGGCTCCCACGATGGTTCCCACGATAATCAGCAGAACATTGTTGAGTGAAAATCCGATTCCCGCTGCTGCCCAGCCGGAATAGGCATTTAATACCGCAATAACCACCGGCATATCGGCCCCGCCGATAGGCAGCACCAGCAAAAATCCCAAAACAATTGCGCCGCCGGTTAACAGATAAAAAGCGTTCACCTCCTGACTGACAACAAATTTTATTCCCAATCCTGCCACTGCCAGAAACAATGCCAGATTAAGCAGCCGTTGTCCCGGAAATACCAATGGTTTGGCCGGAAGCAGACGCTGCAGTTTGGCAAAGGCGATAACCGAACCGGAAAAAGCCACTGCCCCGATAATGACACTGAGAGTATTTTCGATTCGCATTTCCGAACCGGCGATAATATCCGCCAGGGAAATCAAAACGGCCGCCAATCCGCCCAGTCCGTTAAACGCGGCAATCATCTGGGGCAGGGCAGTCATCCTGACTTTAAATGCCGGTATCAGGCCCGCTGCCGCGCCGGCAGCCAAAAACGCAAGCAAAAGTGCATAATTATGTATCTGCGGCAAAAACAGAGTTGCCCCGATCGCCAGAAACATTCCGGCAATTCCCAAAACATTACCCCGCCGGGCGGTTTCCGGACTGGCTAATCCCCGGATGGCAAGGATAAACAAAGCGGCAGAAATCAGATATGCCGCGGAAATCAAATGCATAATCATTGTTTTTCCCCTTTTTGTTCCGGACGGGTGTTTTCTTTTTTCTTGAACATCAGCAGCATTCTCTGAGAAACGGCAAATCCGCCGAAAATATTAACCGCCGCCAGAAAGATTGCGGCCAGTCCCGGAAAAGAAACGGTCTGCGTTTCAGCACTGCCGGCCGTAATTAAGGCTCCGATGATTACAATGCCCGAAATGGCGTTGGTTACGCTCATTAACGGCGAATGCAGTGCCGGTGTAACCCCTTTCACCGCAAAATATCCGGTAAATCCGGCCAGCATTAAAATTGTTGCCAGAAACCACATTTCAGTCATAACATTTCTCCTCTTTTCAAAAGGCAGACGGCACGTATCAGTTCGTCCGAATAATCAAATTCAAAACTTCTGCTTTCCTCCCGGTAAAATGGCTGCAGAAAATTAAACAGATTACGGGAAAACATCTGACTGGCCGAATAAGGAACCCCAGTTGCCGGATTTCCCGCGCCGATGATGCTGACCCCGGCATATTCGTTCGTCTTTTGATCTTCGCACCCTTCCGTATTTCCGCCTTCGGCTGCCGCAAGATCCACAATAACCGAGCCTTTGGGCATGTTTTCTATCATCTTCTTGGTAATCAAAATGGGTGCTCTTTTTCCGGGAAGCAGAGCCGTTGTTATCACAATATCGGTTTTCTTGAGCTGTTCGGCCACGATTCTTTGTTGTTCCAGCTGATATTCCCGGGAAGTTTCCTTTGCATAACCGCTGTCTGTTTCAAATGTTTCGTTGTTGCCGGTCTCCAAAAAACGCGCCCCGAGGGATTCCGCTTGTTCTTTCATCTGCGGGCGCACATCCGAGGCAAAAACCTGGGCCCCCAGCCGCTTGGCCGTGGCAATGGCCTGCAGCCCGGCAACTCCCGTCCCCAGAACCAATACTTTGGCCGGGGCAATGGTTCCGGCAGCGGTCATCATCATCGGCACTGCCTTGTTCAGGGCTTTAACGGCGGTAATCACGGCTTCATACCCGGCCAGATTGCTTTGCGACGATAAAATATCCATACTTTGCGTTTTGGATAAGCGTGGCAGCCGGTCAAGTGCCAGACAACTGACTTTTCTCTGAGCCGCTTTTTTCAGGTATTCGGCAGAGTCTTTGCCCCGGAAATTGGCAATAATGACGCATCCTTGTCTTAATCTGGAAAATTCGCTTTCTTCCGGCGCATTGATTTTCAAAACAATATCTGCTTCCTCATAAATTTTGTCTGCCGTCTTGCCGATAACCGCTCCGGACTGCCGGTATTCCTCATCATCAAACCCGGCAGCTTTTCCTGCGGATTTTTCAATTTGAACCTCGATTCCCAGCCCGGTCAGCTTTTTTACTGTATCGGGAACGATGGCCACCCGGGTTTCTCCGGTTCTGATTTCCTTGGGAACGCAAATAATCATTTTAACCTCTGAATTTATTTTGACTCTCGGTAGTTTATGAATAATATAATACTCATCGGTTTGTCAACCAACCACCGGAGCAATAAAAATGTTCAGGCTTTTTTTGACTTTTTTTAAGATCGGTCTTTTTACGTTTGGCGGCGGCTATGCCATGCTGCCTCTTTTACAGGACGAAATCGTCCGCCGCAACCGCTGGGCCAGTGATGAGGAGCTAATGGACTATTATTCCGTCGGGCAGTGCACGCCGGGCATTATTGCCGTAAACGTGGCCACTTTCATCGGCTACAAACTTCACGGTTGGTTCGGAGGCGTTATGGCAACAGTTGCCATCATTCTGCCGTCATTCATCATTATCTGCCTGATTGCCTCCATCCTTTTGCGCTTTATGCACAACACCTGGCTGATACATGCTTTTGCCGGGATTCGCATCGTGGTTGCCGCGCTTATTTTCAACACCTTGATTGATATGTGGCGCAAAGGGGTGAACGGCATCTTCGGTTATATTGTTTTTGCTTTGACGCTGGGCGGATTGTTGTGTCTTAATCTCTCAGCCATCTGGGCGGTGATTGCGGCCGGCTGTGCCGGATTCCTTTATGCCTATACCCGGCGGAGGCTGCAAAAATGATCTATTGGCTGTTGTTTTATGAATTTTTTAAGGTCGGCCTTTTTGCCATCGGCGGCGGTTTGGTCACCATTCCTTTTTTATTTGATCTGGCGGAAACTTACCCCTGGTTTACAACCGAAGAATTGAGCAACATGATTGCCGTTTCCGAGTCCACGCCCGGGCCTTTGGGCGTAAACATGGCTGTTTATGCTGGCTACAAAACCGCCGGAATTGCCGGGGCTTTTTGCGCCGTTACCGGACTGACGTTTCCTTCGGTCGTGATCATTATTGTAATCGCCCGTTTTTTGTCCCGTTATAGTAAAGATGAGCGGGTTCGCAGCGTTTTGTCCGGGATTCGTCCGGCGGTACTTGCTCTGATTCTGATGGCCGGTGCCGAAGTCGGAAAACTTTCGCTTACCACTTGGTTAAATGCGGCGTTGTTTGTATTGTTTTTTGTGATTATTCGCAAATTCCGTTTCAGTCCGATTCTTTATATCGTGATTGCAGCCGGAGTCGGAATGGTATTAAAATTATAAAAGGAGAGGGCTATGAAAAACAAATATATAGTTTATGCACTTGCCGGCGTATTAGGTGTGGGGATGTTGATTTTGTTTTTCTGCAGCGGCAATATGTATGGCACCTGGCAAAACACCAACCCCCGCCCGGGAAATGTTTTTGACGGTGATTTGACCGTTGGAAAAATTAAAGCTGCTGCCGGTTCTCAGCATAAATACAATACCATTTTTTCCGATCATCTGAACCATGCATTGTCTTGCACGCCGGCTGCCGGAGAAAAGGACATTTGGCTCTGTCTGCCGTTTTTGAAAAGTCCCAACCCCGTAACCGATGAGAGCACCTACAGTGACATTGCCGTCCAAACTTCCATGATGCCGCTTTATCTGCGGGCCGTTCGTCATAGCTATGGGGTTTATCACCTGTTGGATATTGAAATGAGTTATGTTTCGCCCGATTGTCCTGAATTCGGCGCCGAAGGCTGTAATTATATGAAACTTCCCCGTTATGTCCGCTGGGGATTATAATATAACAAAAAACCTCCGCCCGGCGGAGGTTGATTTTTTTTTTTGATATTAAAGACTACAAATCCAAAGCCTTGCGATAAGTCTCCAGCAAAATTTCCTGCTCATCGCGGTCGGCAGCGTTCATCTTGCGCAGTTTCAAAACCGCCCGCATGATTTTAACGTCAAATCCGGCAGACTTTGCTTCGGCAAAAATATCACGTATATCCGAGGCAATAGCCGCTTTTTCCTCTTCCAGATGTTCAATTCTTTCAATCAGAGATGCCAGTCTTGAACTGTCGATTCCCCCAACGTCACTCATAGTTAAAGCTCCTTAAAAAACAAGTTAACATTGCCCCTCAATCTAACAAAATCAAATTTATTTTACAAGCAATAAATTTAGGGGATTAATCGGATAATGTAATATATTGTTAAATTATTTTTGATTACTATATCGGCAGAGATTAATTATTGAAAGGGTTTATTATGCCGCATAAAACAAAAACTCACATTCTGGCAACCATCGGACCGTCTTCAGCCTCACGCGAAGTGATTGAACGGCTGATTGATTCCGGCGCCGATGCTTTCCGCTTTAATTTCAGCCACGGAACCCACGAAGAACATAAAGAACGTTATGAAATTGTTCGCAAACTGGCCAAAGAAAAAGGGCTGCATATTACGCTGATTGCCGATATGCAGGGGCCGAAGCTGCGGGTTGGTGAATTTAAAGACGGTGAGGTTATGCTCAAAGAAGGGCAGAAGTTTTTGTTGGATATGGACAAAGACCCCGGTGACGAAAAACGGGTTCCGCTGCCTCATCCCGAGATATTCAAGGCCGTTAAACCCAAAGACCTTTTGCTGTTAAATGACGGAAACATCCGTCTCCGGGTCGAAAAACATGATGATTCGCATATCTGGACCAAGGTTGAAGTGGGCGGCCCTCTGTCCAGTCATAAAGGCGTTAATCTGCCGAATATCACTTTGCCGATTTCCGCCATTACCGAAAAAGACAAGAATGATTTGAAATTTGCCTTAAAACTGGGTTTTGACTGGATTTCTTTATCTTTTGTGCAAAAAGCCGACGATGTCCGCTATGCGCGCGAACTGATAGGCGACAAGGCCTGGATTATTTCCAAACTGGAAAAACCGAGTGCCATTGCCGAGCTTGATGAGATTATCAAACTCTCCGACGGTATCATGGTGGCCCGGGGCGACTTGGGAGTCGAATGTCCGATACAGCAGGTTCCCGTATTGCAGAAAAAAATCGTAGCCGCCTGCCGCAAACTCGGCCGTCCGGTCATTATTGCCACGCAAATGCTTGAATCCATGATTAATAATCCCGGCCCCACCCGTGCGGAAGCCTCTGATGTGGCCACCGCTGTTTATGACGGAGCCGATACGGTTATGCTTTCTGCAGAGTCGGCCGCCGGTAAATATCCGGTGGAAGCCGTGCGCATGATGCGCGATATTATCACCGAAGTTGAAGCTGATCCTCTGTTTTACAAATTAATGGACAGCCAGCGTCTGCACCCCTGTTGTGTCGGTGAATCCGATTCGATTACCTTTGCCGCCAGCGATATTGCCGGTGTGTTGAAAAACGTAGCCGCGATAATAACTTATACTTCATCCGGTCTGACCACGTTTTTAACCGCCCGAGAACGCCCCAATCTGCCGATTTTGGCCATTACGCCGAATATTGAGGTTGCCCGCCGTCTGGGTATTGTTTGGGGAGCCAAGAGTTTTGTAAACAAACAGACTTTTGCCAGTTTTGATAAAATTGAAGAAACGGCCGTAAAAATTGCGGTTGAAAATGGTTTTGCCAAATCCGGAGACCATATTATCATTACCGCCGGTTTCCCCTTGGGCAAAAAGGGCCGTACCAATATGCTCCATACGGTGTATATTCCTTAAAACTTCCAAGCCCCGGAAACGGGGCTTTATTTTTTAGCCATCCTCCTTCTTGTCTTCCCCCTCCCTGAAAACTCAGGGCCGGAGGCAGAAAATATCTCCGGTGGAGATATTTTCAACGACAGGCGAGAGTTTGTTAGCTCATAAGCTAGCGGCAGCAACGCGAAATGAGCGTTACAAACCGAGTGACCGCAACGACTTAGTGTTGCCCCTTGGCAACACTTACGGAGCCAGAAGGTTGGGGAGGGTTTCATTTTCAAAAAACTGTCATCCCTCGTTCAGCGCCAGCCTGAACGTCAAGGGATCTTCCTTATTGACCTCTCCCCTTTAGAAAGGGGAGCCGGAGGGGTCAAATGTCAGCCTTATTTTCTTCTAGTCAGATTTCCCGTCATATAGCCAAATTATCTATTTACAACCATTTCAATTTCTGTTATCATTAGATTCGTGAAGACAAATGTAATTTAAGACTAAGAGGTGTTATTATGATGAATAAGACTATTCTCATGTTGTCGGCTTCCTGCATGTCCCTTATTGCCGGAGCTGATTGGTGTTGCGCTGACTTTAATCATTTTGACACTTCCCCGTCTTTTATTCCCGCCGGAGTTAAATCACACGTTTCCACACACACTTCACACCTCACGGCCGGACATTTGTCTTCACCTGAAGATTTTGCCGAACTTACTCTCCCTGAAAACTCAGGGAGAGACAGAGAGGGTTTCAAACCCTCCCTTACCCTCCCTAACTCTTTAGGGAGGGAAGAAAAGGGTGAAAAAATAAAACTCGCAGCCGCCTGTTTCGTGACCGACACAACCAACTGTTCCGGCAATGAGTTTGCGGGGAATAATGCCGATGAGGATGACGGCGGCGTACCTCCCGGAGGTGATGATTATGACCTCGACAATGCCGAGCGCTGCTGTCAGGAAGGCTATACCCAAACCTCATGTCCCGAAGGTCAGGAACCCGTCAACACCTGCCCCTACGACAGCAATTATTTCGAAAAATGTGTTTCTTCCTGTCCAAGCAATTACGTCACCTGTGAAGTCCCCTACTATGGCGTCGGTGAAGACTGTGACGGGAAATATGCCTCCTGTGAAAAAGATACCGAACGCGCCTGCAAAGAATTAAATCCAAACTATACAAATACCTGCGGCACCGGCCAGCAATTAAGCTCCGACCGTTGCTCGTACGACAATACTTACGGCACCTGCTGCAACACCTGCGCCGGTTATGACAACACCACCATTCCCGACGGTTACGTTCAAGACGGCGAAGCCTGTGTGGATTGCAACGGACAAACAAAATATAAAATCAAACCCAATCCTTGCAACGGATATATGGATTGCGGCAGCATGGGGCCCGAAATCGGTGCAAAATCCTGCCAATCAGGAAATCAGATAAAATACGATAACTGCAAAGCCTGCCCCAATCTCGGCAGCCTCACCTACTGTCCCGCACCCTTCACCTGCTCCTACGAGGATTGTTCCGGTCTTTATTATAAAACCGGCTGCCAACCCGGCTACGACTGGAATGAAAATACCAAGACCTGCACCAAACAGTGCGCCTATGAATGCACTTACACCAGCTGCCCCTCACCCTTCACCTGCCGCTATGAAGACTGCTCCGGTAAATATTGCAAAACCGGCTGCCAGTCCGGCTACGACTGGAACTCAGGCTCTCAAACCTGCACAAAGCAATGCTCAGCCGACTACCAATACACCTGCACCGGCACCGGTTACGCCGGCGGCTCTGGTGAAGCCTGTGACGGAAAATACAAATCCTGTAATTGTGCCAGCGGTTATGAATGGAAAGACGGCATTTGCAAAGAAGAACCTAAAGCAGAATGGGGAAAGTGTAACGGTTATGCTAAAAACTGCAATATCGGCGATATTCTTTACAGTGACGGAACCTGTGCTTCCACTGTCGTCTCTGGTAAAACCCCCATCGCCGTCGTCATTTATAAAAGCGATGACGGAAACTGCGCCCAGGCTATATCTGTAGAAAGTTTTAAAACAAGTTATACATGGTCTTCAGCAAATACAGAACAAATTGATTTGAGTATACCCAATAAAGATAGCTATGAAGCTGCCTCAACAGATTTTCAAAGTTGCGAAAACACAAATATAATTGTTTCTATGGGTAATAAAAATGATTACCCGGCAGCCTGGGCTGCACACGAATATAAAACAGAAGGAACAAAATCTGGCGATTGGTGCCTGCCGGCAGCTGGTGTATTCCGGGCATATCCAGAAAATGAAGAGCTTATCCAATCAGTCATCCGCAAAGTGGCCGGAAATTCCAATTATATTAGACAAACTATATGGACATCAACTGAAAAAACGGGAACATTTGTCTGGACTGCAGGTGCCTCATCTGTATGCAAGTACGGAATATGCTACAGTTATAGCACTGATCGATATTCCAATAAAAACACTATAACAGCATCAGTTCATCCTGTCATCGAATTCTAATCCCATACCAGCCAAGCCCGGATATTTCCGGGCTTTATTTTTCCAAATCTTCCTTAAGCAATTGGATTTCCAGCCACTGATTCTCACAATCTTCAACTTTCTGCCGCTTGTCAGCCAGTTCCTGACTGGCCTGGTCGAATTTTTCCGGATCCCGGGTATATAAATCCGGATTGCTGAGTGTTTCAATCAGTTCGGCAATTTCTTTTTCAAGCTGTTTAATCTGTTCCGGCAAAACCTCCAGCAGCCGCTGTTGATTATAACTTAATCTGCCCGTTTTTCTCGTTTCCTGAGTTTTCTCCGGAGCTTTGTCTTTTGCTGGATTCCCTCTGTTTTCCTTAACCTTGGGGGACTTTTCGTTCCTGCCGGATAATTTTGCTTCCATATCGCTGTATCCGCCCGGATATTCGGTGGCGCTGCCGTCTCCCGGCATATAAATCACGGAGGTAACCACCCGGTCGAGAAAATCTCGGTCATGGCTGACAATCAGGGCTGTTCCCTGATATTCATCCAAAACTTCCTGCAACAGGTCGATTGTATCCATATCCAAATCATTGGTCGGTTCATCAAGTACCAGCAGGTTTGAGGGCTGAGCCAGAGCCAAAGCCAGCATCAAACGGCGTTTTTCCCCGCCCGATAAGGCGCTTACCGGACATTGCGCCTGTTCCGGTTTAAACAAAAAGTCTTTCAGATAAGCCACTACATGTTTATACTGTCCGCGCACCCACACATGATCACCTTCATGACACAGGGTTTTCCAAAGGGTCTTGGACGGATCCAGATCCGCCAGATTTTGGTCAAAATAAGCCTCTTCCAAATTCTTGCCGATACGCACAAATCCCTCATCCGGCGCCAGCCTTTTGGTCATCAGCTTAATCAGTGTGGTTTTTCCGGCACCGTTCGGGCCGACAATACCGATTTTATTGCCTCTCATAACCTTAATGGAAAAATCTTTGACCAAGGTCCGGCTGCCGAAAGATTTGCTGATATGCTTGGTTTCAATAACCAGCTTGGAGCGGGCATCTCCTTCGTCAATCTGCATTTTGACGCTGCCGGCCTGTTTAATCTGAGCCCGGCGTTCTTCCCGCAACTGCTGCAACCGGCGCAGACGCCCCATATTCCTTTTTCGCCGGGCAGTCACGCCTTTATGCAGCCATTCGGTTTCCGCCTCAATTTTTTTGTTCAGATATTTCTGGGCAATGATTTCCTGATTAAGAATTTGCTCCTGCCATTCGTCGAAATAACGAAATCCCTTATTATTACGGTATATTTGCCCGCGGTCGAGCCACAAGGTGGTTTGCGAGATGTTGTTTAGAAACATGCGGTCGTGACTGATAACCATCACTGCCCCGCCAAATCCGGCAATAATTTCTTCCAGTTGACGGATTGTCGGCATATCCAGATGATTTGTCGGCTCATCAAGCAACAAAATATCCGGTTCGCCGACCAGAACTTTTGCCAGGGCTGCTTTGCGCAGTTCGCCGCCGGAAGCTTCTTCCGGTGCGGCATCGGACGCGATTCCCAGCCGCGCAATCAGAGCATCGGCACGAAATTCCTGATGTCTTTCCGCTTCCGGAAGTCCGGAAACAACCGCTTCCCGCAAGGTTTTAAATCCGGAAAAATCGGGATTCTGCGGCATATAGGCAATCCGTGTTCCCGGCTGAATAAAAATTGTACCGCTGTCGGCTTCCTGCTGCCCGGACAAAACCCTCATCAAGGTTGATTTTCCGGAGCCGTTGCGCCCGACCAGAGCAATTTTGTCTCCCCGGTTAATATAAAGTTCGACATTGCTGAACAATTCCTGCGGGCCGAAGCTCAAGCGGATATCTTTAACCGTTAAAATCGGAGGTTCGGACATGTTTTATAAATCACCTTCAATCAGCTGCAAGCCTTCGATTTCCCATTCCAATCCTTTGGCTGCCCACATAAAAAAGTCGCTGACTTTTTCTTCTTTGATACCGATGCGTGTTCCGATATTATAAATTCCGGCAATTTCTTCATCCGAAAGCTCATGATTGGCCACGGCCACCAAAATCATCTCCCGCAAAATATAGCGGCGCAGCTTGATGCTTTTAATCTGCTTGATCATTTTGCTCAGTTCTGCCGGATCTGTTACCGGTTTAATTTTTTTCAATGCCGATTCGCTTATGCCAAACTCTTTGATTCTGCTTTTCAGATAGTCCATGCGCTTATTGTGGCTCAGCTCCATGGCATACATCAGGCTGGTAATGAATATGTTTTTCTCTTCCTCGGTCAAATTTTCAATAATATTTGGCACGCCGAACACCTTTCTTCTAAAAAATTTCAAACATCCCTACTATACAAAAGAAAATAATGATTTGCAAAACAAAATAAAATATTTATAATAAACGCAAAATTTTTTGTTTTTATTGAAGGAATTTTTCTGATGCCCTTAAAGATTGAACTCAAACCGCATGAATGCATTATTATCGGGGAAGCGCTGATTACCAATGACAACGAACGTACCCGTTTTTATATTGACGGTAATGTTCCCATTTTGCGTGAAAAATTTATTTTGCGAGAAAAAGACGCCAATACGCCGAGCAAACGTGTTTATTTTATTGTGCAGCAAATGTATCTTTCCAAAGATGTTGCCGAGTTGCAGAAGATGTATATTGATTTTGTGCGTGATTTGCAAAAAGCTGCGCCCAGCCTGATTCCGTACACGGCGGCTATTACCGACAATATTTTGCGCGGTGATTATTATAACGCCATCAAATGTGCCGGCACTCTGGTTCAGAAAGAGGCCGAGGCTTTTGGTGAAGCCCTGCACCTGAATGGTTGATTTGTAAATCTTCTTCTTTGTCGGGAAGTCTCATCTTTTTTCTTTGTAGAGGGCGGAAAAGCAAATCTGTCATCCTCCCTCCCGTCTTTCCTGTCATCCCCGGGTTCTCTTTTTATGTCATCCTCGGGTTTAACCCAAGGATCCAAGTCAAACCAACCTTCCTAATATCCTCCCCCTGAAAACTTAGGGGGAGTTAGAGAGGGTTTGACAAAGTTATTCCCGAACTCTCTACCCCATATTCCCCCTCCCTGAAAACTCAGGCTCCTCTATCACCCTCCCTAAAGTTTTAGGGAGGGTCGGGGAGGGTTTCATATCAAACAAAAAATGTCATCCCTCGTTCAGCGCCAGTCTGAACGTCAAGGGATCTTCAAATTTGTCACCCTCTCATAGATGAGAGGGCCGGGGAGAGCAAATCCAGCCTTACCTAAACAAAATCTTAACCCGAACCCCATACACCGACGCCAGCATAAAAAGATGCTTCAGCGAAAACGAACGTCCGTCTTCTATCATCTTAATCCGGCAGGCTGAAATCCCGCAGGCCTCCGCCACTTCCTCCAGACTCATTTCTCTTTCCTCCCGCAGAAGACACAAACGTATCCCGATATCCAGCTTGATCTGGGAAACCCGATTCCTGATTGTCCTTTTGGAAACCATAACCTTAAACTCCATTAATTTGTTAAAAACAAAACCTGCCTTACACAAAATGCAAAGCAGGCGGAGCTCAAAAACTGTAGAGATACAGTCGCCGTTATTCAACATATTACCGGCACCCCGCCCAAAGCGGAGTTATCAATCTCTAGGTATTTTTGAGACACCACCGGCGACCTCTCACCGGCAAAACCAATGATAAAAGAACGAAGCTCAAAATGCAAGAAATAAAAAACATCTCCTGTTTCTCTTTATAAAAACAGAAGAGGAACATTGTTTGCCTGTTTTTTTAAAAAAAGGTTTTGGCTTTTTCCAGAGCCCGGATCAGTTGGTTAATGTCTTCTTTGTCCGAATACAGCCCCAGGCTGGCGCGGGCCACTGTTTCATAACCCATGCGGTGTACCAGCGGTTCGGCACAATGATGTCCGGTGCGGATGGAAACCCCTTCCTTACTCAGGATAAAAGCCGTATCCTGCGGATGTATCCCGTCCAAAACAAAAGAGAATACACCGCCGCGGTTTTCGGCTGTTCCCACCAGTTTGAGACCGGAAATTGAATTTAAGGCTTCCAGAGTATAAGAACAGAGTTCTTTTTCATGCAGGCAAATATCATTCCAGCCGAGCCCGGAAACATAATTCATGGCCTCCGCCAGACCGATAGCCTCAACGATTGCCGGTGTTCCGGCTTCAAAGCGGGCAGGGGGCAGGTCAAAAGTTGTTTTCTCATAAGTCACCTTGTCCACCATTTCGCCCCCCAGCTGATAAGGCGGCATATTTTCCAAAATGTCATATTTGGCATATAAAACGCCGATTCCCGTAGGTCCGTAAAGTTTATGCCCGGAAAAAGCCAGAAAATCGCAATTCCAGTCGCTCACATTAACCGGAGCATGAACCGCATACTGACAGGCGTCAACCAAAACCAAGGCTCCCGCCGCATGTGCGCTTTTCACAATTTCCATAATCGGAAAAATCGTTCCCAACACGTTAGACATGGCGGTAACAGCCACCAGTTTTGTTTTATCGCTCAATTGAGACAAGAACAAATCTTTGTTAAAGCTGCCGTCGTCATTGATTTTAAAAAACTTGAGCCTGAAACCGATTTCATCTCGCAACACCTGCCAGGTTACCAGATTGGCATGATGTTCGGCTTCCGAAATCAAAACCTCATCTCCCGGTTTCAGGTTTCTGCGCCCCCAGGTTGCGGCAACCAGATTGATTGATTCCGTGGCGTTACGGGTAAAAACGATTTCTCTGACATCCGCCGCACCGATAAAACGCTGCACGGTCTGCCGGGCCTTTTCATATTCAAAAGTCAGCTTTTCCGACAGGCTGTAACTGCCGCGGTGCACATTGGCATATTGATGACTCATAATTTCGCTCATGCGCTCAATAACCGCCAGAGGCTTTTGTGCCGATGCCGCCGTATCCAGAAAGGCATTGCGTTTGCCTTCCACCAATATGTTCAGTTCGGGAAAATCTTTTCTTATCTTTTCAACGTCATACATTGCTTTGCCTCATTTCTGGCGGGCCTGTTCGGCTATCCAGTCGCGCACGGCCGGTTCTTCAATCCGGTTGATAACATCTTCCAGATAGGCATCAATCAGGATTCTCCGCGCTTCATCCTCGCCGATTCCCCGCGCCCGCATATAAAACAGCTGTTCTTCATCCAGTTCGCCGCTGGCCGCTCCGTGGGAACATTTGACATCATCGGCAAAAATTTCCAGCTCCGGCTTACAGTCGATTTCCGCTTCATCAGTTAACAACAAAGCTTTATGCAGCTGATTTCCCTCGGTTTTAACCGCATGCGGCGCAATGTGAATTTTTCCCTGGAACACGCCTCTGGCATTTCCGCCCGCCACACCTTTAACCAGTTGTTCCGAGGTCGTTTCCGGTGCCAGATGTTCTATATCGGTTGTTGTATCAACCGTTGCCCACCCGGCAATATGATAAGCCGCATCCACCTTGGCCCGGGCTTTTTCTTCCGCCAGAACAACATGTGTCTCGTTTCGGGCCAAATCTGCCCCGCGCTGAAGGCAGAATGCCTCATAATTTCCGCCGGCTTTGACCTTAACCGCATTCAGAGAAATGTGAACGGCTTTGTAAGCATCGTTTTGCAGCTTATAATGCCTGACTTCGGCGCCTCGTCCGATATAAATTTCATTAACGACATTGGCAAAATAACGCGATTTTTCCGCTCCGGAGTAAATATAAGCTTCCACAATTGTTGCCCGGGAATTTTTTTCAAGTACAATAACATTTCTAAGGTTAAACAACAGGTTATCATGGCGGGCATGCGTATGATTGATGATCGCCAGCGGCTTGTCCGGCGAAATATTTTCCTGAATATTGATAAACACCCCTTCCTCCAGATAGGCCGTGTTCAGCGCCGCAAACGGATAATCCTGCAAATCAAAACTTTTTCCCAGCCGGCCGCGGATATCTTCATTTTGCAAAATGGCGTCCATCAGCGGCATCACCGTCACCCCTTGGGGCAGGTGAAGATGTTCATGCTGCAGTTTGCCGTTTTCAAAATGCAACTCATAAGCTTCAAACGGCATCACCGAACCTTCTCCGCAGGTCTTTTCGCAGTCGCAGTTGGAGCCGCAATGACATTCGTGTCCGGCTGTCGTTTCCAAAACAAAATCATCAGCCTGCAAGTCTCTTGGCCGGGTATATTTCCAGGCTTCGGTTTTGGCCGTCGGCAATCCCTTCCCGGCAAAAACGCACCGCCCTTTCTCTCTCAACCCTTCCAGCCAGGGAATGTCGTCTCCCGGCAGTTTGATATTTTGTAACAATCCGCCCATTTATTTTTCTTTCACAAACTGGGCATAGCCGGTTTCTTCCAGCTCTGTTGCCAATTCCTTGCCGCCCGATTTGACAATATGTCCGTCGGCAAAAACATGAACAAAATCCGGCACGATATAATTCAGCAGCCGTTGATAATGCGTAATCACCAGCAGGGCGTTATGTTCGTTGCGCTCGGCATTAACCCCGTCGGCCACCACTTTCATCGCGTCAATGTCCAGACCGGAATCCGCCTCGTCCAAAATAGCAAATCTTGGTTTCAAAATTGCCATTTGCAAAGTTTCCAGCCGTTTCTTTTCACCGCCTGAAAAGCCGACGTTTACCGGCCTCTTGAGCATATCATTGGAAATCCCGAGCTTTTTGCCTTCTTCCCGCACCAGCTTGATAAACTCCATTGTATCAAGTTCCGGCAGGTTCTGATGTTTGCGCACGGCATTTACCGCATGTTTCAGAAAAGTCGTTACCGGCACTCCCGGAATGTCCACCGGATATTGCATAATCAGAAACATCCCCTCCCGGGCGCGTTCTTCCGGTGTCATCCGCAGCAGATTTTTTCCTTTGAACAAAATTTTTCCCGATGTCACCTCATACCCCGGTTTGCCGCACAAAACATAAGACAAGGTAGATTTTCCGGCGCCGTTCGGCCCCATAATCGCATGAACTTCGCCTTCATTTATCGTCAGGCTGAAGCCTTTGATAATTTCTTTGTCGGCCACCCGGGCGCATAAATCTTCAATTTCAAGTATTGGTGTTTTCATCTTTTGACTTTTCCTTATTTATCCGACGCTTCCTTCCAGACTGATATTAATCAGTTTTGCCGCTTCAATGGCAAATTCCAGCGGCAGATGCTGCATAACCTCTTTGCAAAAACCGTTAACAATCAGGCTGACCGCTTCTTCGGCGCCGATTCCCCGTTGCAGGCAGTAAAACAATTGTTCGTCGCTGATTTTTGAAGTCGTGGCTTCATGTTCCAGCCGGGCGGTCTTATTACGGTTTTCAATATAGGGAACCGTGTGCGAACCGCAGGCATCGCCAATCAGCAGACTGTCACATTGCGAATAATTCCGGGCATTTCCGGCTCCCGGGCTGACTTTGACCAGCCCGCGGTAAGTCTGGTTTGATCGTCCGGCGGAAATTCCCTTGGAAATAATTTTGGATGTGGTGTTTTTGCCGATGTGAATCATTTTGGTGCCGGTGTCGGCCTGTTGTCGGTTGTTGGTAATAGCTACCGAATAAAATTCCCCGCTGGAGTTGTCCCCCTGTAAAATACAGGACGGATATTTCCACGTAACCGCCGACCCGGTTTCCACCTGTGTCCAGGATACTTTTGAGTTCTCGCCGCGGCAGGCTGCTCTTTTGGTCACAAAGTTATAAACCCCGCCTTTGCCGTCTTTGTCTCCCGGATACCAGTTCTGAACGGTTGAATATTTGACTTCGGCGTTTTTCAAAATCACGATTTCTACGATTGCCGCATGCAGCTGGTTTTCGTCACGCTGGGGGGCTGTGCATCCTTCCAGATACGAAACATAGCTGTCCTCATCGGCAATAATCAGCGTACGCTCAAACTGTCCGGTGTTTTTGGCGTTTATTCTGAAATAGGTAGACAATTCCATCGGACATTTCACGCCTTTGGGAATATACACAAAAGACCCGTCGGTAAACACTGCTGAATTCAGACAGGCAAAAAAATTGTCGGTATATGGGACAACCGATCCCAGATATTTTTGCACCAGTTCCGGATGATTTTTCACCGCTTCCGAGATGGAACAAAAAATAATGCCTTTTTCCGCCAGCTTGGCGCGGTAAGTCGTGGCCACCGACACGCTGTCAAACACGGCATCCACCGCCACCACTCCGGCCAGAGCTTCCTGTTCTTTCAGCGGAATCCCAAGTTTGGCATAAGTTTCAAGCAGCTCGGGATCGACTTCTTCCAGGCTTTTGGGCGCCGCTTTCTGTTTCGGTGCGGAATAATAATATAAATCCTGATAATTGATTTTGTCATAAGTCAGCTTGGCCCATGACGGTTCACTCATTGTCTTCCAGAATTCAAAAGCCTTCAATCTCCGCTCCAGCAGCCATTCCGGCTCGCCTTTCTTGGCCGAAATCAGGCGGATAATATCTTCGCTTAATCCCCGGGGCGCCGTATCGGCGGCAATATCGGTAACAAAACCGTATTTATATTTATCGCCGCTTTCATCAATAATTTCCGGCTTATTGTTTTCTTTTGCCATATCTTTCTCTGGTTTCTGTTCTGTCTGGGGTAAAAGTAAGATTTTTTAACCAAAAAAGCAACTTTTATTTAACGGATATTTGCCTCTTCCTGAAAAAAATGCTGTAATCTTAAAAAACAGAGGTTATAATAAAACATCACGGATAAAGCGGAGAAAGACATGGCAGGATATGTGGTCGCAGGCCTTTTGATTTTATTTTTAATCGGATATGTTGTTCGTCTGAAGCTTAAAATAAAAAAGCTTCGCCAGAGTTTCAAAGAGGTTTTGAACGACCTTCACAATCAGATGCCCAAAGAACAGCGCAATAAAGGCGAAATTTATCTCCATCTCGACAAAGACATGAACATAACCTTTATGAATGATGTGGCGCGGGAATTTTTTCATCTGAATCCCGAAAAACAAAAATGTTCGGCGGCCGATGTCCTGGCTCGCGAAACCCCGGCAAATCTTACCTTTTTGCAAAACTGTCTGAATCGTCTGAGCCGCAACCCCGAAACCATCAACAATAAAATTGCCCTGAAATTTCCCGATAACCGGATTGTTCATCTGAAAATCCGGATTCGTCCGATTCTTGACGAGATTCTCAACTGTGTCGGCATGAGCATTGTGCTTCGTGATGATTCTGAAACCGAACTCCTGCGCCAAAAACTTAAAAATATCGGCCGGCGTGATATTTTAAACAAGGATATCCTGAACGAAAAAGCTTTTTCTCCTCTGATGGAGCGCGAATTTAACCGCTGTAAACGCTATAATTTGAATTTTTCCCTGATAATGGTCGAATTGCGCGATATTTATGACTTTGTCTGCCGCGGCATTAATTTTGAAACCGGTGACCAGCTGTTGATTAAGGCCGGACGGATTTGTCATCTGGTCAATGCAAAGAACCAAAAAACCGCTCGTTTGGACAAGACAAAACTGGCAATTATGCTGCCGGAAACCGCTCGTGAAAATGCTGCGGAAATTGCCTCCGGCCTTTATTATCCGCTGGTGAAAATGGTTCAGCAGCTGGGGGTTGATAAGGCTAATGCCCAGATGATGGTAATTTCTTATACCAACCTGAAAAATTTTAATGACAGCCCCGACGCCTTAATGGGCAGGCTCAACCGCCATATTGCCCAGGCGCGCCACCGGCGGGATTACGGCATAAAATCTTCCGACCGTAAAGATTTGTAAATAAATCTTAACACATCATATTTATAATATAACGGAGAATAAATAACGGGAAGACTGGATTGAAAAAATTTTTAACGGTCATATTAATGTTTTTAATCGGCGGATGTTCGTTTAATTCCGGAAGGATTCGTCTGCTCAATTATGATGTGGCCACCAGTTTGTTTGGCAATGTTCCCGATGAAATTACCGTTGCCAAAGGCGACACGCTGTACAGCATCTCCCGCCGTTATGATGTCCCCCTTCGTGATTTGATTACCGTAAACTCTCTGACCCCGCCCTACACTCTTGCCGTCGGGCAGGTGTTGAAAATTCCTTCCGCCCGCTATCATATCGTGTCCAAAGGCGATACGCTGTATAATGTTTCCAAACGTTACAATGTGGATATCACCACGCTCAGCCGCTTAAACAATATTGAAGCGCCCTATACCTTAAGCATCGGCCAGAAACTTATGCTGCCGGGCACGACCGGAACCGCCTATGTCTATGAAGAAAGCGGCGAAGACGAAACCGGAACCGTCTGGCTGGCGCCGAAGGCTTCTTCTGTTCCGGCCTCATCCCGTACGCTTCTGAAAACATCGGCTCCGGCTAAAAAAACTGTTTCGGTAAAAAAATCATCCTCTTCTAAAAAAACGGTTCAAAAGAAAACGTCCGCCAAAAAAGTTTCTTCTGTCCGGAAAACGGCCAAAACGTCTTCGCGGGCAACCGTGGTCAAATCCCGCAAGACAAAATTTGCCTGGCCGGTTAAAGGCAAAATCATCTCCAAATTCGGCACCATCGGCAAAGGCCGCAACAATGACGGCATCAACATCCGCGCTCCCCGTGGAACTTCGGTCAAAGCCGCGGATAAAGGCGTTGTCGTTTATGCCGGTAACGAGCTCAAAGGCTTTGGCAACCTGATTTTAATCAAACACAGCGGCGGCTGGATAACGGCTTATGCCCATAATCAGAAATTGTTAGTGAAAAAAGGCCAGAAAGTCGTCAAAGGCGAAAAAATCGCTACTGTCGGCAATACCGGAGGCGTCAGCGAGCCTCAGCTTCATTTCGAGATTCGTGCCGGTAAAAAGCCCGTCAATCCCGTCACTTATCTTCCTTAATTTTCTCAAAGGATTAACTTTCCTGTTGGAATATTGATTTTTTTAGGTTGTTATCCTTAAATATTGTTGTATATTGTCCTGAGAATTTTATTTTAAGGAGATAATATTTATGTTTATCAATAACGCTTTTGCTCAGGCTGCCGAAACGGCCACCGGTGCTGCCGGAACCCAGAGCCCGATGTTGAATGTCTTGTTTCAGATCGTTTTTATCGGACTGATTATCTATTTTCTGCTCATTCGTCCCAATCAGAAAAGGTATAAACAGCATCAGGCCATGCTGGATGCCATTAAAGTCGGCGATGAAGTTCTGACCGGCGGCGGCATTTATGCAAAAGTGGTTAAGGTTGACGGCCCTTATGACTTGACCGTTGAGTTGTCCAAAGGCGTTGAAGTCAAAATCAACCGGCTGACCGTCCGCAGTGTCGTAACGGCCGAAGAAGCCGCCGCTCCCGCCAATTCCAATAAAAAATCAAAGAAATCTTAAGGGGAAAATCCATGTATAAATTATCCCGCACAAGAATTTTGCTGATTCTGGCCATTTGCCTGATTGGCATTTTCTTTGCTGTTCCCAATGTGATTCGCAGCGATAAACTGCCTTCCTGGTGGAAGCCTGTCAATCTGGGGCTTGATTTGCAGGGCGGTTCAAGCCTTCTGCTTCAGGTTGAAGTTGATGATGTTATCAAGGAACGCATGGGCACGATTGAAGATTCTGCCCGCCAGATTCTTCGTGAAAACAAAATCCGCTATGTTAATCTGAAAGCCGGTGCGGACAGTGTCCGTGTCAAAATCGAAAATGCCGGTGCCAGAGATCGTGCCGCGGCCTTGTTCAAAAAGATAGACGACGGTCTTGACATAACGACTGAAGATGACGGAACTTTGGTTATCAAATATACCGAAACCGCCTTAAACCAGATGAAGCTTAAGATTGTTGATCAGTCGATTGAAATTGTCCGCCGCCGTATCGACGGTATGGGAACCACCGAACCTGTCATTCAGAGCCAGGGATCTGACCGTATCGTCCTCCAACTGCCCGGATTGCAGGATCCTGAAGAGGTTAAAAACATTTTGGGACGAACCGCCAAAATGTCTTTTCATCTGGTCGACAGCCGTTCTTCGGCCGCAGATGCCCGCCGCGGAATGCTGAGCAATACTTCCCGCCTGATTAACAGTGTTGACGGCGAAACCCTGGTCATCACCCGCAAACCCGTTGTCGGCGGTGAAAACCTGACCGATGCCGGTGTCTCTTATCAGGAAGGGCAGCCGGTCGTTTCTTTCAAGTTTGACAGCATCGGCGGAAAGAAATTCGGCGAAGCCACCAAAAACAATATCGGTGAACGTCTGGCGATTGTTCTGGATAATGAAGTTATTTCCGCCCCCGTCATTCAGGGCGCCATTTTGGGCGGCAGCGGCGTGATTACCGGTAACTTTACCGTAAAATCTGCCAATGATCTGGCTTTGCTGCTGCGTTCAGGTGCTCTTCCCGCCCAGCTCCAGGTCCTTGAGGAAAGAACCGTTGGCGCCGGTCTGGGAGCCGATTCTATTCAGGACGGAGTTAACGCTTCCATTATCGGTCTGATTGCCGTTATTGCCTTTATGGTAATGGCTTACGGCTTATTCGGTATCTTTACCACCGTCACCGTTTTGCTGAACCTGGTATTGATGCTCGGCGCTTTAAGCCTGATTAATGCCACGCTGACCTTACCCGGAATTGCCGGTATTATCCTGACCATCGGTATGGCGGTTGATGCCAATGTTCTGATTTTTGAACGCATGCGCGAAGAAGTCCGCAACGGACGTTCCACAAAGGATGCTGCCGAAGCCGGATTTACCGAAGCCTGGGCGACAATCCTCGATTCCAACCTGACCACGCTGGTGGCCGGCTTTGTATTATTTTACTTCGGCACCGGGCCGGTAAGAGGTTTTGCCGTTACCCTGACGATTGGTGTTCTCACCTCTATGTTTACGTCTGTAACGGTCACCCGGCTGATTATAAGCACGTGGATTTCGCGTTATAAGCCGAAAAAACTTCCCATCTAATAAAACTAAGGAATAAAGAAATGAAAATTTTCAGTTGGGTCACTAAAGAAACCAATATTAACTTTATGAAAATGCGCAAGCTGGGTTTTGCCTTGTCTGTTATCATGGTGGTATTGTCTTTGGTCTGCATTTTCACAAAAGGTTTTAATTACGGTATCGACTTTTCCGGCGGTATTCTTATTGAAATCAAGAGCTCGCAGCCGGTAAACCTGGATGAAATGCGTCAGAAGCTTTCCGGCTCCGGACTTGAAGACATTACCCTGCAAACCATCGGCGACAAAGGGGACGAAGTTATGATTCGCGCCCAGGCTGCCGGGCTTGATGAAAAAGAGCAGATGTCCGCTGTCAACAGCATTAAAGAAACCCTGGGTGAATCTTACGACTACCGCCGGGTAGAGCTTGTCGGCCCGCAGGTCGGAGATGAGCTGAAAACCGCCGGTATCATAGCCTCGATTATTGCCGTGCTGGCCATTTCCGCTTATATCTGGGTTCGCTTTGAATGGCAGTTTGCTCTGGGCGCCATGGTCAGCTTGTCGCATGACCTGTTGATTACGGTTGGTTTGTTGTCATTTTTTGCTTTTGACTTCAGTCTGACGACCGTTGCTGCCATTTTGACGCTGGCCGGTTATTCGGTAAATGACAAAGTTGTAACCTATGACCGTATCCGCGAAAATCTGCGCAAATACAAGAAAATGCCGCAATATGATTTGTTAAACAAGAGTATTAACGACATCTTTTCGCGCACGATTTTGACCGGTGTCACCACTATGCTGGCTGCCGCTTCGCTGTTCGTTTTTGGCGGCGATACCCTGCGCAGCTTTTCATTCACCATTTTGTGGGGAGTAATTATCGGTACTTATTCTTCCATTTATGTTGCCGCCACTTTCCTCAATTTGTTTGATTTGAGAAAACAGCCGGATGAGAAATCAATCAATCCGTTTGGCAATGTCTAGGTGCTGAATAATAAAAAAACTCCGGGAATTAATCCCGGAGTTTTTTGTTGCGGCAAATTATTTGTGCTTGAATTGTGCGTTGTATAAAGCCCGGTATGCCCCGTTCTCAATTTCCAGCAATTCTTCATGCCTGCCGGATTCGACAATTTCGCCGTCATTGATGACCATGATTTTATCAGCATTCTGAATGGTCGAAAGCCGATGGGCGATAACAAACACCGTGCGGTTTTTCATCAGGTTGTCAATGGCTTTTTGCACCATAGCCTCGGCTTTATTGTCCAGGGCTGAGGTCGCCTCGTCCAAAACGACGATATTGGCGTTTTTCAGAAAGGCACGGGCAATGGCCAGACGTTGTCTTTGTCCTCCGGAAAGCAGCGTGCCTCTTTCGCCAATATCCGTATCTGCTCCGTTTTCAAGCGAAGCAATAACCTCATCAAGATAGGCCATTTTTATTGCTTTTTCAAAATCAGCCTCCGAAGCTTTGGGATTGCCGATCATGATGTTTTCGCGAATTGTTCCCGAAAACACAAAGTTATCCTGAAAAACCACCGCGATATTATTGCGCAGCGATTCCAGCGTATAGTCGCGAATATCCATGCCGTCAATGGTAATCTTTCCAGCTGTTACGTCATAAAAACGGGGCAGCAGGTTAACCAGCGTACTTTTTCCGCCGCCGGAATTTCCGACAAAGGCAACTGTTTCTCCCGGCCGGGCCTCGAAATTAATATTTTTCAAAACCGGCACATCGGGATTATATGCAAAATCAACCCCCTCAAAACGGATGGATTTTTTGATTTCGGTTAATTTCCGGGCATCAGGCTTGTTGACAATGGTCGGCTTTACCTCCAGGATTTCCGTTACCCGCTCAATGGCCATAAACGCCACCTGCACCGCCTGATAATTTTTACCCAGTGTCTTTATCGGCGTATATAACAGCACTAATGCTGTAATAAACGACACAAAATTACCGCTGGTAATCTCACCGTTTACAATCAGATAACTTCCGTATCCGATAACCGCACCGATACCGATGGAAACGATAATATGCATCATAGGTGTCATCCAGCCGACTTTCTGCACCATTTTGATGGCCAGTTTGAAAATCCGGGTCAGAATGGTATCAAAGCGCTGATATTCTGATTCTTGAAGATTATAAGCGGCAATGGTTTTGTTGCCGGCATAGACTTCATTATAGTTGGTGAATATTTTGGAGTTCTCGTTCACGCCTTTTTGCACCAGACCTTTAATCCGCCGGCGCACGCTGGCCAACGGCATCAGTGCTCCCAGCAAAATCACGATGGCGATAATCGCCAGCTGCCAGGAATTGTAAATCAGTACGGCGATAAGTGATAAAGACGAAAACAAACGCGAGATAAACACCTTCAGATTTTCCAACAGTCCGCTGCAGGCCGCCGAGGCATCATTGCCGAACCGCTGCAAGACAAACCCTGAATTATGCTGGTCAAAATAAGCCGGTTCCAGAAACAGCAGCTTGCGGAACAAATCTCTTTTCAAATCCTGATCGATTTTGGTTCCGACCCAGGTGTTCATATAAGTGGCAATATAGTTCAAACCGCCCTGAACGGTGGTAAAAGCCACAATCAGCAGCGGAATATAAGCCGGTGACTGTGCTGACTTGTCCACCAGCACGATGTCCATATACGGCTTCAGCGCCAGGGCCACCACCGAGTCCAGAGCCCCGATGGGAATACTGATTAAAACCGCCAGCAGAGCCCGAAACCAATAAGGCTTTACATACGGCCACATCTTTTTATAATGTTCGGTGAATTTTATTTTTTCTGCCGGCATCAAATTTTCTTCAGTCATAAAAAAATCCTTTTTAAATAAGTCTGAGCTGCCGCAGGAAAATCAGGACGATAATAACCTGAAATGTCAGCATCAGCCAGAACATGGCCTGAAAACTTCTTTTTTTCGTTTTGTGATGAAAAATTTTTTGCGCCAGCCAGGCCCCGCACCATCCGCCGAGCAGCTCCAGCGTATGCAGCTGAACCTCCGGGACGCGCCATGCCCCGTGCACGGCGGCGCTTTTGTCTCTTCCGTATGCCAGTATCACCACCAGATTTATGCTGATAAGGTGCAAAACCGCCAGCATCATCAGCGCCTGTTGTCCGAAAATGCGATAATGCAGTCCGTAATGTTTTTCCAGATAATAACCGGCCAGAATAACCAATGTACAATGCAAAATATAAAAGGTGTTTTTTCTGAGCGGCCTGATGAGAAACAGCAGGCCGATAAGGATAGCCGCAAATGTAATAACCATATTTTTTTCAAACCTTAAAACAAAAAAATCTTTCTCAATCTAACACAAAAATAAAAAAATGCAATTAGTGAATAACTTTAAAAAGATTAATGAGATTTGCATAAACTTTGTTATACTTCATAGCGTCATGATAAAAAAATATTTTTACATACGGCCGTTGTCCGCACTGATTTTTATCGGAACATTTTTTGTTTTTCCGTCCGGGCTTCGTGCTGCCGATGATAATGCCGTAACCATTGAGGCTTCCGCCTGCGAACAGGTAAAGCTGGGCGACGCCCGGTCTTCCGTCAGATTAAAAGCTGTTGATAAAGCGGCTTTCTGGGCCGTTAGTGATTTACCCCAGCTCCAAAGCTATAAAAAAGAACTTGATGTTCATGATTTTAACGTTATGGTCTATGCAATTGTCGATGAATATATTGAAGACATGGATATTCGCACCACGCACCAAAACAAAGATGAAATCTGCGTCAAAGTCAGTGGCTGGGTTCATCCCGCCAACATTAACCGGGCAATTGATGAAAGTTTTGAAAAAGATTCTCAGCCCGAAAATCTGAAAGATGAAGCCTCTGTACAGGCAGCTCAGCTTTCTTCTGAAGTTACGTCTGAGTTGGAAAAAGCCCAAAAAGAAGCTGCTGCCCGCCAACAGCAGGAACTTGCTTCCAAGGAAGTTTTGTTTGGCGAAAATGAAAGTCCGGCACCGGTAACCGTGGCTCCGGCTCCTGAATCTGCGTCGGCCGTTGTTCAAAATCTTCCGTCGGCAAATATTGTCTCCCCTGAAACTGCCGGTAATGAACCTTCTTCCGAACCGCAAACCGAAGAGCCGCTTAAGGATGATGGTAAGCTTTTGCTTTATGTCGCGCCGGTTGATTTCTTTAACAATACCCGATCCGTGCATTATGCCGATATTGTCAAAAAATGGTTTTCCGCCGATGATAACTTTTTAATAACCGAAAATTCTTCTCTGGCTGACTATATTATTCGTCCGAAGATTCTCCGGGCCAAAGTTGAGGCAATTAACAACAACAGCAGCCGGATGCAGATGGTGGTTGCCGTAGAATTTAAAAATACCTCTTCGGGAAAGACGGGAACCGAATACCAAAACCGTTTTGTACTTTACGAGGATAATGAAAGCGAGCAGCAAACCGCCCGCCGCCTCATGCGTCGTCTGTTTGAAAATGCCTGCGAACAGGTGTCCCGGCAGATTTTGGCCCGCCGCCGGACAGATGCTCTTTCTGACCGGCAGCCGGCTTTGCCCTCGGTTATCACCCCGCCGGTGGCACCAATAGTGCCATTGACGGACAATGGTTGATTCCCTCAATATTGATAAGTAAATTTTCCATGACGGGAATTTTCTTCTCGGAAAGTTTTTCTTCCAGCTGCTGCCGGATGTTTTTGAGAGCGGTGTCCTCCCTGATATACAGATTCATCTCCGCACCGGTGTTGTTATCTTCTTTTGGGAATAAGCGGCAGGATATTCCGACAATCTGCCCGCATAAAGTTTCATAAATAATTTTTCCCTGCCGTTGTAAAAAACGCCAGTAATCATTTTTATTGTTAAAGCGGATATAGTTGTTCAGCAGGTTATAAAAGTTTTCGTCAGAAACGGTTGTGACCAGAAATTCTGCTGTTTGATTATCTCCGCTCATGATGACATAATCCGCGGCAGCTGCGGCTGCAGGCGGAAATCCGGCCCTGATGAGCGGACAAATCATTCTTTGTGCCATTTCGTTTTTTCCCAAAGCCGTCAGATTACGAACATAACAACATTGTAATTCCGGAGTTAGGGCTTCTCCGTAATCCCAGATTCTGTCAGCAGTCAGCAGTGCCCGCTCGGTTTCTCCGCCGGCCATTTGCGCCTGAAGCAGCAAAATTTGAAGCCGGCCGTTATCTCCTTCGGCTTTCAGCAATTCGGATATTTCTTTTTCCGCCGCCGCAGCATCCTGTGAACCGTAAGCCAGATTAAAAATTTTGTCAGTCAGTTGTTTATTCATGAGCCGGGGCCTTTTCAAGCATAAACGTTACCGGTCCGTCATTAATCAGCATCACCTGCATATCGGCCTGAAACACGCCGGTTTCGGTGGGAATATTTTGTTCCCGCAGTTTTTGTACCGTAAATTCATAAAGTTTTTTGGCTTCGTCAGGCAGTGCGGCATGTTCAAATCCCGGACGGCTTCCCCGTGATGTGTCTCCCGCCAGGGTAAACTGCGAAACCACCAGCAGATTACCGTTAATATCCCTGACCGACCGGTTCATCTTTCCCGCTTCGTCTTCAAAAATCCGGAGTGCGCTAATCTTTTTGGCAATCCATTCGGCCTCTTTTTCCGTATCTCCTTTTTCCACGCCCAGCAGCACCAGAAGTCCTTGTCCGATTTGCGAATAAAGCTTTTCCTCAATCGTGACCGAAGCTTGTCTGACCCGTTGCACCAATGCTTTCATAATATAAATTCCCGTTTTAAAACAATAGTAGTTGAATTTAAGCCTTCTCTTTTCTAATATAACAGCAAAATAACCTTAAGGAAGTCTGAAATGTCCGGAAAATTTTTTATTTTAGCCGCGCTTTTTCTCTTATCGGGATGTGAATCTTTTGGGCGGGGCGTTGCTCAGGCGTTTATTGAAAAAGACGCCAAAGAAGATTTGCGCAAATGCGAAGTTTCCGGTTATGAGTTTCCCGGCCTGGAAGATTATCTGCAAAAAGGTGTGGTTAAAGTCATGATGATTCACGGTGTAGGAACCCACACGCCGGGATATTCCGCCCGTATTAAGGAAAATCTGGCTCAGGCGCTTAATCTGACGGTTCGTTCGGCCCGCAACAAAAACATTACCCTGATAGATCCTCAGGATAAAAAGACCCCGATTGGCAATTTGCTGGTCAGCCGGCTGCAGAACAAAGATCGGACCCAGACCCTTATTTTTTATGAATTGACCTGGTCGGGGATTACCTCTGCCGAAAAACAGGTTCTGACTTATGACAATTCCGGAACTTATTCTTATAAACGGGCAGCTTTTAACAACAGCATGAAAACTTTTTTAAATGATGTCATCCCCGATCCGATGATTTATCTGGTGGATGATAAAAAACTGATTTTAAACTCGGCCAAACAGGCCACCTGCTGGATGCTGAGTTCGGACTGGGATTCGCTTCAAGACAAACAGTCAAAAGTTTGCGAGGTTTCGTCATATAACCAGATGCGTAATCTGACGCATGAAAACATTGTTTATATAACCCATAGTCTGGGCAGCCGGATTTTGCTGGACAGCGTCATTGATGTGGCCGACGAAATATCCAATCTTAAGCTTAATCCCGATTCGCCAAGCACGGCGGAAGCCCAGCGGATTATTGACATCTTAAAGCACAAGGAAATTTCGGTTTTCATGCTGGCCAACCAGCTTCCCCTGCTGCAGATCGGACGCCCGAAACCAAGCGTGACCAATCAGATAGAAACTTATTGTTCGCCTCAGGGAAAGAAATATTCTTCCCGGGTGTTCCAACAGGTAAAAATCATCGCTTTTTCCGATCCCAACGATTTGTTAAGTTATGGTATTCCTCAGGAATTTGTTGATGGTTACATCGATTCCCGCATTTGTCCTCTGGTAACCAATGTTGATATTAACATTGCCGATATTATATCTGCATTCGGAGTAGGCGTTGTCAATCCCCTGACCGCCCACACCGAATATGACAATGATATGCGGGTAATTGAAATTATCGCGCGGGGAACGCGCAATCTGGATACAAACCGATTATTGTCGCAGCGCTGCAGCTTTACCCGCCTCAGCAACTGACGGAGAACCAACGTGAATGAAGAACTTTCCTGTGAATTGACAGCTTTCCCTTACGCCGTAATATTCAAAAAATCAGGCATTTCCCGCATCTTAAACAGCAAACAGCCGCTGGTCCTGAAGCGGGGAGAAAACTTTTTCTGGCAGCATCTTGATTATGCCGATGCCGAAACCCTCAACACCCTGGTTAATACTTATGGCATAGAACAAGATGTGGCCGAGGCCTTATGTGATGACAGCACGCGTCCGCGTTATTTTCGCGAAGATGAAGCTCTGGTGGTTATTCTGCGGAGCATAAATTATAATGCCGGAGCCAGTCCCGAAGATATGATTTCTCTGCGGATATTTATCGCCCGTGACAAAATCATAACCCTGTCGCACCGTCGTTTGCCGTTGCTTGGCCAAATATATCGGCGTTTGTCTTCCGGAAATCTGAAAATCAATTCGCCCATGCAGCTGTTTCTGTCCCTGGCTCAGGATATGGCCGACGGCATTAATGATGTGGTGATAGACATAACGGAAAATACGGCAGATCTGGAAGAAAAGGTTTTGGATGCCGATTCGCTCGGGGATTTTTATCTGCAGAATCAAATCAGCGACACCCGCCGCAAAATCATTTCCATCCGCCGCTATACGGCCCCGCAGAAAGAAATATTTTTGAGCTTGCAAAATGATAAGGGCAGCTTTTTAAGTGATGATGACCGCGGTGATATTCGTGAAATTTACAACGATATAACCAAAGCCGTTGAAGACTTGGATTATTGTCGCGATCATATGGCGGTTTTTCGTGAAGAATTACAAAGCAAAATGAGTGTCAGCATGGCCAAAATCATGTATACCATTTCATTGGTAATGGTTATTTTTACCCCGTTAACTTTGCTCACCGGCATGCTGGGCATGAATGTGGGCGGAATCCCGTATTCCGGCAGCCGTTATGCGTTTGCCGCCGTCTGCGGCATTCTGCTGTTGCTTGCGCTGGTGATAGTTTTTCTTATGAAGCGCTTAAAATGGATGAATTATTAAAAAAACGGGGCGGCCGTCCAAGCCGTCCCGTTAGAACTTAAATACTTTCCCGGGCATAAACGTCATTAACGATCCAGCCTCTTTGTCCCGGCTGCATAACATAGATGATGGTTCCCCGGCATAGTCCGAACCATTGCCCGTCGCATTGACTTTCCGTATAAACCTCAAAAGCCCCGCCGGCAATAGCCTTCATTTTCAAAATACGGTAACTTTGTTTGGTCGGCCGCCCCAGACTTTCGTCTTCCATAAACACAAATTTGGGAAGTTTGTTTTTCGCCTGCAGACATTCTGTGGTTTTGGGATTTATGGAGCATTTGACAAACAAATTAATGGCGCAAACCATTTCGCTGTCAACCTCGCATCCTTCTTTAATCTGCCCGGCGTCAAAATCAAACACCCGTTTTTCAAAATCCTGTGTTTCCGCCGGAGTTGAGGCTGCGCCTGTTTCATTTTGTTTTTTGCCCTCATCGGAACACCCGGCCAGCAAAATAAGCATAGCCGTTCCGGCCGCGGTTAAAAACTTTTTCATGCTGTTTCCTTTCCTTAAAAGGCATAACGGATGCCGAGCGTATATTCCGTCATATGATCATAATTTTTAATCTTGTCCAGCCCCACATAGCGGGCAACGGCACGCAGCGACCAGTTATTGTCTATGCCGTAATGGATACCGGCGCCGATACGATAACCATAGCCGCTGTCAAAACCGCCTTTAAGCGCCGGATTATGATACTTTGTCCGGAACCTGTACATTCCGATACCGGCTGTTCCGAGGAGAGCCAAATCTCTGTCGCACAACAGCGGCAGATAACCGGTTATATCCAGACCGCCGGCCTGAAAAGAAGTTTTTGTTTCGCCGAGGTTGCGGTTATTTTTTGAATCCCTGTCGGAATGCTGATAAAAAACCTCTGTGCTGAAATAACGGTTATAATCCGTTCCGACAACGATTGAACCCGCATTGTAATTCGGGCGCATGCCGTCGGCAACCCCGTTGACATAACTGTATTCCGCCCCGATAAACGGACGATATTCAAAATCTTCCGCCGTTGCCGTGTTGATGCTTAAAACCGTTACTGCTGCCCCCCACAGCCAAAAACTTTTTTTCATGGGTCAAATCCTTTCTGTTTATAGCTTTTCATCTGCTAATATAATAGAAATTAATTAAAATTAAAGTAAATTGTATTATTAAAATAATATTGTTAATTAATGCAAATAATGCTATAACTGATAGAAATAGGTATTGCGGCGGAGAAAAGTTGATGTTTCGCTCAAACGAACGGGGATATACTTTAGTTGAGGTTATCGGTGTGCTCGGTATTATCGGCATGCTGGCTTCCAGTGCGAGCATGTTGATTTCCGGCATGTTTGACCGCTACAAAAAGAACAAAGTCCAAGATCAGATTGTTTCTTTGCAAAAAGCCATTAACAACCGCTATGTGGCAGATGGAAACTATAAAAAGGTTGATGCCAAAAACCTCATTAAAGAAGGCGTTATTCCCCGGGATATGCACGACGGCGACAAGCTTATTCAAGCTTACGGAGATGCCTCCCTGTCTCCGGGAGTGCTGACTTTTAAAGTCACTTTTAAAGAATTGCCTTTATCTGCCTGTGTTAATCTGGGAATTATGAGCTGGGTTATACAAGACAGCTCGGATCTGGTTTCCATAAAAATCAATAATAAAACATTCAAATGGCCGGAAGCCAAAGATAGTGTAAAGGTTGAGATTGACGATGAAAGCGGAAATGAAGGAGAAATTGGCGGCGGAAGCAGTGTTACAGGAGAGAACGATTCGTTTTTGCCGCTGGATACGGTACGTGTGGCCAAGGAATGCAAACGCCGTGATAATGTTATCACTTGGGAATTTCAGTAATTGCCGGAGGACTGCATTTTGATAAACGTTTCCGAAATTAATAAAGCCAAAGAACTGAACAGTTCATCCAAAACCCGCAAAAGCACCGGTAGCGGCAATTTTTCGGCTCTGCTTCAGGAAACCATGCAGGCAGATTCCTCATCTTCTGTTTCTGTCAGTGCTGGAATTAATGGGGCTGATGCGCTGCTGGCTGCGCAGATGATTGTTTCCGACGATGAGCAGGAACGTCGGCGTCAGCTGTTCAAACATGGTGAAAATTTACTTGATCGTTTGGAAGAAATCCGCTTGGGGCTTTTAGCCGGCAGTCTCTCAAAAGACCGGTTGATAGAAATAGCCCGTATGGTACGTGAGCGTCGGTTTAATGCTGATGATCCCCGCTTGCAGGAAATTATTTCTGAAATTGAACTCAGAGTGGAGGTCGAACTGGCAAAATTAACAAAATGAACGGTGATAACCGGGCTTTTTTTGTTGCGAAGACAAATTGAAACGGATATTTTAAACAATTATATTTGAGAACTGTTTGAGAGAGTAAGGAGTATATACGATGGAACCTTCAGTTATTCTTCCTCCGGATTATAAACCCTCAGAAAAAGAGGAGTATATGAACGATTATCAGATTGAGTATTTTCGTCAGAAACTTCTCAATTGGAAAAAAGAGTTAATTGACCAGTCAAAAGATACGCTTGATGATTTGCGTCAGGGCGGTTTAAATCAGCCTGATGACATTGACCGGGCCTCCCTTGAAACCGACAAGGCAATTGATTTGCGAACCAAGGATCGTATTCGCAAACTTATCGGAAAAATTGATGAGGCCTTGCAGCGCATTGAGGACGGGGTCTACGGCTATTGCGAGGAAACAGGTGAACCCATTGGCCTGGCTCGGTTGGAGGCTCGTCCGATTGCCACACTTTCTGTTGAGGCCCAGGAGCGTCACGAACGGATGGAAAAAACTTATGACGATGATGCTGTATAAGATTTCCCAATGAACAAAAAAAATTTTATCTTGGCGTCGTCTTCGCCTCAGCGTTACAATCTGTTAAATCAAATAGGTCTTCTGCCGGAACAGGTGATTGCCGCCGATATTGACGAAAGCGAGAAAAAACACGAAACACCGTCTGCCTATGTCAGAAGAATGGCACGGGAAAAAGCATTCAAAGTTGCTTCATCTCATCCGGGAGAAATCATTTTGGCTTGTGATACGGTTGTTGTGGTCGGCCGCCGCATTTTGCACAAGGCTCGGAATGATGAGGAACAATATACGGTGATGAAAATGTTATCCGGACGTTCTCACCGGGTGCTTTCCGCCGTTTGTGTCATTAACCGGGAAGGACAGGCTGCTTTGCGTTTGTCAACTACCCGGATCTTAATGAAAAAGCTTTCCGAAAATGAAATTCGTGAATATGTGGCCGGTCATGAATGGCAGGGTTGTTGCGGTTATAAAATTGAAGGCTGTATGGAAGCTTATGTCTCCAAAATCATCGGCTCTTACAGCGGGGTTGTTGGTTTGCCCCTGTATGAAACCAAAAATCTGTTGAATGGTGCAGGTATAAAATGATAGATACGATAGTTTATGAAAAAAACGGAGCCTCCACCCGCATTGCATTGGTCGAAAATGCCGGTCTGCGGGAGTTGGATATTATTGATAACACCAAAGCCGCGGAAGGCAGCATTTATCTTGGAAAAATCACTCATAAGCTTGAACTGGCCAATGGCCGTCACGGCTATTTGATTGATATTAATGACGGCAAAGACGCTTTCCTGAATGCCGATGAATATGGCATGGGTGATGCCGAATATACGGAAGGTCAGAGCATTGTGGTTCAGGTCACTCAGGAACGCCGGGCCGAAAAAGGAGCCAAAGTTGTCCGCTCTTTGCAGTTTGTCGGTTCCTACCTGGTTTATTGTCCGTACCGGGTTAATGTTGATGCTTCCTCCCGTATCGGCAGCATTGAAAAAATCAAAGCCCTGAAAGACGTCGTCATTCATCATGTCCAGGGGCAGGAAGGCTGGATTATCCGCACCGCGGCGGCAGAAGTTCCCTATGATGATATTGTTGCTGAAATGACCGCCCTCCGCCAGTTGTACGATACCGTGCGTATCAAGGCCCGTTCCGCTTCGGCGCCCTGCCTGCTCTATGCCAAGGCCAATCCGCTGTTTGAGCATATGGCCAATAATGCCATGAGCCTTACCCGGGTGATTGTCAATACCCGGAATATGGAAGCCGAAATTCAAGAGGAATTTGACGGTGATTTTGAAGTTGAGGTTAAAGCTGAACCGTTCAAAGAATTGGGCTTGGACGAACTCATTGCCGAAGCCTTGGAAAAAGAAGTGCGTTTGCCAAGTGGCGGCCGTATTTTTATTGAAGAGACCAAGGCCTTTGTGGCCATTGACGTCGACAGCGGCGACGACCGGGGCATTGGTTCCATTTCTCACCTGAACGAGGAAGCGGCCGAGATGATTGCCCGCCAGCTTCGTCTGCGTAATCTCTCCGGAAAAATCATCGTTGATTTTGCCGGTTCCTCGGAATATCGCTATATGAAACCGGTTATCGAGGTTTTGGAGCGTGAGCTGGCCAAAGATCAGACCCGGGCTCATGTCGTGGGATTGAGCCGCGCCGGCAATGTTGAAATCGTACGTGTCCGCCGTCGTCCGTCTCTGCTTGATGTTTTAAGCGAAGAATGTCCGACTTGCCGCGGTACCGGCCGGGTAGAGAAATAAAATGGCTGAAGTTGTAAAAGTTTCCCGCTGTCCGATATGCCATAAAATTGTTGAAGCAGGGGGCAAATATCATCCGTTTTGTTCCAAACGTTGCGCCGATATTGATTTGGGTAACTGGTTTAATGAAGCCTATAAGGTTCCGGTAGTCGAACTTGACGAGCAGGAATTGGAAGAAATGGAAAAAAGCCTGGATGAGCAGTTGGATAAATAAAAAAAAGAGCTTCGTCATACGACGAAGTTCTTTTTTTGTCTTCTGTTAAAAATCAGAAAAATACATAACAGACCAAATTCGGCAATTCCCAATAAAGCTCCCAGACAGAGAAATCCGGTCAGAAATCTCATAATACCGAAACTTTCGGGAAAAGGACATCCGAAATGCCAACATAATACACTGCCTAAAAGAAAAATTACTTCCGTAATGGCCGCCAGAACAAAAATAATACCGCCGCATATAAGCAACAGATATTTATTTGTTGAGGTCAAAAACATAGCCAGTCCAAAACATCCGATGCCGATATCAGCGGCCTGCAAAACCGACAAATTCAAATAACCGGTCTCAGACAGCACGATAAGCAAAACCGTCAGGACAATTGCCGAAAACAGCAAAACCATTGAAAGTTTTTTCTTTGGCTTGAAAATAGAAATACTCTGATTTGCCATAATTATAGAAAATTTAATATTTATACTGCCCCTCAGGCTATAACAGCTTTTGAAAAATGTCAAACAAAAGTCTGTTTATCTTTCATAAGAAGCTTCAATAATCCGGTTACGGCGCATTTCGTCAAGGTCATAATTGGCTTTGATGTTTAATTGCGGGGCGATGGCGGAAATAATTTTTCCGGCCGTCGGCACGGTATTCCATCCCGAAGTGACAAAACCCCAGGTCTCTTTGGTGGCTTTGGGTTCATCCATCATCAGCAACAGCGCATAACGCGGATTGGATGCCGGAAATGTTCCCACAAAAGAAGTCATCACCTTTTTGTTGACATATTTGCCGTTAACCAGCTTATTGGCCGTTCCGGTTTTTCCGGCCACTTCATAACCCAGCACATTGGCCCGTTTTCCGGAGCCTTCCACCACCACGCCGCGCAGCAGCCCCCGCATTGCTTTTGATGTTTTTTCTGAAATAACCCGGTGGTCTTCATTTTGTGTTTTGCCGGACAAAATTGTCGGTGTATGATAAATTCCGCCGTTTACGATAGAACTGAACGCGGTAATGATATGCAGCGGCGTCACCGAAATGCCGTAACCGTAAGCCACGGTGGCGGTGGTTTCTTCTCCCCAGCGCCGGGGCAGAAGCGGCGATGCCTTTTCGTAAACTTCAAAATTGCCGATATTGTCAAACAATCCCAGTCCCTGCAAAAAACGGCGTTGTTTTTCCTGTCCGACTTTCAGGGCAATTTGGGCCGAACCGATGTTTGAGGAATAAATTAAAATCTCCTGCAAATCAAGCCAGCGGTTTTCTCCCCGGTAATCTTTAATGACATTATAACGCAGCTTCAGGGGCTTTGTTGCATCAAAACGGTCGCTCAGTTTGACATTTCCTTTTTCCAGTCCCAGAGCCGCATTAAAAACCTTAAAGACTGACCCCGGCTCATACAGCCCTTTGGTTGCAAAATTAAACATGGCCCGGCCGGATGCTTTGTCCAGACGGTTGGGATCAAAATCGGGCAGCGAAACCATGGCAATAATTTCCGCCGAATTCACGTCCATAAGAATAGCCACGCCGCCCAGCGCGTCAAATTTTTCAATCCCGGCCTTTAACTCTTCCCGGATAGTGTCCTGAATTCCGGCATCAATGGTCAGTTTCAATGGAATATCGGATTCTCTCAGACGTTCATCCAGTTGTTTTTCAAGCCCTGAAATGCCGATATTGTCGATATTGGTCGTTCCCAGCAAATGGGCGAACAGATTTTTGTGCGGGTAGATTCTCTTCTCCCCGTCCTCAAATTCCAGCCCCGGGAGCCCCAGCGCATTAATCTGGTATTGTTGGGAAGGAGAAAGATTGCGTTTGATATATACAAAAGATCCGCGGCGTTTAAGCTTGGCCAGAATGTCTTCATAGCGGATATCCGGCAGAATCCGCGCCAGTTGTTCCGCGGCTTCATCGGCATCCAGAATTTTTTTCGGATTGGCATAAAGATTAACCGTTGGCAGCGACGTGGCGATGATTGTGCCGTTGCGGTCAATAATATCCGCACGTTTAATCGGATTCTCGGGCAGGGCGTAAAAACTGTCGTTATCATCAGCCGCGGCAACTTCAACTTCTTTGCCGCCGGCAGTGCAGACGCCCATCAGCCGCACCGCAATAATTCCGTAAACCAGACCGAACATCAGCACGGCAAACAAAATTCGGTTTTTGCATGTGGCAAAAGGATCTTTTTCGCAAATATAATTATTGAACGAAAAACTTTTATCTATTTTTATTTCTTCCCCCGGAAGATAAAAGTTTTCAGATTTCCTGGAAAACCACTTTCCGAACATAGTACGCTACTGCCCTGCTTTTTTAACGCTGAGCACGCACCACTTTCTTGAGTTTGTTTTGCTCAGCCCGATTGTTGATATTTCTTTGTGCAATCATGCGGCGGTTCGATTCGTCCGCCTCATAGTCAAATGGTAACGCAGAATAGTTAATAATTTGTTCAGCCTGTATCGGATTCAGCTTGGTATGTTTGCTGGCCAGCTTGCGGAGGCGGGCAGGGGAGTTCAAATGGCTCCATTCGGCATTGAGAACATGGATTGTTTTGACATCGTCCTGAATATTGCGGTTAATCCGTGCCAGTTCTTTTTCCAGATTCTGTACCTGGTTTTTCATGACAAACATACCGCAGCCGATAAGGCAGGTCAGAATAATCCAAATACTTAATGTTGCGGTTTGTGTATTATTCATCTCCGGGGTTCCTTTCTAGTCTTTTTTTCACCGCAAAACGCAGCTTGGCGGAGCGTGCGCGCGGATTCGCAGAAATTTCTTTTTCTGTAGGAGTTATGGCTTTGGAACATTTTTCAATCAGCGGAACGATATGCACCGGCGTCACCGGCATATAGCGGGAAACACCGGCATTTTTGCCGCTGTTTTCATTGAAAAATGTTTTGACAATCCGGTCTTCCAGCGAATGAAAACTAACCACCACCAGCCTTCCGCCGGGCACCAGGCGCAGCAAAGCGCCTTTCAGCCCGTTTTCAAGCTCTTGCAGCTCATTGTTGACGGCAATGCGCAGCGCTTGAAAAGTCCGGGTCGCCGGATCAATGCTGTTGGGAGACTTGTGAATGACCGAATAAATAATTTCAGCCAGCTCGGTTGTCGTGGTTATTTTTTTTGTTTTACGCCGTTCGGCAATCCGGGACGCAATTTGCCGTGATTTTTTTTCTTCGCCGTATTTATAGATTAAGTCCGCCAGTTCCTTTTCCGGCAGATTATTGACCAGATCGGCGGCGCTTGTTCCCGTGCAGGACATCCTCATATCCAGAGGAGCATCTTTGCTGAACGAAAATCCCCGTTCGGCCTGATCCAGCTGCATGGAGGACACGCCGATATCAAAAACGGCGCCGTCAATTTCTTCGGAAACCAGTTCGGCAAAATTACCAAACTGTCCGGCCCGGAACTCAAATCTGTCGCCGAATTCTTTTTTTAACTCTTCGGCCCGGGATTTGACGTTCGGGTCACGGTCAAGGGCAATGACTTTACAGGAAGCTTTTTCCAAAATAGCCCGGGTGTAACCGCCGTTGCCGAAAGTGGCATCCACATAAACTTTCCCCGCCGCCGGTTTCAGATTCTCCAAAACCTCGTCCAGCATAACCGGAATATGTTTCTGCCGGGTTTCCGCCATCTATTCCGCCTCCGTATTTTTCCGCATCAGCTGCGGACGTTTTTTCATCACTTCGGCACGAATACGGGCCTCTTCTTTTTCCCAGTTTTCCGGATTCCAAATCTGAAATTTGCGCCCCTTTCCGACAAAAACCGCCGTATCGGTAATTTCGGCATGCTTTAATAATTTTTCCGACAATACAATCCTTCCGGTTGAATCAAACGGAAAACGCTTGGCATCGCCGAAAATCAGATTGGTCAGATCATCCTGCTCCTGAGAAAAAAAGTCCATTGAATTTTCAATATCCGCCGCCAGCTTGTCCAGCAACTCTTCCGTACATCCCTCAATGCACGGAGCACTGAGACTGCGATAGCAGACAATCTCTGTTGACAATTCTTTAATGATTGCGCGGTAATCTGAAGGCAGTGAAACGCGTCCTTTGGCGTCCACCTTATTAAAAATTGTATCCATAAAGAGAAAAGTTTTTCTCACGCTGCGCTGGCCTTCATTCTGAATTGCTCCCATGCTTTATGGTATAACATGGGAAAATATGGGAATCAATGGGAATTTTTAGGATTTTGTTAACTGTTCCATCTTTGTTCTGAAATATTTTTTTTGCCCGGGCTCAAAGCCTTGCTGGGCTTGAGGTTCTTTTCGGCATATAAATGGGGATAAAAATATGTTTTTTTTAACAATTAATTTAGAACTGCGTGATAAAGGCCGTTTTTTTTCACGCGACTCGGAAAAAAGCGAACAACTGATAAACTTCTTGCAAAAAAAATGTGATGCGTATACACTCAACAACAATGGCGGCCGGATAGCTGCACCCCGGAAAGGAAAATCCGAAGGTGAGGAAAGTCCGGGCTTCAAGGGAACGGGATACCAGATAACGTCTGGCTGGAGAAATCCAAGTGAAAGTGCCGCAGAAAACATACCGCCGGCGGGCCAGGCCTGCCGGTAAGGTTGAAAAGGCGGGGTAAGAGCCCACCGCGCAATCGGCAACGGTTGCGGCAGGGTAAACCATATCCGAAGCAAGACCAAATGAGGAGGGCTTTCTTTATTGAAAGTTTAAAGGACGGTTCCCAGTCTGCTCCAGAGGTAGGTCGCACCGAGCCGTTTAGCGATAAACGGCCAAGATGAATAGCTATCGCCTGCTGCTTTTGCCCTCGGGCAAAACTACGGCAGGTACAGAACCCGGCTTACAGGCCGCCGTAAAATTTTATAGGGAGGAGGATTCTGATGCAAAGAACATTGGCGCAAAGCCTGCATATCGAGGGTATCGGCCTGCATTCCGGATGCAAATCCGTTTTGCACATAAAACCGGCTCCGGTCGGCACCGGCATCGTTTTTAAGCGAACGGATCTCCCCGGTGCCCCTGAAGTGCCCGCGCTTTATTCCAATGTCGTCGATACCCGCAATTGCACCTGCCTGCAAAAAGGCGAAGCCGTCGTTTCCACCATCGAACATCTGATGGCGGCGCTTTCCGTGCTGCGGATTGACAATGCTCTGATTGAAGTCAACAACCGCGAAGTTCCGATTATGGACGGCAGCGGTTTGATTTTTTATAATGAATTACGACGGGTGGGAGCGGTTGAACAAAATGTCCCGGAAAAGATTTTGCGGATTTTGAAGCCTGTTTCTTTTGACGATGGCAAAGGCGGAAGTGTAACCCTTTCGCCCGCCGATAATCTGAGTATTCGTTTTGAAATAGATTTTCCCTCTCCCGTTGTCGGACATCAGGTTTTTGATGCGGAAATTACACCAGAAATTTTTGCTTCCCGGATAGCTCCCTGCCGCACTTTTTGCGAAAAATCACAGGTTGACTATCTCCAGTCACTGGGACTGATAAAAGGCGGCAGTCTGGAAAATGCGGTGGTTCTGGATAATGACAAAATTCTTAATCCCGAAGGCTTCCGTGTGCCGGATGAATGCGTCAGCCACAAGGTAATGGATGCCGTTGGGGACTTATACACTTCGGGGTATCATATTCTGGGACGTCTGTCCGCAATCAAAAGCGGCCATTATCACAATAACGAACTCTTGAAAAAACTTTTTTCCAACCCATCTGATTATGAACTTTTATAAGGATTAACCATGAAAAAGACGGCACTTGTTTTGGGACTGTTTTTAAGTTTGGGCCTGCTGGGCGCCTGCTCTTCCACCCCCGATAATACAAATGTAACCGCAGAAGATCTGTATAATCAGGCATACGACCAGCTGGAGCAAACCTCCTATAAAAGAGCAGCGGAAACTTTTGAAAAAGTCGAGCTGGAACATCCTTATTCCAAATGGGCGGTAAAAGCCAAACTCATGGCTGCCTATTCTTTTTACAAAGCCGAAGATTACGACAGTGCCGTTATTGCCCTTGATCGTTTTATCAAATTTCATCCCGGCAACAAAGACATTGCTTATGCTTATTATCTGAAAGCGCTTTGCTATTATGATCAGATAAGCCTGCCCCGCCGCGATCAGGGGAATACGGTCAAAGCTTTGGAAGCCCTGCAACAGGTTGTACTCCGTTTCCCCGGCAGCGAATATGCCAAAGATGCCGAAATGAAAATCGTTTTGGCTCAGGATCATCTGGCCGGACAAGAGATGACCATCGGCCGTTATTATCTTTCTCAGGAAAATTACCTTTCCGCGCTGAACCGGTTTTCAACCGTTGTCAATAACTACCAGACCACCTCCCAGATTGAAGAAGCTCTTTATCGGCAGGTCGAGGTTTACACCATTTTGGGCTTAACCGAAGAAGCTCGTGTAGCCGCCCGCGTTTTGGAACATAATTATCCGGACAGTCCCTGGACAGAAAAGGCGGCCGGGTTGCTTAAATAGGTTGTTTCATGCTGACTTCTCTTTCCATTCGCAATGTGGTTCTTATTGATAAACTGGATCTGGATTTCAGATCCGGTTTAAGTGTCCTTACCGGCGAAACCGGTGCCGGTAAGTCCATTTTGCTGGATTCTCTGGGACTGGTTCTTGGCGGACGGGCTGAAACCGGTTTAATCCGCCAGGGCGAAGATAAACTCAGCGTAACTGCTTCTTTTGATGTTGATTTTAAAACATCTCCTTTGGCCGGAGTTTTTGCTCAATATGAGCTTGATACACCTGATGATGAATTGATTATCAAAAGAACCCTCAACCGTGACGGCAAAGGAAAAATCTTTGTGAATGACCAGCCTGTCAGTGTCCGGATATTAAAAGAAATCGGCCGTTTTTTGGTCGAAGTCCACGGTCAGTTTGATAATCAGGGGCTTCTTAATCCCGCCAATCACCGCGAAGTGCTGGATGCTTTCGGCAATTACCAACCGTTGCTGGTCAAAACCCGCGAAAGTTATCATGTTTGGAAACAAGCGGCCGCAGCCCGGCAAAAAGCCGAAGATGATATTGCCCGTGCCCGCAGTGATGAGGAAGATTTACGTCACTGGGTAGATGAGCTTGAAAAACTCGGAACTTTCTCGGGTGAGGAAGAAAAACTTACCCGGCGCCGGTTGGAGCTGATGAATGCTGAAAAACTGATAGACAGTCTCAATGGCGCCTATAACGCACTCAACGGCAATTGGGATATTCTTTCCGCCGTGCGGCAGGCGCAGTCGGCCATGGAGCGGGCAAATCAGCTGGTCGAAGGCAAATATGACGATATTGTTGCCATGCTGGAACAAACCCTGATTAATGCCGAAGAGGCGGTTAACGAAATTGAGGCCGCCAGCCAAAGCATTAATCTGGATAACGGCGAACTGGATAATGTTGAAGAGCGTCTGTTTACCTTGCGTTCCCTGGCTCGCAAACATCAATGTGCTGTTGATGAGCTTTCTGCTGTTTTGGAGCGTTTTCAAGCGCAGTTAAACACCTTGCAAAAAGGCGAAGAAGGCTTGTCGGCTTTATTACAGGCCGAAGAAACGGCCCGGCAGGATTATGTTGATACGGCAGGTGAGCTCAGCCGCCGCCGGAAAGCCGCCGCTTTGCAGCTTGATACCAAAGTAATGACCGAGCTTGTTCCGCTTAAAATGGAAAAAGCCCGTTTTATAACCATGTGTGATAAGCTGGAAAAATCGGCTTGGAACGAAAACGGTTTTGATAATGTCTGCTTTACCGTTTCCACCAATCCCAATTCACCGCAGGGACCGCTGAGTAAAATTGCTTCGGGTGGCGAGCTGGCTCGTTTTATGCTGGCATTAAAAGTTAACTTGGCACAGAGTTCGCGCATTCCGACAATGATTTTTGATGAAGTTGATGCCGGCGTCGGCGGTGCCACGGCCAAAGCTGTTGGTGAGCGTTTGGCCCGTCTGGCTAAAGATGTTCAGGTTCTGGTTGTTACGCATTCTCCGCAGGTCGCAGCCAGTGGGAATCATCATTTCAAAGTAGAAAAAGCAACCAAAGACAATATTACCACCACGACGGTAAAAGAATTAAATCCACAGGAACGCCAGGAAGAAATCGCCCGTATGCTGGCCGGCGAAACCATCAGTGACGCCGCCCGCGCCGCCGCCAAAGTCCTGATTACCGACACGGCAATATAAGTTTTCTGTTGAGTTCTTTCCCTTTTCCCCTTCCCTAAAGACGTAGGCCCTCTATCTTCTCCCTCCCTAAAGTTTTAGGGAGGGGCGGGGAGGGTTTCATATTAAAAAACTGTCATCCCTCGTTCAGCACCAGTCTGAACGTCAAGGGATCTTCCTTATTGCTCTCTCCCCTTTAGAAAGGGGAGCCGGAGGGGTCAAATATCAGCCTTACCCTTTATATCCTCCATTCTTTAATGTCATCCTCGGGTTTAACCCGAGGATCCAGGTAAAAAATCATCCTAACCTTCTCCCCCTAAAACATTAGGGGGAGCAAGAGGGGGTTTTAAAACCCCGTCCATTTTCCCGTCATTATATTTAAAATATACATTGATTATTTGTAAAATATCTGTTATCATAAGATTCGTGAAGACAACAACAAGACAAAGGTGATATTATGATGAACAGTAACAAAGCATTATTGCTTATTTCAGCATCAGGGCTGCTGCTTATGCCCTGCGGCATATCTTTGGCGGCTTATTTCCCACAGTCATCTCTTCCGGATGCGATTACATCTGTCTACACACACTTCACACACACCTCTCATCCGAAAGAGACGTTGTTGTCTTCTGCCTTTTATCCTCTCCCTGAAAACTCAGGGAACTCTCTATCCTATTCCCTATCTAAAAACTTAGGGAGCTCTCTATTCTATCCCCTCCCTAAAGACTTAGGGAGGGGCTGGGAAGGGTTTCACAACACCACCCTCATCCAACTCGCGGCGACTTGTTTTGTAACCGATACCTCGG
>CALYAY010000004.1 GCA_944393695.1 uncultured Alphaproteobacteria bacterium | reverse complement strand
TATCCCAGAGCCTGGCAATCGGTTGTCGGGGGATTACAGTAGTTGGTGCAATTTGTGGCACAGCCGGTGGCGTACCATAAGCCCGAGCATTCTTCATACTGGCATATGGTGCAGCTCGGACAGGTGGTGTATTCTCCCAAGTTCGGGCAGGCCTTACAATTGTCATACATGGTGGTCGTTCCCGACAGGCAGGTCTTTGCGCCTGCTTCACCGCCCATGCTGCCGCAGTCCATAAAGCCGTCGCAGGGATTAGGTTTTATTTTGTAATGTTCCTGCCCATCACAGCTGGTGCAGGCTTCGCCGTCCTGAACATAGCCTTCAGGAATGGTGGTGTTATCATATCCCGCACAGGTGTTGCAGCAGGTGCCGTAAGTATTGTCGTAAGAACATCTGTCATCACTTAATTGTTGTCCGGTTCCGCATTCGTCAACATAACCGGGGTTTAATTCCTGACAGGCACGCTCAGTATCTTTTTCACATGAGGCATATTTCCCGTCGCAAGCCTCTCCGACACCATAATAAGGGACTTCACAGGTCACATAATTCGAAGGACAGGAGGAAACACATTTTTCGAAATAAGTGCTGTCATAGGGGCAGGTGTTGGAAGGTTCCTGACCTTCGGGACAGGAGGTTTGGGTATATCCTTCCTGATGGCAGCGTTCAGCATTATCCAAATCATAATCATCACCGTCTCCCGGCCCACCGGGAGCCCCGTGTCCGTCATCATCGGCATTATTGCCGCTAAACTCATTCCCCGAACAGGCTGAAGTGTCGGTTACAAAACAGGTGGCGGCGAGTTGGATGAGGGTGGTGTTGTGAAACCCTCCCCACCCCCTCCCTAAGTCTTTAGGGAGGGGATAGAATAGAGAGCTCCCTAAGTTTTTAGATAGGGAATAGGATAGAGAGCTCCCTGAGTTTTCAGGGAGAAAATAAAAGGCAGAAGACAACAACACTTTCTCCGGATGAGAGGTGTGTGTATAAGGTGTGTGGACAAATGTAACCGCACCCGGAGTGTTGAAAGATGTTAAATTATGAATTGAAGCGGCGCTGCCGCCGGACGTAAACATCAGCCCGGAAACCGACAGCATTAATGCTTTGGATAGTTTCATCATAATATCACCTGTCTGTTGTTGTCTTCACGAATCTCATATTAACAAATTTCAAAACAGTTGTAAATAGTTAATTTTGAGTTAAGACGGGAAATCGGACGAGGTTTTAAAACCCCCTCTAACTCCCCCTAAAATATTAGGGGGAGGATATAAGGATACTTGATTGTCACCCTCACCCGACACGTTGTGTCGACCTCTCCCCTTAAGGGCGAGGTGAAGAAATGGATGACTTTTTTGCCTAGATCCTCGGGTTAAACCCGAGGGTGACAGGGAAAAGGGAGGCTGAGAAAAGATAAGGCTGATATTTGACCCCACCGGCTCCCCTTTCAAAAGGGGAGAGGGCAATAAGGAAGATCCCTTGACGTTCAGACTGGCGCTGAACGAGGGATGACAGTTTTTTTATTTGAAAGATGAAACCCTCCCTTTCCCTCCCTAAGTCTTTAGGGAGGGGAATATAAAGAGGCCTAAGTTTTTAGGGCGGGGAAATATGATGTCTAATGTTTTAGGGGGAGGGTATAAAGCAACTTTATTTGACCTGGATACTCCGGGCAAGCCGGGAATGACATAAAGAAGAGGGGCCGAGGATGACAAAAGAAGGGGCTAAAGATGACAGAAAAGAATAGGGCAGGAGGGGGAGCGGGGTTATTCTTTGGGCAGGTAAGAAGCGGTCTTGTCTATGTTTGATTTGTCGTAGGCAAGGGGTGTTTCGGCTTCTAAGCCGGATTTGATTTTTTGTTCGATTTTGTCGTAGTCTACTTCTTCCGAATCGTCTTTCATCTTCAGGGTATGTTTCCATTGAAAAACGGCTTCGGTTTTTCGGCCGGCCTGCCAGTAAGCATCTCCCAGGTGATCGTTTATCAGGGCGTTGGCAGGTTCAAGTTCTGAAGCTTTTTCAAGATATTTGACGGCATTATCATATTGGCCGATGCGGTAAAAAGCCCAACCCAGGCTGTCGGCAATGTGGCCGTCGTTGGGAGCCTGGTTGTAAGCATCGACAATCAGCGTGAAGGCGTCATCAATATTTTTGCCCTGACGCAGCCAGCTGTAGCCCAGATAGTTTTGGACATAGTAGTGATTTTGGCTCAGTTCCAGAGCTTTTTTGAGGGCAGCTTCGGCTTTTTCCCAATTGCCGCTTTGCTCGTAGGAAATGCCCATGGCGTAGTAAATGACCCAGACATCGGAATTCTTTTCGGGCATGAGCGACAAGGCTTTTTCATAATAACCGACGGCTTCGTCGTGTTTGCCGCGCAGGCGGAGAACATCGCCCAGATCCATGTTTACCTGAAAATTATCGAGGCGTTCTTTGCTTAAGGCTTTGAGCAGAATTTCAGCGGCTTTGTAGTCTTGCAACATAACGTAATCGGCTGCTTTTTTTATTTGAACGGCGTTGTAACATTCCGAGTTTTCGGGAATTTCGTCATAGACGACAATGGCTTCGCTGTACATCTCCCGGCTTTCCAGAATATCTGCCAGCAGCAGTCGGCCGACATCATATTGCGGATTGGTGTAAATTGACAGACAAATAAAAATATGGGCAATGTCAATGCCGCTCGGAACCTGGCGCAGGTTGGAGGCAATGCTGAACAGGGCTTCGCTCATGCCGATGTCGGCACTGCTGATAATCGGTTTGGTCTTTTTCGGATCAGCGGCAGCGTTTTTGTCGGCGAGGTTGCTGAGCATATCAATGAACAGGCGTTTGTCGTCATATTTTCTGGAGAGGGCGACGGCTTTGTCTTTTTGACCATGGCGGATATAAAAGTTGGTGATGACCTGGAGAGCCCGGAAAGACATTTCGCTGCTTTCTTCATTAACGATGTATTCGTAGTTTTTGCGGGCGTTTTCTTCATCATTGAAATAATCGTAAACCATACCGGCCTGAAGATGATAAAGCGATTTCAGCGTTGGTTCTTTTTGCAGGACGGAAAGTTCTTTTACCGCCAGGTCTTTGTTGCCCTGAGCGGCATATATCCAGGAAGATATCAACGGGGTGATGAAACCGGTGTAAATCGGATTGCTGCCCATTTTATCAAGAGCTTTAAGCGCCTGGTCGTATTGTTTGTTTTTCATGGCATTTACGGCCATGATGATATGAGTGAAATTATTGGAATCGCCCTTTTTAAGAGAAGCTTCGGCGTATTTGGCGGCTTCGGGAATGCGTCCCTGGGAAGCGAGAATGATGTATATGCGGCTGAGCAGCTCGGCATTGTCGGGATCGTGCTGAAGGGCAATGATATAATAGTCGGCCGCTTTATTGAAATCTTTGCGCAGATGTGCCACCCGGCCGGCAAGATAAGGGCCGTAAGAAGCTGTTTTGCCCGAGGAAACAAGCGCCGAAGCGGAAAGGGAAGAGGGTATGGCCGCAGTAACCGGCGAATGTGCCGGCGAAAGGGATTTTTCCGCGCAGGAATTGAAAATTATCAAACTGATAAAAATTGTTAACAGACTGATGTATTTGGCCATTGATTGCTTCCCAAGATTTTTCGTTCCGGCAAAGAGCCGGAAGTTATAATGCTTTTGTATTGTATCGAAATTTTTTTATCATACAACAGGATTTTATAAAATATGTGTAAATCTTTAGTTTATCGGATGATAGTTCTTGCAAAAAAAATGCATAGTTATTATTTTAAGATTATGATTGAAGAAAATGCAGATATAAACCTGAAAAGCCTGTTGGAATGGTATGTGCTGGCCGGGGTGGAGGAAACCGCCGGGGATGAGCCTTTTGTTTTGGACAAGAAGCCGGAGGAACAGGGCATCAGGGCGGCGGCAGTCGTGTCGGCTTTGAGAAAAACTGTACCGGCGCCGGCGGCGGTGAGCGAATCGGAGGTTAAACGCGCTGCGACAACCGAACTGGCTCAGGCAACGGTTAATGCCTGTCAAAATGCCCGGGAACTGTGTAAGACGGCAACTTCGATTGCCGAGTTGCGGAAACTGGTGGAAGGTTTTGACGGCTGCGCCCTGAAACTGACGGCCAATAAAACAGTTTTCGGCGGCGGAAACGAACAGGCCGAGGTTATGCTTATTGGTGAGGCCCCGGGGGCGGATGAAGACCGGATGGGCATCCCCTTTGTGGGGCGGAGCGGACATTTGCTGGATAAGATTATTCAGGCGGCGGGGCTGGCCCGTGACGATGTTTATATTACCAATGTATTACCCTGGCGGCCGCCGGGGAACCGCACGCCGACGACGGCAGAAGTGGCGGTGTGTCTGCCTTTTTTGCGGCGGCAGATTGAGTTGGTTAAACCCAGGGTGTTGGTGCTGCTGGGCGGAAGTGCGGCGAATGCTTTGCTGGAAAATGAGGAGCCGATTTCCAGAATGCGCGGCAAGTGGCTGGAATATAAGACGGAAGACGGAAACAGCGTGGCGGTTATGGCAACGTTTCATCCGGCTTATCTGTTGCGGAATGCCGGACAAAAAGCCAAGATATGGGCGGACTTTCTGCGCCTGAAGAAAAAAATATCGTGATTTATCCAGAGTGTTATCACTTTATTCATAATTTGATGGTATTTTGCAAGAAACTGAATTATTATTAGGCAGAGCCAATAACTTTTATAATATAGGGAAATAACATGACTGAAAATAAAAAAGTTTTTCTTTCCGTGTTGGGAATGGTGATGGCCGGATGTGTTTCGGCGGCAAATGCCCAGCAGTCCGCTCAGGAAAATATTTTGTTCAAAATTCATGATGTGCAGCCGGTGAAAAACGCTGACGGGGCTGTTGTTGCCTGTGATTTTGATACGACTTTGTATAATCGTTCCAATAGTGCTTTACGTGCGGCTGTATTGAACCTGACCTGGACGGATGAAACGGTTACGGCTCTGGTGAATGATGAGAAAAAGGCCGAACAAAAGAAAAGCGGGCGGTCTTATTCCAAAACCGAAAACGTTACGCCGCCATCGGTTTCTACTTCAATCGATGTTCCGCAGATTGAGCCTTTTACTCAGGTGACCGTTCGCAACAGGCTGCAGTCTGACCGTTGTTTCCTGCTTATCGGCGATGTTAAAAGCTCTGCAACAAACTGTTCCGTTATCGCGGCGGCTTCCAAGGAGCGGGTGTCTCCGGTTTCCACCAATAACAAAGGCGGAAACTGCGACGGGTTGTTCAAATTTGTTTCGCCGACAGATCCGGAATATTATCGCGAGTTTAAGCCTGTTTCCTATGAAGAAGACAAGGCTCTGAGTGAAAATAAGCGGGCGCAGGACCGCCGGGATATTAATACCCAGTATGATGCGGTGGTGACCGAGATTAATAAAGTTTCAAAAGTTTTATCCGAGATTAAGGGAGATATAAATGCCGAAGATTTGGACGGGGAAAATCCTGCTTCCGGTTCTTCGGAGGCTTCAAACGAGGCTTTGAAATCCAGAATTTCAACGTTGTTCCCAGATGCTGCCGGCAGTGCGTCTGAATCGGTCGGGAACGGCGCATCCGATCCGTCGGGCGGAGCGGATAATCCTGCCGGTGCGGCAAATTCTGCGGCCGGGGCGGCTCAGGCAGGCGCCGGTAACAGCGGGATGTCCGGGAATGCCGGAAATGACGGCGGAAGTGCAGCTGCCGGGAATACAAGTCCGGCGCAGAATGATGCAGCAGCTGATGCTTCGTCTGCCGGGGACGACGCTTCCCGTCCTTCGGCCGAGAAAGAGGCCACGCCAGCTCCGACAGATTTGCTGAATGCCGTTCGTAATGCCAAAGACGGAACAAATGTTGTCGGTGCAGATAACGGTTTGGGCGGATATGCTCCGGCTGCGGAAGGAGCCGCGGTTAAAAAGGATAAGAGCAAGGTTAAATATAATTCCCCGAATGTCGGCTAAGTGATGAGAGTTTTTCGTTTGACATTTTTGGTATCGGCGGCGGTATGCCTGTTTGGGGGCATGCCGGCCGATGCTCAGATGTTTGGTTCGCCGTCTCAGCCGGCGGCAAGCAGTTATCAAACGGGAAACTGGAAAACCAATGCCCAGCGTTACGGAACTCAGTCAAGGCAATCTTCTGCCGTGCAACAGCCGGTTAAAAAAACGGAAGAGTCTGAAAGTTCCGGCGAAAAAGCGTGGGGAGCTCCGCTTATGCCGACAAAGGACGGCAGTGAAAGAGGCGGAGTTGCCATTCAGATGGTGGGGTCGGACGGATCGCCGGAAGAAACAAATTTTATTTTTCTTTATTATACCAATTTTTCAGTTAATAAAACCATCGGCGGAGAAGTGCGCTGTGATGTACGTTTCGTTATGACGACGACTCTGGACCGGAAGCTTAACAGTTTGGGGGTGAAGCTGAAATGGCCGAAGATGGAAACGGCGCTCAGCTTTAATGATGTTATTCCGAATGTGGATGCTTATGTGGATTATACGCTGGTGGGTGAGGGATGTTATTCTATGGATAAGATTCCGAATATTATTGTTAACAGGTGCCGGGTTGCCAAAATGTCGCAGGAAGAGTGTGCGTCTAAAATACGCTGGTTACGTAAAAGATAATATTTAGAGAAAACAATTGCTAAGAAGGGTTTTGTTATTTTTTGTGCTGCTTTATCTGGCTGCAACGGAAGCGGCAAGTGCCGGTGTGTTGTCTGAAAAAATCGATGCAGATATTTATGCCGGTATGATTGCCGAAAATGTTATCAGCAGAGATGATGTAAAGCTTTATAAAAATATATTTAAGTCTTTGAAAAACAATGATTATGAAAAGGCTGACGATCTGTTTTCCGAAGTGGAAAGTCCGTTGTTGCGGGGGCATGTGCTGGCGGAAAAATATTTGTCTTCCGGATATAAATCGACTTATGAAGAATTAAAGGACTGGCTGATTGAATATGCCGATCATCCGCAGGCCGCCCGGATATACCGGCTGGCGGGCAGAAAGGGTGCCAAGGAAGATTTGAACATGCCGCTTTCCTGCGGGGACGGTATGTACGGGAAACCGTTGTTGAATGCGGAAAGCGAGGCTTATGCCCGTTTGAATTCCAAGAACAAAACATGGGTTATCGGCCGGGTGAAGAAGTTTTATAATTATATCAACCGCGGAAAGACCCGGCTGGCGCGCAGTGTTTTGGAAAACAAACGTTTTCGGATGCTTATTCCCGATAAATATTGGGATGAGCTGAGTGCCCGGCTGGCGTTGTCGTATCTGCTGGATAATTATGACAAGCTGGCGGAGCAATGGTCGCGTAAACCAGCCCGGCGCAGCCACAGTGCCACGGCTTACTGGGTGGGTGGTCTGGCGTCGTGGCGGATGGGAAAATATCAGCAGGCGGCAAATTATTTTTCCAAACTGGGAGCCTTAAAAAATAATGACGAATGGCTGGAAGCGGCCGGAGCGTATTGGGCTTTTCGCGCCAATATGAAACTGAAACGCACTCAAAAGGCTCAGCAGCAACTGGAAACAGCGGCGCGGTATCAGCGTACATTCTATGGAATTTTAGCTGCCTATACCTTGGGGAAGCCGTTGGATTATAACTGGAGTGAAACAACTTACTGGAACGATTTTTCAACTTCGCAGTATGCCAAGGATTTGTTATTGTCGCCGGCGATTGTGCGGGCGGTGGCTTTGTTTCATGCCAAGAGGCCGGATTTGGCCGAGGCCGAGCTGCGCAATGCTTATACGACCATGAACGAAACCCAAAAAGAGGCGATGCTGTTCTTGAGCGAAAAATATGACCGGCATGGTTTGGCAATTAAGATTTCCAATGATTTGAAGGATTATGACCGTCTGGTGTTTTATGACAGCCTGGCTTATCCGGTTCCGGACTGGCTGCCGGCAAAGGATAATCTGGCGGATCCGGCGTTGGTGTTGGCGCTGATCAGGCAGGAATCGGGATTTAATCCCCGGGCGGTCAGTTCTGCCGGAGCGTGCGGTTTGATGCAGCTGATGCCGAGCACGGCTTATTATGTGCAGAAGGATAATCAGCTTAAAAGAGACCGGAGCAAGCTTTTTGATGCGGCGTATAATATTGAAACCGGGCGGAAATATGTGAATTATCTGTTGGAAAAGGATTATATCGACGGTAATTTGTTTTTTATGACCGCGGCTTATAACGCAGGGCCCGGAAACTTGATGAAATGGAAGAAAAAGGCAAAATATCAAAATGATCCGCTGTTGTTTATTGAGGTTTTGCCGGCGCAGCAGACGCGTCTTTATATTGAGCGGGTGATGGCGAATTATTGGATTTATGAAATGAGGGCAGGGCGGAAGCCCGAGAGTCTGGCTCAGCTGCAAAGCGGTTTGTGGCCGACTGTGCGTCCAACTGACTGAAAATTATTGTTTTGGTAACCAATTTATGCTATAATAATATTTGTAAAGATATTGTTATGGGTAAGTTTTGAGTTGTTGATTATTGTGTGGTTTTGTTGGCAAATTGGTTGTAAGACTGATGAGCGGACTTTTCCCGGTTATGATATCTTATGTTTTGGCGTTGTTTTTCGGGATGATGCCTTAAAATTTGATGTTTAACTTAAAAAATTTTATATATGGAAATATTTTATATTTTCTGTGTTGCACTTACTATTTGTGTGGTGGTGCGTTTTTTGTGGATTAATTTCTGGAGTTTTGTGGGCTGGGTTTGGGCTTGGTCAGAACCGGTCAGAATCTGGGCCCTGAGAATTATCGTTATTGCGGTGATCCTCGGATTCCTGATACATTAATCGAAGTTGCGGTGCTTGTTTTTGATTTTATCAAAACTGCACCGCAGTTTTTTTATTCACAAATTTCACTGTAGCTTGAGCTAGCAAATGAGTCGCAAGACATGTTGCATTGGGAAAGGTCTGATTTTCTCTCTTCACATTCTTCTATGGTTGCGAAATAGTTGTGATATTCTTTTTCGGAGCCCGTATCGATTATTTCTCCGTGTTCATCATAAAAGTATTTTGTTTTGTGAATTATAAGAACGTATCTTGATCCGCTAGTTTCGCAGCTGCATGAACATCCGTATTTTGTTTCAGAAGACAGATATTGCCGGCAACAAGGTTTTTCTTTATAACAGATGGTGCCGCATTCGGTGACGGCCGTGTCGTAGCATTCGCTGTTGTTGGTTGGTGAATAGCCGTTCGGGCAGTTGTCGTCACACTGGGCGGTGCAGGTTTGTGAGCTTGCATCCCAGTCGTAGCCGCTTTGGCAGCCTGTTTTGTAATATTTGCCGGAGCAGTCTTCATAGTGGCAGGTGAAAGGTGCCGGACAAGAAGTCAAAGTTCCTTTATTCTCGCATTGCTGCGTACAAGTCTGGAAGCCGGCATTCCAATCATAGCCCGGCTGGCAGCCGGTCTTGTAATATTTGCCGGAACAGTCTTCATAGTTACAAGTATAATTAGCCGGGCAATAGCTTAAAGTTCCTTTGTATTCGCATCGTTGGGTGCAGGTTTGGGAGCTTGAGTTCCAGTCATAGCCGGACTGGCAGCCGGTTTTATACCAGAGGCCGGAGCATTCCTCATAGGTACAGGTAAAATGTTCCGGGCAATAGGTGAGGGAACCGAGGTTTGGGCAGGGTTTGCAGTTGCTGTATTTCAATTGATTGCCGGAGAGGCATGAGTTTGCGCCGGTGTCGGGGCCCATGGAGCCGCAGTCCATAAAACCGTCACAGGGATTGGGTTTTGCATTTACAAAAGCGAGCCCATCGCATGTAATGCAGGGTTCTCCGTCCTGAATATAACCATCAGGTATTGATTCCAGGGTGTAAGCATAGTCCCAACAGGTGTTGCAGCAGGTTCCGTAAGTATTGTCGTAAGAACATCTGTCATCACTTAATTGTTGTCCGGTGCCGCATTCGTCAACATAATCGGGGTTAAGTTCCTGACAGGCACGCTCAGTGTCTTTTTCACATGAGGCGTATTTTCCGTCGCAGTCTTCACCGACGCCATAGTAAGGGACTTCACAAGTTACATAATTTGAGGGACAGGAAGAAACACATTTTTCGAAATAATCACTATCGTAGGGACAGGTGTTGGAAGGTTCCTGACCTTTGGGACAGGATGTTTGGGTATATCCTTCCTGACGGCAGCGCTCGGCATTGTCTAAATCATAATCATCACCGTCGCTCGGCCCTCCGGGAGCCCCATGCCCGTCATCATCGGCATTGTTGCCTCCGAATTCATTCCCCGAACAGGCCGAGGTATCGGTTACAAAACAGGTCGCAGCGAGTTGGATATTTTTATTATCACCCTGTCTTTTTTCTACCCTCCCTAAAGATTTAGGGAGGGAAAGGGTGGGTTTGAAACCCTCTCTATCTCCCCCTAAGTTTTTAGGGGGAGTAAATCCAGCTAAATCTTCAAATGAAGACAACAACGTCTCTTCCGAGTGTGAGGTGTGTGTATAAGGTGTGTGGACAAATGTAACCGCACCCGGAGTGTTGAAAGATGTTAAATTATGAATTGAAGCGGTGCTGTTGCCGGACGTAAGAAACAGTCCGGAAACGGACAGCATTAATGCTTTGGATAATTTCATCATAATATCACCTGTCTGTTGTTGTCTTCACGAATCTTATCATAACAGATATTTTGCAAATAATCAATGTATATTTTAAATATAATGACGGAAAAATGGACGGGGTTTTAAAACCCCCTCTTGCTCCCCCTAATATTTTAGGGGGAGAATATAAGGCTGGTATTTGTCCCCTCCGGCTCCCCTTTCTAAAGGGGAGAGAGCAATAAGGAAGATCCCTTGACATTCAGACTGGCGCTGAACGAGGGATGACATTGTCATACCCCCTCCTACTTTCTGGCTCCTAAGCTCACTGCGTTTGCTAAGTCGCTGCGGTCACTCGGTTTGTAACGCTCGTTTCGCTTCGCTGCCGCTAGCTTATGAGCTAACAAACTGTCGCCTGTCGTTGAAAATATTTCCGCTGGAGATATTTTCTGTCTCCAGCCCTAAGTCTTTAGGGGGAGGATGTAAGGATACTTGATTGTCACCCTCACCCGGAGCTTGCGCTCCGACCTCTCCCCTCAGAGGGAGAGGTAAGAAAAGCGGTTGATATTTGCCCCCTCCGGCTCCCCTTTTGAAAGGAGAGAGGGCAATAAGGAAGATCCCTTGACGTTCAGACTGGCGCTGAACGAGGGATGACAGTTTTATTTTGTTTGAATATGAAACCCTCCCCAGCCCTCCCTGAGTTTTCAGGGAGGGTGATAGAGGAGCCTGAGTTTTCAGGGAGGGGATGTGGAGCAAAGGTTTCAGAGGGAGAAGGTTGGGATGATTTGTTTGACCTGGAGAGGCAGAGGGGAAAAAAAGGTTAGGGGAAATGAAAAGAACGGGAAACGATAAGTTTTCCCGTTCTTTGTTGCAAAAGCCGTTTAGAATACGACTCTGGTTCCGTTTAGCGAGCAGTCAAAAATTTGGAATTTGTTCTCGCATTTTTTTATGTAACAGTGGATTCTGGATATTGTGCGATCAGTGTTTGATACGATAATATCGCAGAAAGCCCTGTCTCGTCCGAAAACAATCCAGCCTCCTTCATCCAGGTCTTGCAGGCGTTTTTGCATTGACAGCAGGTCAATGGTGTAGTTGTTTGCCATGCAGAGTTTGGGGAGAAAGCGTCCGGTTAAAACAGCAATGCATTTGCAGGTGCGGTTGTTGTTTTCTACTTCATTTTGAATGATCAGCTCTTGGAGATTTTTTGTATTCATATCGCTTTTGTTTTAATAGTTAAACATAATAATATTTTTATGATTTTACATTAACATATATTTTGTTGTGTGTCAATAACTATTTTTAGCACTTGACGGGATATTTTGCAAAAAGTTGAAGAAAGGGCTTGCTTTTTGTGAAAAAAAAGTGTATAAGGCAGTCCGATGACGGGGCGAATCTGTGCTAAACGGCATGCCAGAGCGCCTGCAATGCATCCGAACAATAATTTTTTCAGAAAGGAAGCAAAATGCCTAAGTTAAAAACAAAAAGCGCCGCCAAAAAGCGTTTCAGCGTGACCGGAACAGGCAAGCTGAAGAGAAATTTTGCCAATAAGAGACACCTGCTTTTTAATAAAGGTACAAAAATGAAAAGACAGGCTCGCGGCACAACTTTGCTGAACGAAGTTGACGTGAAGATTGTTAAACAGTATATGCCATATATTTAAGGAGGAATTGTCAGATGTCTCGTATTAAAAGAGGAATGACGGCTCATGCCCGTCACAAAAAGATTATCTCAATGGCCAAAGGATACAGAGGACGTTCAAACAATGTTTTCCGTGTTGCCGTTGAAAAGGTTGAAAAAGCTTTACAGTATGCTTATCGCGACAGAAGAGCCAAGAAAAGAAGTTTCCGCGCTTTGTGGATTCAGAGAATTAATGCTGCTGCGCGTTTGAATGATATGACTTACTCTCGATTTATGAGCGGGCTTATCAAAGCCGGCATCGAACTCGACCGAAAAGTCCTTGCTGATATTGCTTTGAAAGAGCCTGCACATTTTGCTTCTCTGGTTGAGAAGGCAAAAGCTGCTTTGAGCAAGTAAATCTGATTTTTCCCGGGGCGGACGACCGAGAGCCGGAAAACGGCCAGGGTCGGAAAGGGGAGTGAGAAGGAGGCGCAGTTTGTCGGAGGTTTGGTTTCGACGGCAGATGAAAATCCTTTGAAGTTTCCAGAGATGTCCTGAGGAAAGGTGGTCAAAGAAACAGCGTATCACCGTCAGAATTTAATATCAGAGTTTGAAATTAAAGAGTTGACTGAGAATATTTTTCGGTTAACTCTTTTGTATTTTTAAATGTTTGCCACAGGTGAAAAATATGGAAGATATTGAAAGTTTGAAAACAGAAATGCTGGCAGCCGTCAGCAAGGCGGAAGACTTGAAGTCCTGGGACGAGGCAAGGGTGGCCCTGCTGGGCAAAAAAGGCCGGATTACCGAGTTGATGAAAGGGATGGGAGCTTTGCCCGTTGAGCAGAAAATCGAAATGGGCAAAAGGCTGAATGTCCTTAAGTCAGAAGTGGAAGAAGCGCTGAATGTCCGTCGGGCGGAACTGGCCGAAAAAGAACTGAATGAGAAGCTGTCCAGGGAAACGGTGGATGTTACGCTGCCGGTGCGGCCGGAAAACCAGGGACGGATTCATCCGGTTTCGAAAATTTATGAGGAAGTTGTGGCTATCTTTGGCGAGATGGGTTTTGAGGTTGCGGAAGGACCTGATATCGAAGATCAGTTTCATAACTTTAATGCCCTGAATATGCCGGCAAACCATCCGGCGCGGCAGATGCAGGATACTTTCTATATTCCCAACAAAAACAGCGATGATTTTGATGACAGCTATGTGGTGAGAACGCATACGTCACCGGTGCAGATCCGGACAATGGAGCGGCAGCGGCCGCCTATCCGCGTTGTGGCGCCGGGGAGAACTTATCGTTCGGATTATGATGCTACGCATACGCCGATGTTTCATCAGGTGGAAGGGCTGGTGATTGATAAAAATATTACAATGGCTCATCTCAAGGGCTGCCTGTATGATTTTGTGAAGGCGTTTTTTGAGCTGGATGATATTCCGGTGCGCTACCGTCCGTCATATTTTCCGTTTACCGAACCGTCGGCCGAGATGGATATCGGTTGTCTGAAAACAAAGGATGAGCTTAAAATCGGGGCCGGAACAGACTGGCTGGAGATTTTGGGCTGCGGTATGGTTCATCCCAACGTGTTGCGGGCCGGCGGTATAGATCCCGAGGAATATCAGGGGTTTGCCTTTGGCATGGGAATCGACCGTCTGGCCATGCTGAAATACGGTATTCCCGACTTGAGAACGTTTTTTGAATCGGATGTCCGCTGGCTGAAGCATTATGGTTTTATGCCGTTGGATTTTTCGTCAATGACAGGGGGATTAAGCAATAACGGAGGCAGTGCAAGATGAAATTCAGTATATCGTGGTTAAAGGAACATCTGGAGACGGATGCCGGTGTTGACGAGATTGCGGAAACGCTTACCAAAATCGGTCTGGAAGTTGAAGAAGTTTTTAATCCGGCCGGTCAGCTGGGCGGTTTTGTTACGGCAAAAGTCGAGCGGCTGGAAATGCATCCGGACTCGGATCATCTGCATGTGTTGAAGGTTAATAACGGCAAAGAGACGCTGCAGGTTGTGTGCGGAGCGCCTAATTGTCATGAAGGAATGATCGGCGTTTTTGCTCCGGTGGGAACATTGATTCCGGCATTTAACGAGGTGATTAAGGTCGGGAAAATCCGCGGAGTGGAAAGTTTTGGCATGATGTGTTCGGAAAAAGAGCTGGGGATTGGCGAAGATCACAGCGGTATTATCGAACTGCCGGCGGATACGCCTGTCGGCGTGCCGGCGGCGCAGGTGTTGAATGTTGATCCGGTGATTGAAATTTCAATTACCCCGAACCGGGCGGAATGTCTCGGAGTGAGAGGAATTGCCCGTGATTTGGCCGCGGCCGGACTGGGTAAGTTGAAAAAGCTGAAAATTTTAAAGAAAAATGGCAGCTTCGCCTCGCCAATTAAAGTAAAAGTTGAAGATTATGAGGCTTGTCCGGTGTATGTGGGGCGCTATATCCGCGGGGTGAACAACAAGGCCGAGACGCCGAAGTGGATGAAAGACCGGTTGGCGGCCATCGGGCTGCGGTCGATTTCGCCGCTGGTGGATGTGACGAATTATATTAATTATGATTTGGCCCGGCCGCTGCACGTGTTTGATGCGGATAAGCTGAAAGGGAACATAACCATTCGGATGGCCAGGCCTGGTGAAAAATTTGTGTCGCTGGAAGATAAGGAATATGCGCTTGACGATAAGTCGCTGGGAATTTGCGACGATGAAGGCATTCAGTGTCTGGGCGGCATTATGGGCGGTGCGGAAAAAGGCTGCAGCGCGGATACGGTTAACGTGTTTGTGGAATGCGCTTTGTTTAATCCGGTGGTAATTGCCCGGACGGGACGCAAGTTTCAGATTGATTCCGATTCCCGTTACCGCTATGAACGCTGGGTGGATCCGAAGTCAAATGTTTTGGGTTCGGATTATGCCGTGCAGCTGATTACGGAAATTTGCGGCGGCGAGGTTTCGGACATGGAAATGGACGGCAAAGAAGATTATCAGCCGAAAGTGGCTTATCTGCGTCCGGAAAGGATGAAGAGTTTTGTCGGAATTGATGTCTCAAAAGATAAAATAGTTGAGATTTTGAATCATCTTGGCTTTGTAACCTCCGAAGAAAACGGAAAAATCAAGGCAGTTTCGCCGACCTGGCGCGGGGATATCGACTGTGAGCAGGATTTGATTGAAGAAGTCGTGCGGATGGTGGGGCTGGATACAATTCCGGCAGAGACATTGCCTCACGGCAAGTTTCCCAAGCAGGTTTTGACACCGGCGCAGCAGCGGGTGGTTACGGTTAAGCATGAGCTGGCAAACCGGGGAATGCTGGAAACGGTTACCTGGAGTTTTACGGATTCCAAAACGGCAAAGGATTTCCGTCGTTCCGAGGAGGCAATTCTGCTGTATAATCCGATTACGGCGGAGCTTGATGAGATGCGGCCTTCGATTTTGCCTAATCTGCTGATTGCGGTTAAAAACAATATTGCCCGCGGTTATCCCAATCTGGCGTTGTTTGAAGCCGGGCCGGAATTTTACGGACGTAATCCGGGAGAACAGTATACTGCGGCCGGCGGTGTGCGTTGCGGTATGACTTCGGCCAAAAGCTGGATCGGCGAAGTTCGTCCGTATGATGTTTTTGATGCCAAGGCTGATGCGTTGGCGGCCATTGCGGCGGCGAACGGGCCGTGGGAGAATGCCCAGGTGACGACTGATGCTCCGGCTTATTATCATCCGGGACGCAGCGGTGCTTTAAGGCTTGGTAAAAACGTGATGGCTTATTTTGGCGAAATTCATCCGGCTGTGCTGAAAAAATTCGGCATTAAGCAGCGGGTGGTTGCCTTTGAGGTTAATCTGGATAATATTCCGCTGCCGCGCGTTTCTCATGACAAGGCGCGCAAAAAGCTGGAACTTTCGCCGTTTCAGCCGGTGGACAAGGATTTGGCCTTTGTGGTTGAGAAAAATGTTCCGGCGGTTAATATTATTGCGGCGGCTAAAAATGCTGATCGCAAGCATATTACCGATGTCCGGGTGTTTGACGTTTATGAGGGCGAAAATCTGCCGGAAGGTAAGAAGTCTGTGGCTATAGCGCTGATTTTCCAGCCGAGTGAGGCGACTTTTACCGATAAGGAAATTGAAACTTTGATGAAAAAAGTTGAAGTGGAAGTCGGGAAAAAGACCGGTGCGGTTTTGAGGTAAAATCGTCCCGGATAGGGAAAAGCGGTCAGTCGAAAGGCTGGCCGCTTTGGGTGTGTCAGAGATCACAGCCGAACAAGGCACCGCAGCGGTAATACAGGGTTTGTCCTTTGAAGCAACTTTCATATCCTAAGTATCCACAATTTGTCGGACGTGTTAGTTGATCAAAGCTGTCCAGAGAGAAGATTCCCTGTTTGACATAGCAGTAATCACTGCATTGAATTTGCGGGCAGTTTCCTTCAAATGAGGAGCTGATTCTATTTTTATCTCCGTATCCGTCTTCGCATTTGGTGCAGCCGTAAACGGTTGTGTTTCCTCTTTTGCAGGAGCCGATGGTCAGGCAATGGTCAATGGATGAGGGTTTGGAGGTGTATGGGTAATTATTGCATGAATTTTCTATGCATTTTCCGCTGCTTTCATAATATCCGTCGTTACAGCTGACGAATTTGTAGCGGGGCGTGTTGTCTCCGCAGCCGGGGACACATTGTTTGTAGGTGCCGGAGCCGATAGTGATTTGTTCCAGACGGAGGGGATAATTGGAACAGTCTTTGGGCTGACATTCGGGAGTTTTTTCTTCTGCGCAGAACCATTTATCACCGAAGGGGCATTTGAGTCCGGTGCCGTTGGGGCATGAGCTTTCGGTGTAGCCGAGGGAGGCGCAGTCCGGAGCGGGCGTGCAGTTGATTTCGGAAGTTTGGGCAAAAGCCGGGGAGATTAATCCGAGGGTTGAGACGGTGAGCAGGAAATATTTCATGATGTTTCTCCTAAGCAATAATTATAAGCAGAACAAAAGGGTTGGATTATAAGGGCATTTCAGGGCGGAGCCGCTGCATGAAGTTTCGGTATATCCCAAAGCCCGGCAGTCTGTTTGCGGCTGGGTGCAGAAGTAGGTATAATTCGGGCTGCATCCGGATTTGTAAGAGAGGCCGGAGCATTCCTCAAAGGTGCAACTGTATCCGGCAGGGCAGGAGGAGAGGGTGCCGAGGTTGGGGCAGGGTTTGCAATTGTCGTACAAGGTGGTTGTTCCCGAAAGGCAGGAGTTTGCGCCGGTATCGCCGCCCATGGAACCGCAGTCTAAGAAGCCGTCGCAGGGATTGGGTTTTATCTTGAAATGTTCCTGACCATCACAACCGAGGCAGGATTCTCCTTCCTGGACATAGCCCTCGGGGACGGAAGTATAATCGTAACCGGTGCAGGGATTACATTCGCAGGAGGCATATTTGTTGCCGCAGGCTTCACCGACGCCGAAATAAGGACTTTCGCAAGTGGTGTATCCGGCAGGACAGGTGCATTCGGCGAAGATGGAGTTGTCATAGGGGCAGGGGTTTGCTGGCGTTTCACCGGGGAGGCAGGAGGTTTGAGTGTAGCCTTCCTTTTTGCAACGTTCGGCGTTGTCGAGGTCATAATCATCACCATTTCCAGGGCCTCCGGGGGTGCCGTGTCCGGTGTCATCGTTGTCGGCGTTAAAGAAATTGTTTCCGGTACAGTCGTTGGTGTCGGTGACAAAACACACCGAGGCGAGTTGGATAAGGGTGGTGTTGTGAAACCTTCCCCAACCCCTCCCTAAGTCTTTAGGGAGGGGATAAAGGGCAGAAGACAACAACATTTCCTCCGGATGAGAGGTGTATGTGAAGTGTGTGTTATAGACAGATGTAATCGCATCCGGAAGAGATGACCGAGGCAAATAAGCCGCCAAAGATATGCCGCAGGGTATAAACAGCAGCCCTGATGCTGAAATAAACATTAATGCTTTGGATAATTTCATCATAATATCACCTTTGTCTTGTTGTTGTCGTCACGAATCTTATAATAACAGATATTTTAATTATTGTAAATAGTTAATTTTGAGCTAAGACGGAAAATCGGACGAGGTTTTGTTTATGATGAATGAAACCCTCCCCGACCCTCCCTAAGTCTTTAGGGAGGGGAGAACTTGCGGAACGGAGTGACGCGGGTGAGGGAGAGGATGTAAGGCTAATATTTGCCCCTCCGGCTCCCCTTTTGAAAGGGGAGAGGACAATAAGGAAGATCCTTTGACGTTCAGACTGGCGCTGAACGAGGGATGACAGTTTTTTATTTGAAGGTGAAACCCTCCCTTTCCCTCCCTGAGTTTTCAGGGAGGGGGAATTTTTGGAAAAGGTTTCAGGGGGAGGATAAAAGGATGATTTTTTACCTGGATTCCCGGGCAAGCCGGAGTATGACAGAGAAGAAAAGATTGGAGGATAGTAAGGGTGAGAGCGGGCTGGAAAAGGGTACGGTTGATATTTAACCCCTCCGGCTCCCCTTTTGAAAGGGGAGAGGGCAATAAGGAAGATCCCTTGACGTTCAGACTGGCGCTGAACGAGGGATGACAGTTTTTTTGTTTGAAGGTGAAACCCTCCCTTTCCCTCCCTGAGTTTTCAGGGAGGGGAGATATAAAGGGGACTGAGTTTTTAGGGAGGGGGATGTGGGGAAAAGATTTTAGGCCCTCGGAGGGAGAGGTGAAGAAAGGTAAAGAAAAAAGAACACTATGTCCAAGGATAGTGAGGGGAAAAAAGAAAACTATATCAGAAAAGAGGGCGGGGCGGGTTAGTGGTAGGTGCGCAGCAGGCCGGCGAGAGTTCCCTGAATTTTTACCCGGGCGGCGGAGAGGCGCCGGGTTTCATAATCTTTGTTCATGGGAATGAGAAGGACGTCGTTGCCGTCGCGTTTGAATATTTTCAGAGTGGCTTCCGAATCGTCTACCAGGGCGACGACGATGTTGCCGTTGTTGGCGGTGTCGCAGCGTTTGATAATGACGGTGTCACCGTCGAAAATGCCGCCTTCAATCATGGATTCACCTTCAATGGTCAGGGCATAGAACTGTCCGTGACTGACCATTTCAAAGGGGACGGAAATGGTTTCGGTTTCGTCGGCAATGGCTTCAATAGGGGTTCCGGCGGCGATTTTGCCATAAAGAGGGATTTGTGCCGAGCTGTTTTTTAAGGCTTGTTCACGTTTTTTTTCTTCTTCAATGATGGCTTTGGGTTTGAATTTCGGCAGGCGGACAACTTCCAACGCCCGGGCTTTGTGGGGAAGTTTGCGAATGAATTCCCTTTCAATCAGGGCTTCAATAAGCGCATGGATGCCGGATTTTGACTTGAGACCAACGGCGTTTTTCATTTCTTCAAAAGAGGGGGCGCAGCCGGTTTCTTTCAAAACTTTGTTGATATACATCAGAAGTTTATATTGTTTTTCAGTCAGCATCGGTTTCTCCACAAAAAAACAGAACACTATTTTGTACTAATAATGTTCTATCTTTTATCCGTTATGCTGTCAAGTTTTTTATTGCGTTAATTGCGTCCTTTGGTTTTGGCCAGCATTTCATAGGCTGTTGAAAAATCAATCTCGGAGCGGCTTTGGGCCTGGGCATAGGTGACGCCTTTGCTGCCGTTGCCGGCCAGGAGTTTTACATAGTCCCGGAAGATGCTTTTGTCTCCGGTCATGATGGAAAGTTCGCGCATGGTGGTGATTGAGGGCGGTTCCTTATAATGTTGTCTGGCAAAATCTGATGCGCTTTTTCCGCTGCCTTTTACGAATACTGACGGAAATTTTGCAGACAGGGTATTGATGTATTCTTCCGAATTTATTTGCGACAACGTTTTTCCCCGCAAAGTGGCTTCTATGCCGGAGAAATTGCCGGTGGCGATTTGTTTGGCGCACCACATTCCCACGACGGCCCAGGAAACATCCTGGATTTTGATGTTGTTTTTCTTGAGCGTGTTTATAATCTTTTGAAAATTGGTGTTGTCAAAAGATACATAACTGTCAGAAGTATAGTTGCGCTGCAGGGCTAAAAATTCCTCGGGGTTTTCCATACCTTCTTTTTCAAAGACCCGTTTGAAATCGGGAACGATAAACTGAGCCAGACGCAGCCGGTCTTTGTTGCCGAAGTGGAGCGCCAGGTTGCCGTTTTGGGCATAAGCCGTTTTGAAGTTTTTCAGCGCTTTGTTGAAGTCTTCAACATTGCCGGTGCGGTTGGGGTTAAAGAATTTTTTGCCGATTTTGTTGTATTGCGGTTTGAGCATGGCGTAGATGGCAACATTAACGGCGTTGCTGCGGTTGAACTGCATGCTGCCGGCATAGCTTTTCCAGACGCCGACGGGATTTTTTTCGGTTCCGACTTCGCGTTTGTAGGTGACGTCCCAGATGGAATATTTGGTGGCATCGGGAAAGTCCTGAATTTTGTGTCCGAAACTGTCGGTGGCTTCATTGTGAAATTCATAGCCAATAAGTTGATTGCCCTGCAAGACATTGACTTTTTGCGGGGTGATACGGATGTTTTCCGGTTTTAACATAAGCCGGCTGCTGTTGGCCTTGAAAACGGTTTCGGTTTTGCTGTTTTCATTGTCGTTGTCTGACGGAGTAGTGGCGTCGGCAATGTTGCTCGGGACGGCAACGGCCAGGGCCTGCATGGCATAAGTGGCGGCATTGTCGCGAATTTTTTTGGAAACGCGGGAGCTGGCCGCTTTCAGCTGTTCTTTCAATTTTACAAGGGTTTCTTTTTTGTTTTCCGTCATCTTTTCTTGCGTCTTTCTTTGGAATTTTGTTCGGGTATGGTCAATTAATCGTGTTTATACAGTGTATTATAGTGTATAAGATGAGAAAAATAAAGTATTTTTTTCGGAGAAAAGCGAATTATTTGTTGAAAATTTGTGCGATGTGTTTATAGTTTTCAGCAGATGAGTTTTTTTAATCTTAACTGAAAGAAAAATAATGAGTGGAGAAAGTACTATTTACCGGGATTCCAGGTTGGCCAAGCTGAATGCTCTGGAGGAGAAAGGCTATAATCCTTATCCGTATCGTTTTCAGCCGAATGCTTTTGCAGCCGATTTGCAGGATAAGTATAAGGAACTGGAAGCTGGAACCGATACCGAAGACCGGGTGACGGTGGCCGGACGTGCCATGGCGGTGCGCAACAGCGGTATGTTTATTGACTTGAAAGACGCCAGCGGGAAGATTCAGGTGTTTTGCCACAAGAATCATCTGAGTGAGGATGATCTGGGTTTGTTGAAAAATCTGGATGTCGGCGATATTATCGGGGTGTCGGGCTATGTGCGCCGGACGCCGCGCGGGGAACTTTCCATTGCTGCGGAAAAATTTGACATTATTTCAAAATCTTTGCAGCCGCTGCCGGAAAAATTTCACGGATTAACGGATATTGATGCCCGTTATCGTCAGCGCTATGTTGATTTTATCGTTAATGATGACGCTAAGGCGATTTTTGAAAAACGCTGTCAGATTACATCGGCTATCCGCCGTTATTTTGAGGAAAACGGGTTTTTGGAAGTGGAAACCCCGATGTTACATCCGATTATGGGCGGGGCCAATGCCAAGCCGTTTATTACACATCATAATACGCTGGATATGGATTTGTATCTGAGAATTGCGCCGGAGCTTTATTTGAAGAGGCTGGTTGTCGGCGGTTTTGACCGGGTGTTTGAAATCGGCCGTAATTTCCGCAACGAAGGGATAGACAAGAGCCATAATCCGGAATTTACGGCTTTGGAGGCTTATCAGGCTTATGCCGATTATAATGATATGGCCGAGCTTATTCCCAATTTAATCCGTTATGTGGCACAAAAGGTTTTGGGGACAACGATTATCAGTTTTAACGGCAAAGAGATTGACCTGGGGCAGCCGTTTGTGAAAAAGTCCATGCTTGAGCTGGTTAAGGAATATACCGGCGCTGATTTTATGGCGGCGCAGACTCTGGATGAGGCCAAAGCGATGGCTTCAGCAATCGGAATTGATGCTTCTGATTGCATTTCTTGGGGCAAAGTGGTTTCCGAAGTGTTTGATGCCCGGGTGGAGGAACATTTGATTCAGCCGACGCTGGTGATGGATATGCCGCGCGATATTTCGCCGCTGGCCAAAACGCACCGCAGCAATCCCCGTCTGGTGGAACATTTTGATGCTTATGTTGCCGGAATGGAAATGGGTTGTGCTTATTCCGAATTATCCAATCCGCTGGAGCAGCGCGCCCGTTTTGAGGCTCAGTGCGCCGACCGTGAAGCCGGGGACGAAGAGGCTCAGATGCTGGATGAAGATTTTATCAATGCGCTGGAAATCGGATTTCCTCCTACCGGCGGTATGGGAATGGGAATAGACCGGTTGGCTATTTTGCTGACCGGTGCCGAGACCATTCGTGACGTTATCGCTTTTCCGACTTTGCGCAAAAAGGACTAGAAGTGTCGGCAGGCAAAAACAAAATAAGGCAAAAACAGGGGCGGGGGGAGCGTGAGGCTTCCCGCCGGACGGGCAGAGGCTGGAAAGCGGCTTTTGTTGTTTTTTTGCTGGTTTTTGTTTTTTATTTGTGTCATCCGCTTATTTTTAATCACCGGGAAGATGAACAGCTGACCCGGTTTGTCAATGACGAACCGGTTTGGCTGGAGGAGCCGGTCGAAGATAAAGAAGCTGTTTCCGGTGATGCCGACGGAGAAGAAAATGTTCCGGTTGCGGAACCGGCAGAAAAAAGTCCTGATTTTTCCGGCGGGGAAAATGTTTCCGGGCAGCAGGAGATTCCCTCGGCGGCGGATGATATTGCCTATCTGATAGAAGCGTTGAACAGCTCGGAAGAATTTGAGGAAGTGTCCGTTGCGGAAGATTATCCGGAGGGTGATGCCGAAAAACACGCTCTGCAGGATGAGCAGAGTTATAAGTTGTATGAAGAGCCACTGCCGGAAGATATTATCGACGATGCGCCGGAAAAAAGAGAGGAAGACGGTTTTGTTCATTATCCGCAAAAGAGTATAACCGATATTGATATTTCCGTAGGGCATAAGCCGGTGCATTTTGAAACGCCGGTGATTGCCGTGGTGATTGATGATATGGGCGTGAATGTCCGGCGGTCGCGGGATATTATCAGTTTGAAAATGCCGCTGACATCTTCTTTTTTGACTTATGGGCCGCATTTGCAACAGCAGATTGCCGAGGCGCGTGCTGCCGGGCATGAGATTATGGCGCATGTGCCGATGGAGCCGCATCGTGATTTGTATACGGCACCGGACGGGTTGACGGTGAAGATGAGTGATGAGACGTTGCGCCGTAATTTTGAAGAGATGCTTAGGAAGTTTCCCGGAGTGCGGGGCATAAACAACCATATGGGCAGCAAGTTTACGGAAAACAAGCGGGCGATGTCCGATATTATGGATGTTTTGCGGCAGAAAGATCTGTTTTTTCTGGATTCAAAAACTACGCCCAAATCGGTGGGAAAAGAAGTGGCCAAAAAATATGGTGTGAAGTATGCCCACCGGCATGTTTTTCTGGATAACCGCAATGAAAAGCCGTATATTCTCGGGCAGCTGGCGGCAGCGGAGAAGATTGCCCGCAAAAACGGTTATGCCGTGGCCATCGGACATCCGAAAAGTCAGACTTATGAGGCACTAAAAGAGTGGCTGCCGACGTTAAAGCAGAAAAATATTACCTTGGTGCCGATGAGCCGCATTATTGAATATCTGAATTAAATTTATCCGGCTAAATAGGTTTTGAGGGCGTCGTCTTGTTCAAATAAATACAGCAAGATGCGCAGGGCCTGACCACGGGGGGATTTTAAGTCAGGATCGGCGGCCATAATCATTTTAGCGTCTTTGTTGGCGGTGAGCAGCAGATTTTGGTGAAGCTGCATGTCGGCGATTTTGAATTCGCTGAAGCCGGACTGGCGGGTGCCCAGAATTTCGCCGCCGCCGCGCAGTTCCAAATCTTTTTCGGCAATGATAAAGCCGTCTTCGGTTTCGCGCATGATGTTCAGCCGCTGGCGTGAGGTTTCGGAAAGGGGATAGCCGTACATCAGAAAGCAGTTGGAGGCCTGAAAACCGCGTTTTATGCGGCCGCGCAACTGGTGCAGCTGGGCCAGGCCGAAACGTTCGGCGTGTTCAATTATCATAATTGTGGCCTCAGGGACGTTAACGCCGACTTCAATAACAGTGGTGGCAACCAGCAGACTGATTTGGCCTTGTTTGAATTTTTCCATGACGGCGTCTTTTTCGTTTTCTTTCATCTTGCCGTGAATGAGACCAACTTTATGTCCGAATATTTTTTGCAAAGAAGCGTAGCGTTCCTCAGCGGCGGCGAGATCGGTCTTTTCGGATTCCTCAACCAGCGGGCATACCCAGTAGGCCCGGCAGCCTTCGGCCAGCTTGCGCTGCAGGGCGGAGACCATTTCATTGAGTTTGCTCAGGGGCAGGACCCGGGTGTCAACCGGTTTGCGGCCTTCGGGAACTTTATCGATTTTGGAATATTCCATATCGCCGTAAGCGGTCAGAACCAGAGTGCGGGGAATGGGGGTGGCGGTCATGACCAGAATGTCAGGGGTGTGTCCTTTGGCGGTCAGAGCCAGACGCTGCTGGACGCCGAAGCGGTGTTGTTCGTCAACGACGATATAAGCCAGGTCTTTGAAAGTGACGGTGTTGACAAACAAGGCATGGGTGCCGATGAGAATGTTGATTTTGCCGGCGGCAAGGTCTTCCAATATTTGTTGGCGGATTTTGCCTTTGACTTTGCCGGTCAGCAGTTCGGCACGGACGCCGATGGCCGAACATAAGGGGGCGATGGTTTCCATATGCTGTTTGGCGAGGATTTCGGTCGGGGCCATGATGGCTGCCTGAAAGCCGCATTCGACAGCGTTTAACATTGATAACAGGGCGACAATGGTTTTGCCCGAGCCGACGTCGCCCTGCAACAGACGCAGCATGCGAAAGGGGGCTTCCATGTCCTGATAAATTTCGTTAAGGGCTTTTTGCTGGGCTTCCGTCAGGGTGAAGGGCAGGGCGGCAAGAATTTTTTGCCGCAGGCTGCCGTCGCCTTTCAAAATGCGGCCGGATTGTTTTTTGACCTTTTGGCGGACAATGGCCAGGGTGAGCTGATTGGCCAGGAGTTCATCGTAGGCCAGGCGGCTGCGACAAGGGGAGTTTGGGCTGATGTCGTCAAGCGTTTTGGGCATGTGGGCCTTCAGCAGGGCTTCGCGGAAAGGAAGAAAATGATGTTCTTTGACGAAGTTATGTTCCTGCCATTCCGGAAAATCGGCCACCCGCTGCAGAGCCTGGCGGATGAGCTTGTTGAGCATTTTGTTGGACAGGCCGGCCGTCAGAGGATAAACCGGCTCAATGCCAATAATCTTTTCGGCGTCTTCGGGACGGACAATGTAATCAGGGTGGGTCATTTGTTTGATGCCGTTAAAGCTTTCAACCCGTCCGCTGATGACGCGCTCTTCGCCGACGGGAAGATTTTTGGCAATTGAGTCGGCATAGACTTTGAAAAAATTTATAATCATCTGGCCGCTGTTGTCTTCCACCACGACTTTGTAAGGCTGTTTTTTGGTTTTCGGAGCGTCGTGTTCGACAACTTTGGCCCGGATGGTGGCAATTTTTCCGTCAATGGCAAAGGCAATCTGCGGCTGGTAGGTGCGGTCAATGATATTATAGGGCAGGTGCCAGAGCATGTTGACGACTCTGTCGCCGCAGAGTTTTTTTATGAGTTTTTCGTAGCGGGCGCCGACACCTTTCAGAGAGGCGATGTCGGTGAAAAGTGGAAACAGAATCTGCGGGCGCATGCGTATTCCTTTTTTTATGATTATGAAAGAAAAATGTTGCTATTCATCCGTATTCTATATATTTTATTAACAGATGTAAATATTAAGAATTTAAAACAATGCAGATTGATATCAGCAAATTCGGAAATTATACAATATCGTCGGTGGCGGACGGTTATGACGCTTTTTTGCTTAAAAATTTTGCGGCGGAATTAAAACAGGATATTCTTTATATCGTCAGCGACGGGGTTACCCTTGAGCGTACGGCGGAGCTGCTTCATGCTTTGGCACCGGAACTGCGGGTTTTGAAGTTTCCGGCGTGGGATACGGTGCCTTATGACCGGGTTTCGCCCAATGCCAATATTGAGGCCGAGCGGATTTCAACCCTGGCAGAGATTGCGGAATGTCCGCAGTCTAAAGAACCGCGGGTTATTATAACCAGTGTGGGGGCAGTGTTGCAGAAACTGCCGCCGAAAAAGATTTTTCTTAATGCCATGCATGAAGTTAAGGTCGGCGGCAAGCTGAATTTCAACAATTTTATTCATTATGCTTCCATCAACGGTTATAACCGGGTGGAACAGGTGTATGAACCGGGAGAATATGCGGTCAGGGGAGATATTCTGGATATTTTTCCGGTGGGAACCAAAGAGCCGCTGCGGATTGACCTGTTTGACGACGAAGTGGAAAAAATCCGTACTTTTGACGTGATGAGCCAGCGGACGACCGGAGAACTGAAATCTTATTGTTTTCAGGTGATGAACGAAGTGGTGATTGATGCCAACAGCATAAAAACCTTTCGGGCAAAATACCGCGAGGCTTTTGGTGCGGAGGGACAGAAAGACGAATTGTATGAGGCAGTGTCTTCCGGGCGCAAATATATGGGTATGGAAAACTGGCTGCCGTTGTTTTATGAAGATCCGCTGCCTGTTTTGTTTGATTATCTGCCGATGGCAAAGGTGGTGGTGGCAAAAAATGTGCAGGATGCCACTTTGGCCAAGTGTGACAGTATTGCCGATTATTATCATGCCAGGTTGGAGGCTTTGCGGATTAAGACGACGGGTGAAGTTGATATTTATCATCCGGTTAAACCGGAATTGCTGTATCTGAACGAAAAGCAGCTTGAAGAGATTTTGCAGCGGCGGGCGGCGGTTTATTTTTCGCCGCTGAGCACGCCGAGCGGGGATGAGGTGTTGAATGCGGGAATTATTCCCGGGCGGGATTTTTCGCATGCCCGGCAAATCAGCGCTTCGGAAGTTTATAAGGAACTGGGAAATTATCTGAATGAAAACAAAAAACTGCGGCGAATTATCTGCTGTTATTCCGAAGGCTCGCGGGAGAGGCTGTTTTCTTTGCTCAGCGAGCACGGCATAACGGATACGACTTTTGCGGAAAACTGGGAAGAAGCCGTGCGTAAGGCATCATATAAACAGGTGGTGCTGGTGGTGATGAACCTGAGCCGGGGATTTCGCAGCGCTCCCGAGGTGAAGGGCGGCGAAAGCTGGTGTCTGATTTCCGAACAGGATATACTGGGCGAGCGTCAGCATCGCAAAACGGCACGCAAGGTGACGTCTAAAGATTTTATTGCCGATATAGGTTCGTTGAATATTGGCGAGCTGGTGGTTCATATCGAGCACGGGGTGGGGCGTTTTCTGGGGTTGGAAAACATTACGGCCGGCGGGGCGCCTCATGATTGTCTGAAAATTCTTTATGCCAATGATGCCAAACTTTTTGTGCCGGTGGAAAATATTGAGGTGCTTTCCCGTTATGGTTCGGAAGACGAAGGGGTGCAGCTGGATGTTTTGGGCGGAGCGGCCTGGCAGGCGAAGAAAGCCCGCGTAAAGGAGAAAATAAAAGACATTGCGGCCGGGCTGATTAAGATTGCGGCCGAGCGGCAGTTGCAAAAAGCGGAAAGTTTTGTGCCGCCGGAGGGGCTGTATGACGAGTTTTGTTCTAAATTTCCTTATTCCGAGACAGATGACCAGCTGCATGCCATATCGGATGTGGTGGCGGATTTGGGAGCGGGGATTCCGATGGATCGTCTGGTTTGCGGCGATGTGGGCTTCGGTAAGACCGAGGTGGCTTTGCGGGCGGCTTTCTGTGTGGCGGCGGCGGGAGCCCAGGTGGCGTTGATTGTGCCGACAACGCTGTTGGCCCGGCAGCATTACTATAATTTTAAGCAGCGGTTTGAAGGTTTTCCGATTAATGTGCGGATGCTGTCGCGTCTGGTGACGCCTAAAGAAGCCAAGCTGGTGCATTCCGGGCTGGCGGACGGTTCGGTTGATATTGTTATCGGAACGCATGCTTTGCTGTCAAAGGATATAAAGTTTTCAAATCTCGGGTTGTTGATTATTGACGAGGAGCAGCATTTCGGGGTGGCCCATAAGGAAAAACTTAAGGCACTGAAGTCGGCTGTGCATGTTCTGACGCTGACGGCCACGCCTATTCCCCGCACGCTGCAGATGTCGCTGACCGGGGTTAAGCAACTCAGTATTATTGCCACGCCGCCGGTTGACCGGCTGGCGGCGCGTACGTTTGTTATGCCTTTTGATCGGGTGATGATTAAAGAGGCGATTTATCGGGAAAAATTCCGTAATGGTCAGGTGTTTTTTGTTTGTCCCCGGGTTTCGGATATTTTCGGGGTAGAAAAAGAGCTGCGCGAGCTGGTGCCGGATGTTAAAATCCTGGTGGCGCACGGGCAGATGCCGGTGTCAAAACTGGAAGATGTGATGAACAGTTTTGCAGACGGCAAGGCGGATTTGCTGCTTTCGACTACGATTATCGAATCGGGGATCGATATGCCGACGGTGAATACGATGATTGTGCACCGGGCGGATATGTTCGGTTTGGCTCAGCTTTATCAGCTGCGGGGACGTGTCGGCCGTGGAAAGGTGCGCGGTTACTGCTATTTTACGGTGCCGAGGCAAAAATCCCTGAAACCGGTTGCCGAGCGGCGGCTGAGTATTTTGCAGGCGCTGGATACGCTGGGGGCCGGATTTTCGCTGGCCAGCCACGACATGGATATCCGCGGGTCGGGAAATATTCTGGGTGAGGAACAGTCCGGGCATATCAAGGATGTGGGAATAGCGCTTTATCAGCATATGCTTGAAGAAGAGATTATGCGGCTTAAGTCCGGTGAAAAGCAGGATGAGGCGGTGCCGGCCCAGGATTGGTCAACCCAGATTACGACGGGAATTCCGATTATGATTCCGGAAAGTTATGTGCGTGATCTTGGGGTGCGTTTGGGACTTTATAAGCGTATCGGCGATATTAAAGATGCCGAAGGGATTTTAGACATGCGCGAGGAACTGACCGACCGTTTCGGCAAAATTCCACCGGAGGTTGACAATCTGCTTAAAACGGTTGAAATCAAGCAACTGTGTTTTCGGGCCAATATTGACAAGATTGATGCCGGGGCCAAGGGAATTTTGATTTCGTTTCATAACAATGTGTTCAAAAATCCCGGGCGGCTGCTTGATTTTATTGCCAAACAGGGCGGAAGCGTCAAGGTGCGGCCCGATCAAAGGTTGTTTATTGAACGGAATTTGGAGAGTTATGAACTCCGGGTGGAAACGATTAAGAAATTTGTGACCAGGCTGGTTGAAATGGCGGAAGCATGACTGAGGAGATGATGACATCCTGCCCGTTGGCGTTTTATAATCTGGTGGCCAATATTTTGTTTAACAATGAGCTGCATGAGGAGAAAATTGCGGTTCGCAATGTCTGGGCCAAGGGCAGGGAAGATTATCTCAATGTTTATTTTTATGCCACCGGAAAGACCAAGGTTTTGGATGCCAAATATTTTCATGATATATATGATTTGAGCACCGGGCGGTATTATAAGAATATCAAGAGGTTTATTGCGGAGTTTGAGCAGGTGCAGTCGGAGCGGCGCAAGCAGACTCTGGAAACTAAAACGGAAAAGATTGAGAAAAATTATCGTTTTTTGGAGGATATCCGGCCGGAAATTGAGGTTTTGGTGTTTTTCAGTCTGCTCGATCCGGGGCTGGAACATGTTAAAATCAAAGTTATTCTGGATTATATCGGTCAATATAAACTGCCGGCTGAACTCAGTGAGCAGTATGCAGAAGCTTATGTGCGGTCGCTGGCGCCGGGGATTGGTGATTTTTACCGCGATATGGAAAAGCTGGCCGGCACTCCGGCAGAGAGGCTGGACCGGCTGGCCCGGGAGGCGGTGAAAATCAGTGCCTCCGACGGGGTTATCCATTATGAAGAAAAAATCTATCTGGCCGAATTGTTTGAAATCCTCCGTGGTTACGGTGTGGAACCGGATGTGGAGTTTTAATCAGAACTCAAGGACGGGGCGGACTTCGAGGCCGGCATTCTTATGGTAGCCGCCGGTGTACAACCCGTAGTCGCGGCTGAAACTCGAGTACCACGCTTCGCTGCTATTGTGCTCGGAAGACGACCAATAAGAAGTTGTTTCAATCTGTGCACCACCGATAAGATTAAATCCATTGTTAATGGTTGACATATTGTTTTTAATACTCATCATGATACCACCTGCCGGTAAGCACCAGTCACCTGGTTCTGTTCTCTCTGTCTTATATTCGTGTGCTGCCCAGGTGGCAGGATATTTACTCTTATTACCTGCAGCCGTTATAATAACTGTGTTCGTACAGCTTTGATAGTCAGTGGACGCCGCTTGCTCCGTTGTAAAGTTATTTAACCTCAAGTCAACATACTCACTTGACCAAATATATTTTTTACCAACACTATTCAACGCCATAGCTTGTCCACAATTGCCGTCGGAGCTTTTGTAGACGACGACGGCGATGGGAGTTTTGTCGGAAATCTTTTGAGGGCTGCAGGTTCCGTCGCTATACAGAATATCGCCGATGTTGCAGTTTTGGGCATAACCATTGCATTTTCCCCATTCAGCTTGTTCTGCAGGTTTCTTCTGGCAGGCTCCGTCTTTCCATTCATAGCCGTCGGCGCAGGTGCAGGATTTATATTTTCCGTTGCAGGTTTCGCCGGAGCCGCCGGCATAGCCGGTGCCAGAGCAGGTATATTGATAAGAAGTGTCGCATTTTTCTTTCGTACAGAACCAGGTATTACCCCAGGGACATTTAACTCCGGTGCCGTCGGGGCAGGAAGTTTCGGTATAACCAAGGGAGGCACAGTCCGGAGAGGGTGTGCAGTTTATGCTTTGCGCCGTGGCGGTCATGGGCAAGAACAGCATTGTGCCTGTCAATAACGTGATGTTTCTCATTTTCTTTCTCCTTTTTTGTTCTTAAAGACACAGCACATAGGCGCTGTCGTAAGGGCATTTCAGGGCGCGGCCGGTGCAGGTGTCGCGTTTGTATCCCAGAGCCTGGCAATCGGTTGTCGGGGGATTACAATAGTTGGTACAATTCGTCGCACAGCCGGTGGCATACCATAATCCCGAACATTCTTCATACTGGCATATAGTGCAACTCGGGCAGGTCGTGTGTTCTCCCAAGTTCGGACAAGCTTTGCAGTTGTCATACATCGTGGTTGTCCCCGACAGGCAAGTCTTTGCTCCGGCTTCGGGGCCCATGGAGCCGCAGTCCATAAATCCGTCACAGGGATTGGGTTTGATTTTGTATTTGGTCTTGCCGTCGCAGTCCAGACAAGCCTCCCCGTCCTGAACATAGCCCTCGGGGATACTGGTGTTGTCATAGCCCTCACAAGTGTTGCAACAGGTACCGTACAAACTGTCATAAGAACATCTGTCGGAGCTGAGTTGCTGGCCGGTGCCGCATTCGTCAACATAACCGGGATTAAGTTCCTGACAGGCGCGCTCGGTGTCTTTTTCACAAGAGGCATATTTACCGTTACAAGCCTCACCAACCCCGTAATAGGGAACTTCACAGGTGACGTAATTGTTCGGACAGGAGGAGACACATTCTTCAAAATAATTGCTGTCGTAGGGGCAGGTGTTGGAAGGTTCCTGACCTTCGGGACAGGATGTCTGGTTATATCCTTCCTGACGACAGCGTTCGGCATTGTCGAGGTCGTAGTCATCACCGTCTCCGGGGCCGCCGGGAGCCCCATGCCCGTCATCATCGGCATTATTACCGGAAAACTCATTACCGGAGCAGTCATTGGTGTCGGTGACGAAACACACGGAGGTGAGTTGGATGTGAGGGGTATTGTGAAACCCTCCCCAACCCCTCCCTAAGTCTTTAGGGAGGGGGAATATAGAGGGGCCTGAGTTTTCAGGGAGAGGATAAAAGGCAGAAGACAACAACATCTCTTCCGGATGAGAGGTGTGTGTATAAGGTGTGTGGACAAATGTAACTGCACCCGGAGAGTTGAAAGATGTTAAATTATGAATTGAAGCCAAACTGCCGCCGGACATAAACATCAGTCCGGAAACGGACAGCATTAATGCTTTGGATAATTTCATCATAATATCACCTTTGTCTTGTTGTTGTCTTCACGAATCTTATGATAACAGATATTTCGCAAATAATCAATGTATATTTTAAATATAATGACGGGAAAATGGACGAGGTTTTAAAACCCCCTCTTGCTCCCCCTAATATTTTAGGGGGAGGATGTAAGGAAATTTTTTCACCCTCACCCTGACCCTCTCCCCTCAAGGGAGAGGGAAGAATACGGGGAGATTTCAGGGGGGAGGATATTAGGATTATTTTTTGAGCTGGATACTCCGGTGTAAATTCCCATTACAGAGTAATGGGCCCCTTTCGTCTCGTAAGCTTCGAACTACGCTTTCGGCTTGTTCTTAGCAACTATCGACTCCAAGCCGGAGTATGACAAAGAGGAGGAGACGGAGTATGACAAAGAGGCGAAATTAGAGTATGCCAGGAAGAGAGCAGACAGGGAAAAGGTAAGGCTGATATTTGACCCCACCGGCTCCCCTTTTGAAAGGGGAGAGAGCAATAAGGAAGATCCCTTGACGTTCAGACTGGCGCTGAACGAGGGATGACAGTTTTTTATTTGAATATGAAACCCTCCCTTTCCCTCCCTAAGTCTTTAGGGAGGGGGAATATAAAGAGGCCTAAGTTTTTAGGGCGGGGAAATATGGTGTCTAATGTTTTAGGGGGAGGGTATAAAGCAACTTTATTTGACCTGGATTCCCGGTCAAGCCGGGAATGACAGGAGATAGGGCGGGTAAGGGAGAGGATGTAAGGCTGGTATTTGACCCCTCCGGCTCCCCTTTTGAAAGGGGAGAGAGCAATAAGGAAGATCCCTTGACGTTCAGACTGGCGCTGAACGAGGGATGACATTGCCATACCCCCTCCTACTCCCTCTATAACTATAGGGGGGAGGGTGGTTGGTTTAACGAGGGATGACAGTTTTTTTTATTATCCCCTTCAAGGGAGAGGGAAGAAAAAGGAGTGGGCAGAAGAGCTGAGAGGATGGTGTAAAGAAGGTAGTCGGGGAGGCATAAGAAAGAGGGAGAAGAGGAGAGAATCGGAGTAAAAAATCCCCGAAAGCGGTTGGGCTTTCGGGGAAGAAGGCGGCAGGGTTTAGTCTGCCAGGCCTAATAATTTATATTTGATGCGGACATCATAGTCACTGCTGTAACTATTAATCAGCTGTTCGGAGATTTCGCTGTCAAATTCACGGCGGAATTTGTTGCGGATGTCGGCTTTTTCCGAGTCGCTGAGCTGATGATTGTCTTCAACCACTTTGGTGGTTACGGCAATGATTTTGTCTCCGTCATAGTCAATCAGTTTCGGGGTTTCTGCGTTTTCCCGGAACAGGGTTTCCATCTGGGAGGAGGGCAGGGCCTCAAAACTTTCAGTCTTTCCGAGCGGACGGGTGGTGATGACGCTTTGTTTGAATCTTTTGGCGCTGTCGGTGATTTTTTCACCGTTTTCCAAATCATTCATAATGTCATTTACCAGCTCCTGGGTAATGGCGTCACGCTCATTTGCTGCCCAAATTTTGGTTAATTGGGGTTTCAGGGCCTCTAAGCTCTGCATGTGCGTTTCGTCAATTTTATCCGGACGGATGATTGCCAGACCGGTTTCGATTTCTATAACCTGGCTGATTTCTCCGACATTGTAAGAAAAGACGGCGTCGGTGATTTCAGTCGGCAGTGGAGCCTTGCCGGAAGCGGATTTTCCGTCTTCGGTCAGACCGGTGACTTTGTGAACCTGGGTTTTGAGTTCGGAGGCAAGTGCTTCCAGTGAGCTGCCGGCGCCGATTTTGTCTTCCAGTTCGGAAGTGAGCTCGTAAGCCTGGTCATAAGCTTTTTCTTTTCTGATTTCGGCGATAATCTGCTGTCTGGCAACGGATTTGTCGGTTTTTTGAGCCGGGGTGACAGCTGTTACCTTGATAAGGTGCCAGCCGAATTCGGATTTGACCGGGCCGGCCAGGCCGTTGACCGGGGCTTCAAAAACATCATCGGCAATTTCGGCAATCAACATGTCTTTGGAAACGGAGCCGAGTTCGGTGTCTTGTTTGTTTTGTCCGGCCAGTTTTTGTGCTACGGCATAAAAATCATTGCCGCTTTTGAGTTCTTTGACAGCTTCATCAGCTTTTTCTTTGCTGTCAAAAACCATTTGCAGGACGGTTTTTTTTTCGGGGATTTCGAAGCGGCTGATGTTTTCTTTGTAATAAGCGTCAATTTCGGCTTCGGATGGGGTGTAGGCACCGGAAATGTCCTGCATGGACAATGTGATGTAAGAGGCGTCGCGTTTTTCCGGGGTCATGAAGTTCTCACCAAAGTCGGCATAATACTGCTGAAGCTCTTCGTTTGACATTTCGCGGTCAAGCTTTTGTTTTTCCGGAGAAATGCGAATGTAAGAGAAAATTCGTTTCTGGTTTTCGATTTTTCCGAGCCAGGGAAGCATAAAATCAGGCACGTTTATGCGGGCGGCAGGGTTTTGAACCAGCATTTGCAACTGTAAGTCAGAGCGAAGGGCGTTGATATAGTCTTGTTCGCTCCAGTTCATGGCCGAGAGCATCATTTTGAAGCGGTTGATGTCAAATTTGCCGTCGGCCCCCATGAAATCCTGTTGTGAATAGATGATTTTCCGGATAAGGTCGTTGCCGATAACAATATCGTATTTATCGGCGGCGGTGGCGATGACGGCATTGGCGACTTCACGCTGAACCAGACCGAGCAGCAGGGTGTTGCGGATACTATCAGTCATTTCGATATTGCCGTTAAACATTTTTTTGACGTTGCTCAGTTCTTTGTCGTAAAGATATGAAAATTCGCCCTGAGAAATTTCAATATCGTTTACTTTTATGACGGTCCGGTTTTGTCCGGCACTGCTGATATATCCGGAAATTCCGAACAAAGACATAAAACTTAATGCGGTAAGAATGAAAATGCTTTTGGCTACCCAGGTATCCTGCATTTTTCTGATTTTGCTCATCATGGCCATAAAATCCTGTTAGAAATTCAATTAACGTTGGTTAGAATGTAGTATAAAAAATTGCGGGCTTCAACAGAATTTAAGCAAGCTTCAACAATAAATATATAATAAGCGTATTTTTTTGCTGGAAAATAAAAAAATCTTGTGATAAAAATCACAATCATAAATTATAGTATGTATTCATGAGGTAAAAATATGGTTAGAAAACTGCTTATTGCCGGAAACTGGAAGATGAACGGGCTGTTGGCCGAGGGTGCCGATTTGGCCAAGGGAATTGCCGGAGAAGTTAAGAAAATGGGAAAGCTTCCCTGTGAATTTCTGGTTTGTCCGCCTTTTACCCTGCTGACCACGGTGAAGAAGTCATTGCGGGGTGCAAAAGTTGCTTTGGGTGCTCAGGATTGTCATTTTGCCGATAAGGGCGCTCATACCGGTGATATCAGTCCGGCCATGTTGAAAGATATCGGCTGTCAGTATGTTATTTTGGGGCATTCGGAGCGCCGGGCTAACCACGGAGAAACCAGCGAACTGATTAACGTTAAGGCTCAATCGGCTTACCGAAATGAACTGAAAGCCATTATTTGTGTGGGCGAAACTCTGAATGAGCGGGATGCCGGACGGGCGGTTGAGGTATGTACCAAGCAGATACTTGATTCTGTTCCGGAATCGGCCACTTATCAGAATACGGTGATTGCTTATGAACCGGTTTGGGCTATCGGTACAGGGAAAGTTCCGACGACCAAGGATGTGGCGGAAATTCATGCGGCTATCCGCAAGACCCTGGCCCGTAAGCTCGGAAAGTCAAACGCCAATCGTATGCGCATTTTGTACGGCGGGTCGGTGAAGCCGTCTAATGCGGCAGAATTATTGTCGCTTGATGATGTGGACGGTGCCTTAATCGGCGGGGCCAGCCTTAAGGTTGAAGATTTTATCGGCATTGCGAAAAATGCCTGCAAATGCTAATTTTGTAAAGGAAAAGTTTTATGGAAACGGTTTTACTTGTTCTTCATTTGTTGATAGCCATCTTTTTGGTCTGTTTTATTTTGATGCAGCGTTCGGAAGGCGGTGCGCTTGACGGTTTGGGCGGCGGCAGCGGGGCTTCAAGTTTTCTCAGTGCCCGCGGTACCGGAAACTTTCTTACCAGAACGACGGCTATTTTGGCAACGCTTTTCTTTATTACCAGTATTTCTCTTTCAATCTATTATAAAAATGCGGAGAGAAAAACAGGGTCAATCATTGAAGAAGCTCCGGCTGCTGAGCAAAGTGCTCCGGCTGTTCCCGATGTTCCGGCGGTTCCGACAGCGGAAAAATAATGAAGCAAAGAACTTTACATAACAAGGCACCTTTTCTGAAGGTGCCTTTGTCACTTTAAAAAACAGGAAGGAACTTATGACTATTAACGAAAAAATTAATTATGTTTTATCAGCAAAGGCAAAATTTATTTTTATTACGGGAGGTGTGGTTTCATCTTTGGGAAAAGGGCTGGCTTCGGCTTCTCTGGCTTCAATTCTGCAGTCGAGAGGGTTTAAGGTGAGGCTCAGAAAGCTTGACCCTTATCTGAATGTGGATCCGGGAACAATGAGCCCATATCAGCACGGAGAAGTGTTTGTGACCGATGACGGAACAGAAGCCGATTTGGATCTGGGGCATTATGAGCGTTTTTCCGGCGTTCCGGCCAAGCGTGCCGACAGTGTTACGACCGGCATTATTTATCAGCGGGTGATTGACAAGGAACGGCACGGGGATTATCTGGGAGCAACCATTCAGGTTGTGCCGCATGTGACAAATGAAATTAAAGATTTTATTCTGTCTGATATAAGTGATGAGGATTTTGTGCTTTGCGAGATAGGCGGGACTGTCGGTGATATTGAAGGGCAGCCGTATCTGGAGGCAATTCGTCAGCTGGCTTATGAACTGGGGCGGGAGCGGATAATGTTTATTCATGTGACGCTGCTGCCTTATATTGCCGCGGCCGGGGAACTGAAAACCAAACCAACCCAGCATTCGGTCAAGCAGCTGCAGGAATATGGAATTCAGCCGGATATGATTTTGTGTCGTTCACAAATCGAGATTCCGCAAAATGAGAAACGCAAAATTGCACAGTTTTGTAATGTCAGGGAAGAAAATGTCATTGCCGCTCTTGACGTGAACAGCATTTATCAGGTTCCGATTGCTTATTCGCATGAGGGAATGGATGCGGCAGTTTGCCGGCATTTCGGGCTGCAAAGCGTGAAAGAGCCGGATTTGAGCAAGTGGCAGCATATTGTCGATGTGCTTAAAAATCCGGAGGGAACGGTTAAAATTGCGGTTGTCGGAAAATATACCCAGCTGCTGGAAGCTTATAAGTCGTTAAACGAGGCTTTGGTGCATGGCGGAATTGCCAACGGGTATAAGGTTAAGATAAAGTGGATTGATTCCGAAAAGCTGGAAAGCGAGGATGCCGATGCAGAATTGTCGGATGTGGGCGGAATCCTGGTGCCCGGCGGTTTCGGACAGCGGGGAACGGAAGGAAAAATCAAGGCTATCCGTTATGCCCGGGAGCATAAGGTTCCGTTTTTGGGGATTTGTTTCGGGATGCAGATGGCGGTTATTGAAACAATGCGCGATGCGGCCGGAGTTAAAAATGCCGGGACGACGGAATTTATGCCGGATTGTGAGCCGGTTGTCGGTCTGATGACCGAGTGGGATAAGGACGGGGCCAAACAAATCCGACATAAAGACGGTGATTTGGGTGGCACAATGCGGCTGGGTGCTTATGATTGTGTGCTTAAGCCGGGAAGCCGGGTGGCCGGGATTTACGGAAGTGATAAAATTTCGGAACGGCACCGTCATCGTTATGAAGTGAACATTAAATATGAACCGGTGCTGAACAAATGCGGAATGAGCATTACCGGGCGTTCTCCGGACGGCAAGCTGCCCGAAATTGTCGAGATTGCGGAGCATCCCTGGTTTGTGGGCGTACAGTTTCATCCGGAGCTGAAGTCAAAACCGTTTGCGCCGCATCCGCTTTTTGTTTCTTTTGTGAAAGCGGCGATTGAAAACAGCCGGTTGCTTTAGTTTGGAAAAAAACAAAAAAAAGATACCCGGTTCCGGACGTCCGGGTATTTTGTTGTATATAAACTTAAAGTGATTGAAATTATATCATATGTTTGTTATATAAATTTGGTTAGATTTTTTAGATTGTTTAAAGGCATAATTATATGTTCAGGTTTTTTGTTGTTTTATTTTCAGGACTGGTTGTGTGTGCGGTTTCTGTCGAGGCGGCGGAAGCTAAAAAAGAAGTGCCGAACTGGAATATTTTTACCGAAGAGGGACGGGATTATGTCTGGGGCAGAGCCAAATATAATTTTTCGGAAACATGGAATTCGGACAGTTATGACCTGTATATCCCTTTTTATGCCTGGCATAACCGGTTGGCATATGACAGCGAACATATCAAAAAATATAACGAGGAAGCCTGGGGGCTTGGGTTTGGTAAATACCGTTATGATGAAGACGGGGATTGGCACGGGTTGTATGCCATTGCTTTTAAGGATTCCAATTTTTATCTGGAGACAATGTTCGGTTATGCTTATCAGAAAAACTGGTTTGTCAATTGTAACCGGGATTTTCGGGTGGGGCTCGGTTTTACCGTCGGTCTGACGCAGCGCCATGAGTATAATTACATTCCGGTGCCGCTGCCTTTGCCGATGGCGGGAATTGAATACGGGCGTTTGGCTCTGCAGGCGGCTTATGTGCCCGGAATTAAAAATGACGGAAATGTTTTGTTTACTTGGCTGCGTTTCAGGTTGAATTAATTCAGGCTGCAGAATTAGATAGAAAAAAAGCGGGAAATGATTTCCCGCTTTTTTGTGGCTCAGAGTTCCCAACTGCGGGAAAATTCTTCGTCCTTAAACAAGGCGGCCAGGCCGGTGATTTGTTTGAGGCGGAGAATTTCATCAGCGGACATGCCGATGTTGCGGGCAATCCAGGCGTCGCTTTTTTCGAGTTCAAGCAATTCTTTGACAATATTGCTCATAAGGTCAACATTGTGGCTGCCGCGGGCGCGGTTGTGACGAATCGTTGAAGCAATGCGTTCACCCAGGTCTTTGTCAATGACGACCACCGGAATTTTTCCTTCTTCGCGTTCGCGGATGCGGTCGGAAATCATCATCGTGGTATAACGGTGGAAGCCGTCAACGATGATATATTCATCTTTTTCTTTGTCGTGATAGCAGACAATCGGCTGGGTAAAGCCGTCTTCCCAGATGGAGGTTTCCAAAAGTTTCATTTCCGGCGGGGCAACGCGGTTGGGGTTGTAATCATTGGCCTTTACTTTTTCCAAGGGTACGGCAATGACGTTGTATACCGGGCTTTTGAACTTTCCCGCAGGTTGTTTTTTTTCTGTTGTTTGAGTTTCCTTTACCATGATTTCTCTCTATAAGTTGCGATATTTGTGTAAGAGTTCTTTTTCCCGCTCGGCCTGTTTTTTGGTTTGAGCGAATCCCATGTATTTACACAGGTGGTCATTTTTCAGGATGCAGACGGCCATTCTTTTCCAGGAAGGAATGTCAATGGTGGAGCGGATGTCATCCGTATCATCCGGCGTACCCAGAAAACGTACTTGTTCTTTGACACTGCGATACGGGCTTTTACCGTTGCGTCGGATATTGTAGTTGCAGGCTTCAAGTTCTTTGATGGCTTCTTCACTGACGACGCCGCCTTTGCGCCACCAGAATTTGATTGATGTTTTGAATTTTTCAATATAATTCCGGCGCATTTCATCGGGCAGGGTGGCCAGCAGGAATTTTACATATGAACGCCAGGTGTGTCCTTTGGGCAGGGTAATGCGGCGACTTCCCAGAAGTTTGGTATTGCCGTACATGGCACCGAAGTTTGCTCCCTGAACGCGGCCGACGACTCTGACCCAGGTGTCAGGCTCCAGGACGCGGTAGAGGTTGAGGCTTTCTTTGGCCGCTTCGTGATAAGGGCTGGCAACGCGCATTTGATGAATGGAGAGGCCGGCTTTGTAAAACAAATCGTAAATTTTGTTGTAATCAAAGTTAAATTTGCCGTTGGCAATCCAGACGTCTTTTGTGGTCCAGTCATACAGAGGGTAGGCATTATACCATTTTTCGCCCATTTTGGATGTCCACTGCTTGTTGTCAACCAGTTCTTTGCGGATGTTGGCATAGGCGCGGTATCGGTTGAGGGACTCGTCGGCGCGAATTCCCAGCAGACAAATGGATTTTCCTTCATGCTGACGGGAGAACCAGTCGCCGAATTCGGCATAGAGGTCTTCCTGAACCATTTTGTAGCGGTAGAAATCAAAGGGATTGTTGTCGAGATTGATGATGTATGGCATGGTGGGCATCTCTCTTACCCATTTTTCTTTTTCATCCGGATCCCAGGTGTACCAGTACATTTGATAGTTGCTGACGGCGCAGCGTGAGCCCATGGGCAGGCAGACCCAGTAAGGATCAATGTCGGCCAGGTTGTTTTCAAACATGCGGGTGACAAACTCAGTGGTCTGTTTGTATTGGGCTTCAAAGTCCTGGTGAAAAACACCGATTTTTTTCTTTATATTATGTTTGCGTTTGTAGTCCAATACCAAATTCAGCAGCAGGCCGCTGTCTTTTCCGCCAGAAAAAGATACATAGATATTGTCGAAGTTGTCGAATATGTATTTAATTCGTTCGTTGGTTGCCTCATATACATTTTTGTCGAGGTATTTTTTCATAGTTTAAGTGCCTCCTCCCGGGAAATGATGTTGCAGACGTTTGTCAGTACATCATGTTTCATCAGAAGATTTTTCCGAATCATTTCATCCAGTCCTGTTCTGACCCAAAAGTTATAGATGTTAATTTTTCTTGTTTTATCAACACTATACATACTCCTGAGCAGTTGAATCTTCAGTTTGTAATCAAAAGTTTGAGAAAAGAATATCACATTATTACAAATTTGCATATCTAAGCCTGAATTATCCACACCATATGAGCTGAACATGATGTCAACGTTGTTTTGGAACAGGTTGATGGCTTTCTTTTTGTTGGTCTTGCCGGTTAAAACGACAAAATTTTCGGATTGAAACCAGCCGCAGTCACGGAAAAATTTTATTTCATCCAGAAATTTTACGAAGATAATGACTTTTTCGTGCCGGAGGCGGATTTCGCTGATGATTTCGAAGAGAGCTTCGACTTTTGTTTTACAGATGGTGTAAATGCGCTGGAATTTATGGACAATCTGCATGAACGGGACATGATTGCGCTTTTGTAAAAAGTCGCATTTTTCTTCGAAATAGCTGGAAGTTTCTTTTTCGGTCAGGTCAAAAAAAATTTCGTAATTTTTTATGTTGTCGTTAAAATCAAAGTCACAGTCAAAAATAAACGGACTGATGCGCCGGATGAGGGATTCTTCCTGAGGGGGAAAAGACCAGCGTTTGAGGTGGTTGAATTCGTTTTCGATAAAGGGCAGAAAATTGTGGGCAAACTGGGTCTCCGTCATGTTGAGCAGGCGGGAATTCATGAACTGAAGCTGGGAATATAAGTCAACCAGTCCCTGAGTGAGGGGCAGGCTGCTGAGAATGAGCTTGTATTTGAATTTTTCGGCAATGGCCAGCAGCTTTTTGGTCCGGCCGGATTTGGTGTTTTTTATGGTGAGGCCGTTGTCTACCACACAAAATGTTTTGTACCGGTCGGTCAGGTTGTAAAGTTCCAGATAGCAGATGTCGGAATAAGAAAGCTGTTCTATTTGAAAAAAGTAAAACTTGCTGCGAATTCCTGCCGAATATTCTTCAAGACATTTTTTGTAATGTTTGGAATTCAGTTTCAGACGCGGGGCTATCCAGATGATGTAGTCAACCTGATTCAGCTGGGCGCGGATGAGCTCGAAGGCCAGGCGGATTTTTTCCAGTCCGGATTTCATGAAAATGACTCCGGATTTCAGTTTGTCAAATTTTTCTACGGCAGGCAGTTTATTAGGCTGATATTTCATAACGGTATCCTTTTTTTGGGTAAATTAGAGGCTTAAATAGTACTTTTTTAAGTAATATCTTTGTCGGCAGCTTCAAGGTATAGCAATAAGTTTTAGTTAAAAAAAATATGGTAAGTCTGTGTAAGGCGGAAAACAAAGGCTTTGGCGGAAGATAAAATATTTTAGCGCAAGCTTTATTTTTCAGACAAAAGGCGGTTGTTGGCTTTGTAAACGTAAGAGATAATTTCGGCAACGGCGGCAAAAGCTTCTACCGGGATTTCCTGTTCGATGTCAACGGCTTTCAGAATTTCTATCAAATCGGCGTCCTGACGGATTTCAATGCCTTCGTCAAGAGCTATCTGAATAATCTTTTCGGCAATTTCGCCTTGCCCTTTGGCCAAAACCCGGGGAGCATTGTCTTTTTTTTGATCATAACCAAGGGCAACGGCATAAGCTGGGGACAACTTGTCTTTGCCGTTGTTTTTGGAAGAGAGTTCGCTATTATCAGAATCAGACATGGCAGATATTCCGGTTGTGGATTTTCATTATATTCTAAGCCAAAGTCAGAGGTTTGGCAATAAGATTTAAACGGCACGGAAATTGCATGTGAAAGGTTATATTGGGGAATGTAACCTTTATAAACGGGGAAAATATATGGATTTGAATAAACTGACACTTTTTAAAATGGTGGATGTGGAACGCTCTTATTTGAGCGAGCGTCAAAAGGTGCTGGCCGCTAACGTGGCTAATGCCAATACGCCCGGTTTTCTGCCAAAGGATGTTACGAAACCTGATTTTTCCCGGGAAATCGAGAAATTGACCGCAAATAAGCAAAAGCTGAAGCTGACCATGACCGACGAACATCATCTGAGCGGTCTGCCCGAAAAGGATAACGGGCAGGGCGGGCTTGTTTATACACCCAAGCCGACGAATCCGCTGAGTATTGACGGCAACGGTGTGGTTTTGGAAGATCAGCTGAACGAAGTGAGCAAAAATAAAGGTGATTATAACCGGATGATTACTATTTATTCTTCGTTTAAGGGTATGTTGCAGACGGCTAATACCAAGATTAACAGTTAGTGAGGCGGAAAAATGAACGGAGATTTGTCGGTCAGTGCGGATATTGCAGTTTCGGGGATGAAGGCTCAGGCTCAGCGTCTGCGGGTGATTTCCGAGAATATGGCCAATGTCGACTCGGTTTCGCCAACCCGGGGGGGAGAGCCCTATCGCCGGCAGGTGGTGACCTTTAAGCAATATGTTGATCAGGAGACCGGTGCCGATATGGTGAAGGTTGACAAGATTATCAAAGACAAATCCGATTTTATTATGAAATATGATCCGAATCATCCGGCAGCCGATGCCAACGGCTATGTGGCGATGCCGAATGTTAATCCGCTGATTGAGATGATGGACCTGAAAGAAGCTCAACGCACCTATGAGGCCAATCTGAGTGTTATGCGGACGTCGCGTGAGCTGAACAGCAAAGTTTTGGATGTTTTGAAGTAACAGGGGAGAACAAAAGTGATTAATGATGTTTCCAGCGCATTGACAGCCTATCAGCAGGCTTTGGGACGAATCAGCGGATTGCCGCAGATGGATAAAGCCGATAAGGCCGAGTCTCAGCCCAAAGAGACTTTTGGCGATATGGTGAAAACGGCCGTTGAAGAAGCCACTTCAACCGTTAAGCAGGCCGAAACCCTGTCAATGCTCGGAATAGCCGGCAAAGCCGATGTTCAGGATGTGGTCATGGCTATATCCAACGCCGAGCACACGCTGGAGACGGTCGTTGCTTTCCGCGACAGTGCGATTAAGGCTTATCGGGAGATTATTCAAATGACCATATAAAACTCGCTCTGTGGGCGATTAGTGCGTCGACGGCGGGTCTCGAAAAATTCACGTACCCTTTTTGTACGCTAAAATTTTTCTCGCCCTTGACGCCTACTACTCACCTCACATATCGAGTTTTTGGTGAGCGGTGGGCAACTAATACAGATTTTGCGGGAAGATAAAATGCTCACGTACCTCTTTGTACGCTGCGCTTTTATCTCCCTTAAATCTTGTTATTTGCCACAAACTCCGAGTTTTCATAAAGCAGTGGGGTGATTAGTGCGTTGTCTGCGGGTCTCGAAAAATTCACGTACCCTTTTTGTACGCTAAAATTTTTCTCGCCCTTGACGCCTACTACTCGCCTCACATATCGAGTTTTTGGTGAGTGGTGGGCAACTAATACAGATTTTTCGGGAAGATAAAATGCTCACGTACCTCTTTGTACGCTGTGCTTTTATCTCCCTTAAATCTTGTTATTTGCCGCAAACTCCGAGTTTCCAGAAAGCGGTGTGGGTGATTAGTGTGTCGTGTAAAAAAATGCTTGATTTATTTTTGAAACTGGGTTATTAACATTTTTGTTTGTGCGGCCATGGCGGAACTGGTAGACGCGTAACGTTGAGGTCGTTATGGGCTAAGCCCGTGGAAGTTCAAGTCTTCTTGGCCGCACCATTTTTTTTATGCGCTTTTGTTTTTTATGGTTTGATTTTGCGCAGGTTATTGGATTTTCTGTTTTCAACTAAGCTGAAGTTTTGCTGCAATAAGTTTTGAAAGGTTCAAAGTCTTGGATAATTTCTTATCAATAATTACCGTTTGTAAAAATGAGCCGTTTATTGAAAGCACATGCATAAGTGTTTGTGAGCAGTCTTGTCAGAATTTTGAATGGATTATTGTTGACGGTGCTTCTGACGATGATACTTTAGCTAAAGCAGAACCTTATAAAAATCGTGCTAATGTATTTATTTCTGAGCCGGATAATGGCATTTATGAGGCAATGAACAAGGGAATAAAACATGCAAAGGGTGATTATTGCTTGTTTTTAAATGGGGGAGATTTGCTTTATAATAAGGATACTGTTGCAAGAGTTATTCCTTATCTGAAAGAAAAGCGTGCCGATGTGTTTTATGGAGATTCTTATCGTTTGTTTGAAGAGAAGGATAAATGTTTTATTAAGACATATCCGGATACTTTGGATAAATCTTTTTTTCTGACCAATACATTAGGTCATCAATCTTCATTTATCCGCCGAGAATTGTTTGAAAAGTATGGCGGTTACAGAGAAGATTTTAAAATCGTAAGCGATAAGGAAAAATGGCTCTGTTTTATGGAAAATCATGTTGTGTTTCGGCATTTGCCTTTTGTGTGTTCTCAATTTCGGATGAATGGAATATCTCAAATTAAATCTGAAAGTCTGAAACGAGAAAAAAAGGCTATGTTACTTCAATATTATCCTGAAGATGTGGTGTTGTCAGTTCTTAACGCTTCAGCACAATCTTATAATCCGGTTTCGCTGAATTTGCAAATGCTGGTTAAAAACAGCAGGGACAGCCGGCGTTAAAATCACGCATCGGAAGTGCATCCTTGTCGGGGATGTTTTTTTGTTTTTGTGCATATGTTTATTTTCGGCTTTTGATGTGAAAATAAACATAGTAAAAGGAAGAAGAAATTTTTTAACGATGTAAGGAGGGATTATGAAAAAAGGTATTAAAGCACATAAGCCCGTTCTTAAATCAAAGTATAAAAAACATTCCAAAAAGAAGCAGGCGGAGCCTCAGATTTTGGGGCTGGGGCCGAAAATCGTCAATTCTATCTTAATCGGCCTGAATGAAAACGATAAATCTCATGTCAGAAAAATAGTCGAAGGACTGGATGAATATGATCTGGCCAAACTTATTGAGGTTTTGGATGTTGACGAACGCAAACAACTGATTGAGATTTTGGGTGATCATATCGATCCGGGCGTATTTCCCGAATTGAACGAGGTGGTTCAGGAGCAGGTTATCGAGAGCCTGGACGAGAATCAGATTGTCAACATCGTTAACGAATTAGACTCCGATGATGCGGTGGAAATTCTGGAGCATATGGATGATGAGGAGCAGAGCCAGATTATCAGCCGGTTGTCGCCAGAGTTGAAACATCAGGTTAAATCATCGCTGCATTATCCGGAAGACTCTGCCGGGCGTATTATGTCGCGCGAGTTTGTCAGCATGCCGGAAAGCTGGAGTGTGAGAGATGCCCGGAATTTTTTGTTGAAAAGTGAGGATTTGCCTGATGAGTTTTATACGGTTTTTCTGACGGACGAGCGGTTGCGCCCGACGGGAGAAATTACTCTGGACAAGTTGTTGCGGGCGAAAGGAACGGAAAAGCTGAGCGCCATTATGGACGGAGAGGTGGTTCCGGTCAGCGCTTATACCGATCAGGAAGAAGTGGCGCATATGTTTCGCGAATATGGCTGGATGTCGGCAATGGTGGTGGACAACAAGGGGCATCTGGTCGGGGTGATTAATATTGACGATGTGGTGGATATTGTCCATGAGGAAGTTTCGGAAGATATTATGCATTTGTCCGGAACCGAAGAAGGTGATGTGTATAAATCCGTGGGCAATATTTTCAAATCGCGGGTGCCGTGGCTGATTACCAACTTGTTTGCCACTCTTCTGGCGGCTTCGGTGGTGCGGGAGTTTGAGGGGATTATTGCCCAGATTTCGGTTCTGGCGGTATTGATGCCGATTGTGGCGTCAATGGGCGGAACTACGGGAAATCAGACCCTGGCCGTGGTTATCCGGGCGCTGGCGACCCGTGAGCTGACGTCGCGCAATACGGTTAAGATGATATTTAAGGAATTTATGGTCGGGTTGATGAACGGTTTGTTGTTTGCCGGGCTGATTGCGGGAATAACCTGGCTGATGTTTCCGGCGTTTCATGAGCTCAGTCTGGTGATTGCGGCAGCTATGTTGTGTAATTTGTGTATTGCCAGTCTGGCGGGAATATTGATTCCGCTGGTTCTCAGCAAGTTTAAAGTTGATCCGGCGGTGTCTTCCGGAGTATTCCTGATTGCGTTGACGGATTCCGGCGGTTATTTTCTTTTTCTCGGGCTGGCGAAACTGATGCTTTTTTAGAAAATCATCTGCATATTTATTATTTCTCGCTTTATATCGTTCAAAAAAGCGTTATAATTGCCTCATAATTTTTTGGGAGGAAGCCTGTGCGAAAAGGACTTATTGCTGCCGTTGTTATTTTTGTTGCCGATCAGCTGAGCAAGTTTCTGGTTAGGGATGTTTTGCTTGACGGGCAGAGTATTGTCGTGGTTAACGATTTTTTTAACGTGGTTACGGCATGGAATACAGGGGTGAGTTTTTCGATGTTTGACAATCACGGTATTTTGGGAATAGTGCTTCTGTCGGCGTTGTCGATAATGATTGTGGCTTATCTGCTGTATTGGATGAGCCGGGAAAAGAATGTTTTTCTGCAGGTGGCGCTGGGGTTTGTTGTCGGCGGCGCTTTGGGAAATGTTATTGACCGGATGTGTTTCGGGGCGGTGTTTGATTTTTTGGATTTTCATATCGGCAGCGGTCATTGGCCGGCGTTTAATATTGCGGACAGTTTTATTTGCATCGGGGCGGTCATGATTATTGCGGAAAGTTTGTTTCACAAATATGAAAAAAAGGAAGGTAAAGATGCTTAAAGCTTTAGTTTTGGTCGGAGTTGCGGCCGGGGTTCTCTGCGGTTGTTCACTGTCTAAAACCAAGATGGGACTGGCCAAGGAATCGCCCGACGAATTTATGGTTATGTCGCGGGCGCCTTTGTCGCTGCCTCCCGAATACGGGGTTAAGGCGGTGAGCCGCCAGGCTAAGGCTCAGGAGGCGGAAAATAAGCAATGGGTTAAGAATCTGAGCGAGGGCGAACGCCGTTTTTTGAAAAATGCGGAAACAGCGGTGAAGGCAAGATAAGGAACTGATAATGGGCAAGTTTTTACGGCTGCTGGCTTTCTTGTGGCTGGCCGGGACGGGAGCTGCCGAAGCCAGGTTGTTTGAGGCGGAAGAGTTTTTTCTGGATAACGGTTTGCGGGTGGTTGTGATTCCCAATCATAAGGCGCCGATTGTGCAGCAGATGGTCTGGTATAATGTCGGAAGTGTTGATGAGGCGCCGGGAAAGGGCGGTGTGGCTCATTTGCTGGAACATTTGATGTTTCGCGGTACCGAAGAGGTTAAGGACGGGGAGTTTAACCGCCTGATTACGGAAAACGGCGGTTCCATGAATGCTTTTACTTCCCGCGATGTGACGGTTTATCATGAGTTTATGGATGTCAGCCGGCTGGAGTTGGCCATGTTTCTGGAAGCTGATCGGATGTCGGGTTTGAAGATTACACCGGAAACTTTTGAAAAAGAACGCGATATTGTGTTTCAGGAGAGAATGCAGGTGGTGGAAAACAATCCGACGGCTTATTTCAGTGAGGTTATGCAGCGCAACTTGTGGCAAGAACATCCTTATGCCCGTCCGATTACGGGAACGCCGGAGGAGATTTTGCAGTTAAGTCAAAAGGATGCAGAGGATTTTTACGGACGTTATTATGCTCCGAACAATGCGATTTTGATTCTTTCCGGGGATATTACTACGGCGGAGGCCAAGGATCTGGCCGAAAAGTATTTTGGCGGTGCGGAAAGGAAAGAAACAGGAAAAAGAATTGAATTTCCTGAATTTAAAGGCTTCCGTTCAAGTAAAACTTTAATGAAAATGCCGCAGATTAATGTGTCCCGGATGGTTCGGTATTATGTGGTGCCGTCTTATGCCCAGGATAAGAATCAGGCTCTGGCTTTGACGGTGTTGGCAAAATATCTGGGAGACGGAGATACTTCGCAATTGTACCGCCGGTTGGTTGAAGACGAAAAAAGTGCGGTTTCGGTTGCGGCCGGGTATGATTTGGCGTCAAGGAGTTATGCAGTGTTTGTCCTTTCGGCCCTGACTGATCATCCGGAGGTTTTTGAAAAGGATCTGGATGAGGCTTTGCGGGAGGCAATAGCGGCTTTTGATGCAGAAGCTTTGCAAAAGGCGAAAAAACAGATGTTGGCCGGAATTATTTATCTGAAGGACAATCCTGCCGATGCGGCGGAGATTGCCGGAAGTCTGCTGAGCGGAGGCATGAGTCTGGAAGATGTAAAAAATTATGACAAAGCCATTGAGGCGGTTTCGCTGACGGATGTGAGGAAAGCGGCGGCCCAGCTTTTGAATGGCGGATATGTTCAGGGATTTTTGCTGCCGGAGGATAAGGATTAATAATGCGCAGACGTTCGTATTATAAGAAAAGCAATGCCGGGCGGATTATTATCTTGCTGCTGATTGCTGCCGCGGTTACTTTCGGGACATGGTACAGAGGATTGTTCAATTCGGGATTTGACGCAGATTATCTGGTGGAAAATTCCCGTCTGAAGAGAGCGGGGTTTGAGACAAATGTTGAGGAGTTGGTTTCACGGAAAGGGATAAAAGCTTATTATATGGAAGAAAGAACCAATCCGATTATCAGCGTTTATTTCCTTTTTCAGAAAGCAGGGGCTTCTTTCGACCAAAGAGGTAAAGAGGGGCTGGCTCATGTGACAGCGGCGCTGATGACGGAAGGTGCCGGGGATTTGGACAGTCGGGAATTTAAGGAAATTCTTGAAGATAAGGCAATAAGTATTTCTTTTGCCGCGGATGATGACGATGTGTCAGGGAGTCTGCTGACCCTTAAAGAAAATCAGAAAGAGGCTTTTGAACTTTTAAGAACGGTGTTGACGGAACCGAGGTTTGATTCGAAGAAAACCGAATTGGTTAAACAACAGATGCTGGCCGTGTTGGAAAGACAGAAAGAATATCCCGACAGTGTTTTGGAACAGTTGTGGCGTCAAGAGATATTCGGGGCGCATCCTTACGGACGAAACAGTTTGGGACGGGCTGAAGATATTGTCAGGATTAATCGGGATGTTTTGCAACGCAGGGTGCGGGAAAGTTTGACCAAAGACCGTCTGATTGTGGGAATTGCCGGTGATATTTCAAAGCAGGAGGCTTTGAAAATGCTGGATAGAGTTTTCGGGGCTCTGCCCGAAAAAGGCAAAAAAACGGCAAATGAGGATGCGAAAGCTCATTTTGACGGACGGGAGAAAGTTATTCCCCGTGACTTGGCTCAGGATATTGCCATTTTTGCCGCGGAGGGGACGGCCCGGAATAATCCGGATTTTTATCCGCTGTATATTGCCAATCAGATTTTCGGCGGGCAGGGACTGACATCGCGTTTATCTCTGGCGGCCCGGGAGGATGAGGCTTTGACTTACGGCATATATTCTTATCTGAGCCTGAAAGACGATGCGGCACTTATCCGCGGCGGTTTCTCCGCAACGCCTGACAAGTTTGCGCGGGTGAAAGAAATTGTGGGCAGAGAGTGGCAGAGGATGGCCGAGGAAGGTGTCAGTGACGAGGAAGTTGAAGCGGCGAAGAAATACCTGACGGCATCTTATAACCTTCGTTTTGCTTCAATTGCGAATATTTCTGCCATTTTGGCCGCTATGCAGCGGGAAAAACTCGGTATTGATTTTCTGCAAAAACGCAACAGTTATGTGGAGGCAGTAACGACCGAACAGGTTAATGAGGCGGCAAAGAAATATTTCGGAGCCGGACAACCGGTGTGGGTCAGTCTGGGAAAATAAGTTAACGGTTTTAGAAAGTGAAATGTAACAAGGAGGAAATATGTTCAGCAGATTGGTAAACAAGTCAAAAGCATGGCATAAGCTGAAGAGCCATTATAAGTCTTTTCGCAAAGTGGAAATGCGCGATTTGTTTGCCAGAGATTCCGAACGGGCGGCTCGGTTTACGGAAAAATTCGGGGATACGATGATTGTGGATTATTCCAAAAACAGGATTAATGCCAAGACAATGGAGTATTTGATGAATCTGGCCAGAGAGCGCCGGCTGGAAGATAAAATAAAGTCTATGTTCCGTGGTGACAAGATCAATATTACCGAGAACCGGGCGGTGTTGCACACGGCTTTGCGCAACCGCAGCGGAAAGCCGGTGTTGGTGAACGGCAGGGATATTATGCCCGAGATAGAGGCGGTGTATGCCAAAATGCGTCGTTTTTCGGAGGATGTTCGTTTTGGCCGGTTTAAGGGGCATACGGGCAAGAAACTGGTTAATATCGTTAATATCGGTATCGGCGGGTCTGACCTGGGGCCGTTTATGGTGACGGAAGCACTGAAGAAATATTGGATGAAGGGGATTAACTGTTATTTTATCTCCAATGTTGACGGAACAGCCTGCGCCGAGGTTTTGAACAAGCTTGATCCCGAGACGACGCTGTTTATCGTGGCATCCAAGACTTTTACCACAATTGAGACGCTGACAAATGCCCGGACTTGTCGCAAGTGGCTGGTGGATGCTTTGGGTGAGCCGGCGGTGGCCAAGCATTTTGTGGCTTTGTCGACAAATGAGGAAGAAGTTAAGAAATTTGGTATTAATCCCGAAAATATGTTTGAATTCTGGGATTTTGTCGGCGGGCGTTATTCGGTGTGGTCGGCTATCGGGTTGTCAGTGGCCATTGCGGTGGGTATGGATAATTTTGACAAGATGCTGGACGGGGCTTATGCCATGGACGAGCATTTTCGGACAGCACCGTTGGAACATAATATTCCGGTGATTTTGGCGATGTTGGGTATCTGGTATAATAATTTTATGGGAATTCATCGTTATGCGGTTATTCCTTATGATCAGTATTTGCAATATCTGCCGTCTTATCTGCAGCAGCTGGATATGGAATCAAACGGAAAGTTTGTGGATATTAACGGCGAAATAGTGAAATATGATACCGGTCCGGTTTTGTTCGGCGGAGCGGGGACTAATGTGCAGCATTCCTTTTTCCAGCTGATTCATCAGGGAACGGAAATTGTGCCCTGCGATTTTATTGTGCCGGCAATTTCGCATAATGAAATTGGCGATCATCACGAAATTCTGCTGGCCAATGTTTTGGCTCAGGGGGAAGCGCTGATGAAGGGAAAGACGGTTAAAGAAGCGGCCGAAGAATTGAAAAAGGCCGGAAAAAGCAAAGAAGAAATTGAGTTTTTGAAAAAGTTCAAGAGTTTCAGCGGCAACCGGCCGTCCAATACCATTTTGCTGAAAAAGGTTGATCCCTATACGCTGGGGGCATTGATTGCGATGTATGAGCACAAGGTTTTTGTTCAGGGAATTATATGGAATATTGATTCTTTTGACCAGATGGGGGTTGAGCTGGGTAAGAAACTGGCACTGAATATTTTGCCCGAGTTGCAGAATAATGTGTATGAACTGCATCATGATTCTTCGACCAACGCCCTGATTAAAGCGGTGCAGAATTTCAGAAGGTGAGCTGATGTCCATCCGTATTCTGCCATCGACATTGGTTAATCAGATTGCCGCCGGCGAGGTTATTGAACGGGCGGCCTCCGTGGTTAAGGAACTGGTGGAAAATTCCATTGATGCGGGAGCGACGTCGGTGGAAGTGACGCTGGTTGACGGCGGAAAAAGTCTGATTGCGGTGGCAGATAACGGAAAAGGCATGAGCCGGGAAGAATTGTCGCTGGCCGTGGAGAGGCATGCGACTTCCAAACTGCCGGATGATGATTTGTTTAATATCAATTTTTTGGGATTTCGCGGGGAAGCGCTGCCTTCTATTGCCTCAGTGGCGAGAATGTGTGTCATTTCACGGGAAAAAGGTGCGGAAAATGCCTGGAAAATAGAGGTGGACGGCGGGGTTAAAAGCGAGGTTGAGCCGACAGCTTATCCCTGCGGGACAAGAATCGAAGTCCGGGATTTGTTTTATGCCACACCGGCGCGGCTGAAGTTTTTGAAGTCTAATTTATCAGAAGCTAACCAATGCGCGGATATGCTGAACCGTATTGCAATGGCTAATCCGCATATTTCTTTTTATCTGACGGTGGATAATAAGAAAAAAATCGCGCTTAATGCCTGTCAGGGGGAATTATTTGATGCCCGGCTTAAGCGGCTGTCGGAAGTGATGGGACGTGAGTTTGGCGAAAATTCGCTGCCGGTTAATGCCGAAAAGGACGGTTTACGGATCAGCGGTTTTGTTTCGTTGCCGACATTGAATAAAGCTAATTCTTTGTCGCAGTATTTGTTTGTGAACAATCGTCCGGTGCGAGACAAACTTTTGCTGGGTGCTATTCGGGGAGCTTATCAGGATGTTCTGGCTTCCAACAGGTATCCTTTGTGTGCCTTGTTTTTTGATATTAATCCGGCGTATGTGGATGTGAATGTGCATCCGACAAAGGCAGAGGTTCGTTTTTATGACAATTCGCTGGTACGCGGGCTGCTGGTGAGTGCTATCAGACATGTTTTGAGCCTGGGGTCGTCTCGATCGGCGGAAACGGTTGATGTTGCGGATTTGCTGAATGCGGCAGCCGTCGGAAATGAAGCGGCCGGGAATGTGGATGATGTTGCAATTTTGCAGGAACATGTGCAAAATCCGGTTCGTCCTTTCTTTCAGAGTATTATGCCGAGGCCGCACCGGCAGGCGGTTTTGCCGGAATTGGAGCGGGTTTATTCGGTTAAAACCGAAGTTGTGCCCGCGGAGGATTTGCCTCAGGAAATGAATGACGATGTTGAAAATGTCGGGTATCTGGGGCTGGCCAAGGCGCAATTTCATGATACTTATATCATTGCCCAGAATGAGGACAGCATTGTTATTGTCGACCAGCATGCGGCGCATGAGCGGATTGTGATGGAGAAGCTGAAAAAAATCCTGATGAACGAGCAGCATGTGGCAACGCAGATGCTGCTGATTCCGGAAGTGGTGGATTTGCCGGCGGGAGATAAGCTGCGTATTCTGGAGGCTGCGGAAAATCTGAAACAGCTGGGGCTGGTTGTGGAAGAATTCGGCTCAACGGCAGTAATCGTGCGGGAGATTCCGGCCCTGTTGGGGGATATTGACGTGAAGGCGCTGGTTCATAATCTGGCAGAAGAAATGGCGGAATGGGGCAAGGAATATTCTCTGAGCAAAAAGCTGCACCTGATTTGTGCGACGATGGCCTGCCACGGATCCGTGAGGGCGGGAAGACGGCTGAATATTGAAGAGATGAACCATTTGTTGCGGGAAATGGAGCGAACCGAACATTCGGGACAATGCAACCACGGACGGCCGACTTATGTGGAATTGAAGCTGAAAAATATCGAAAAGCTTTTTGAACGCTGATAAAAATTTTTATTTACTTGCTATTTGGGAGCGGCGGAGTATTATGAAAAGTGAATAGCCAAGCTCTGTGGTTTAAGACTTAATTGTTTTGTATTTCTAAAATTTTAAGACACCCCACCTAGAGAAAAGTTATTACATCGGTTAAGGTTTTGCTTTAACAAGATGTCGCGAAACCCTGTTTTTAAAGGATTAAAAATATGACAACAGGAACAGTTAAATGGTTTAACAACAAAAAAGGTTATGGATTTATTCAACCGGATAACGGTGGTGCCGATGTGTTTGTGCATATTTCGGCCGTAACCAAAGCCGGTTTGAAGACATTGCATGAGAATGACCGCATTGCTTATGAGCTGATTGATGAGAAAGGCAGGGCTTCGGCAGGAAATCTGCAGAAAGCGTAGTTTGAAAGGCTAAAAAAAGAAGCACCTTGAATATCAGGGTGCTTCTTGTGTTTGGTGGTGAGAAAGGGATGTTTGAAGAGAGACTGCGTCCGGAAGATTATTTGCGAGATCCGTTTGAAATTGCCGGGGAAGTTTTGCTCGGGGCTTATTTGTGTTCTAATCTCGGCGGTGAGTTTACGGCAGGAAAAATTACGGAGCTGGAAGTTTATATCGGGGCGGAAGATAAGGCCTGTCACGCTTATCAGAATCGGAAAACCGCCCGTAATGCGCCGATGTTCGGGTCGGGCGGAACGGCTTATGTGTTTTTTGTTTACGGAATGCATAATCAATTTAATGTGGTGGTGAATGAGACGGGTGTGGCCAATGCCATTCTTATCCGCGGGCTGGAACCGGCGGCCGGAATTGAGGTGATGGAAAAGCGGCGGAATTGTCATGAGTTGCGTAATCTGACGACGGGGCCCGGAAAAATTTGCCAGGCTTTGGGAATTGACCGAAGCTGCAACGGCATGGATCTGAGGGGAAATGAATTGTGGATTTCGCCCAGAAAAGAAAACTGCGCTTTTGAAACGAGAGCCCGGGTGGGAATTGATTATGCGGAGGATTATAAAGACAAGCCATGGCGTTATTGTCTGAAGGGGTCGGCGTTTCTCAGCAAAAAATAATTTGACAATAAGGCTTTTGTCCGCATAATGAAGTTTGTTTATTTATTTTTATGTCTTACTTATCAAATTTTATCATTATGGTTATATTAACAATCGGGCGGCATGCCGTTTATGATGTGGGTAGTTTTTATCCTTTGAGCGCTTTTGGTGTGGCGGATGTTATTTGGCAGACAGAGTATATGTTGAGGCATTATCCGAAACCGGACATTATTTGTTCGTCGTTTGCCGGTAAGTGTCAGCTTACGGCTAAAATCCGGCGGAAAGTTATGCGGGATGAGCCGCGTTTTTTGCTGGAAGAGTTTTGGGAGGAATGGAGTCAGCCTCAGCTCATTAAGCACAGGTTTCAGGAGATTTTGCAACGAGCAGAGGAAAAGAACTGGAAGCATGTGCATATTATTGTCGGGCAGAGGGTGATTGACGTTTTATGTCCGGGAGCCGAGCCGGTGCCGATGGGAAACTGGCTGACTTTAACGGCGAAAAGCTGGGATGAGGTTAAGAAACACCGGTTTGAGCTGAAAAATCCGCGGCGGGTCTTGAGTTCTGCCGAAATGGGGCATGATTTTGCTAAAACTTATGATGAAACGATTGGTCAATATGAATATGAAAATAAAGCCGAATTTGAGCGGATTAACGAGCTGAGAGAAAAAGCGCTTGTTTCATATTCCTGGCAGGGCAGCTTTTTATATCTGCTTGATTTTATGCTGAATGCCTGAAAAACGAAAGAGGGGAACAGGTTTGAAACTTGTTCCTTTTTTTGTGGGGAAAAAATTGCCGGCGGCGTAAAAAAGTTCTTGACCTTTGGAGCAGATTTGGATAAAAAACATTTTAAGCGCGGGGATCTCCGGAGAGGTGGCAGAGCGGTTTAATGCAGCGGTCTTGAAAACCGTCGAGGGCGCAAGTCCTCCAAGAGTTCGAATCTCTTCCTCTCCGCCATTTTAGGTAAAGTCGCTGAGAAGCGGCTTTTTTTTGTGCCATTTATTTGCTAAAATATAATTGACTTTTTTGGAAAAATATTTATGATAAATGACAAAATTAATTATGATGTTATTATGAAGTTTAAAAATTTTGTTATTTTAGTTTTGTCAGGACTTTTGTTGTCCAGTTGCAGCGAAGATGTTACTTCAGTTATTTTTTCATGGAAAGGTTTTGCCGGTCTGGTTGTAATAGGCTTAATTGTTGCCTGGTTTTGTGAGGTAGATGAAGATAATTGTTGGTGACAACAGGTTTTGGCAGTGATTTAAAATAAAAGGCTCTGAAAAAATCAGAGCCTTTTGGCTTGTTAAGTGTTGTTTGGTTCAGAAACGGCGGGCGGAGATGCCTTTTTTCCAGTTGTTTTCAATTTGTTCAAGCGAGCGGCCTTTAGTTTCGGGAATGTAGTAATAGGTATAAAACAGGCTGAAAATGCCGACAAGGCCGAATATCCAGAAAGTGTAAGCTTCGCCGATGGTTTTCAGCAAGGTCGGGAAAATCAGGGCGACGATGAAGTTGAAAACAAAATTGGACATGGTGGCAATGCTCATGGCTGTTCCGCGAATCTTGAGCGGCATGATTTCGGAAATGAGAATCCAGGCAATCGGCCCGAGAGAAAAGGCAAAGCAGGCGATGAAGGCTACAATGCTGCCGACGGAAAGCCATTTGAGATCAATTCCCAGGACGGATTTGAAGTAAAAAGATGCCCCGAGGGCAAACAAGCTGACGGTTATGCCGCTTAAACCGGTATAAAGCAAGGGTTTGCGGCCGATTTTGTCAGTGAAGAAAATGGCAACAAAGGTCATGGCAAAGTTGACCACGCCGACGCCGATGGTGGCGTAAAGAGCGCCGATGGTGTCGGTGAAGCCGGCGGCTTTGAAGATGGTGGCGGTGTAATAGATGATGGTGTTTATGCCGGTGCATATCTGAATAAACATAATGATGACACCGACCATGACAGGAGCCAGCATCCAGCGTTCAAAAACTTTTTTCTTTTTGCTTTTGGCCGGGGAGAGCAGGGTTGAGCGGATTTCGGCAATATGCTGTTCAACGTCGGCTTCCGGTTCGATTTTCTGAAAGATTTTGCGGGCTTCGTCTTCGCGCTTTTTGCTGATAAGCCAGCGGGGCGTATCGCCCAGAAAAGCAATGCCGATAAGCAGAATGAGCGCGGGGATGAGACCGGCACCGAGCATCCAGCGCCAGTTGTGCTCGGAAAGGGCAAAAATGCGGTTAATCAGGTAAGAGAACAAAATGCCGGCAGTGATGGCCAGCTGGTAAAGCGAGACCAGCATGCCGCGGACTTTTTGCGGCGAAAGTTCGGATAAGTAAAGCGGAATGACAAAATTGACCATGCCGATGGCCAGGCCAAGTATCATACGGCCGGTAATGAGCCAGAAAACACTGGGTGAAAAGGCGCACAAAAGCGAACCAACGGCAAAAATCGTGCCGGTGGCAATGATGACTTTTTTGCGGCCATAGACATCAGCCAGGACACCGTTGCCGGCAGCGCCGAGAACCGCTCCGACCAGAGCCGATGAAACGACCCATCCCTGTTCCAGGGTTGATAAAGGCCAGGTATCGTTGATGAACAGAAGGGCGCCGGAGATAACTCCGGTGTCGAAACCGGACAGCAGTCCGCCGAGGGAGGCTACGCCGGCAATGACATAAAGCCACAGATGTCTTGTTTGATGTTTGGCGGTTGAAGCGTGCATGTGTCGAACTCCTTAGCTGATAACATATATGTTTAATATAATCATATAAATTTATTTAACAATGAATTTTGAGGTTATTAACTCTTTTTAAAAGCTCTCTGCCGTAGTTTGTATAAGGTTATTGTTCAGGGGTTGATCATGAAGTTGTTTAAAATAGCGCTGCTGTGCGGAGGAATGTTGCTCTTTTCCGGGGGAGAGTGTCCGGCAGTTCGGGCGGCGGTTGCTGCCGGTGAAAAAGTAAAGACGGAAGTGCCTGCGGAATATGTGCAGTGGCTGGATGAGCTCAAGCAGGAGATGGTGCAGAAAGGGATTTCGCAGAAAACGGTTGATGAGGTGTTTGCCGACAATTATTATCAGGCAGCGCCGGAAGTGGTAGATATAGACCGGAAGCAAATTGAGTTTATCCTGACTTCTACGGATTATCTGAACCGGACGGTGAACAAAACCAAAGTGGAAAACGGTCAGCGTGAATATAAGGCGTTGTATCCGCTGTTTCGTGATATGGAACGGAAATACGGGGTGCCGTTTGAATATATTGTGGCGTTTTGGGGAATGGAAAGCAATTACGGCAAGCAATTCGGAAAATTTCAGGTGATTGCGGCACTGACGATGCTGAGCTATGATAAAAGGCGGTCGTCGTTTTTCCGGAAAGAATTGTTTGAGGCGCTGAAAATTGTCGACAAATGGGATGTCGATTATAAGAAGATGGAAGGTTCCTGGGCCGGAGCCATGGGGCATTTTCAGTTTATGCCGTCGACGTTTAACGCTTATGCCGTTGATTATAACGGAGACGGAAAAATAGATATCTGGCATTCGTTTGAAGACGCGGCGGCTTCGGCGGCCAATTATCTGTCAAAAATCGGCTGGAAGAAGGATGTGCCCTGGGGAATGGAAGTCAGCCTGCCGTGGAATTTTGATTATGCACAAACCGGACGCCAATATGTTAAGACCGTAAGGGAATGGCAGAAGCTGGGAGTGAAAACCCGGGATAACAAAAAGATAAGACTTAATCCTGAGTTGAAAGGTGCCGTGATTGTGCCGGAAGGAAAAAAAGGCCGGGCTTATCTGGTGTTGGATAATTTTTTCAAAATTATGATTTGGAACCGCTCCGAAAATTATGCCCTGGGTGTCGGTTTGCTGGCGGATTATGTCAAAAGCGGCCAGAAATGGCAAAAACTGAAGCAAAGACCGGGATTGCGGCTGAAAACGGATGATGTGCTGAAAATTCAGAGTTTTATTAACCGTCAGGGGTGGTTTAAGCTGGACGAAGACGGAAAGCTCGGTTCGAAAACCAGAGAGGCGATTAAAGGGGTGCAGCGAAAAGCCAAGCTGCCGCAGGACGGGTATCCGGATTATCAGCTGTTGCAAAAGATAAACAAGTATAATCCGGAAATCGGTTTCGCCATTCCGGTGCCGGTTCGGAAGTCGGAAAAGTCAGTGTTAAAAAATGAAAAACAGACTTTACGAACCGAGAAAAAACAGATACATTGATGGTGAAGTTAATCTTGAAGCAAGAGTGTTTTATAAATGAAGTTGCATAAGTTTTATCTGGTTTTCGGTCTGGCGGCTTTTCTGGCCGGCTGTTCTTCCAAAGAAGTGGATTTGAATTCTTCGCCTTATTCGCAGGCGGACGTTATTAAAGATATGGGCGGAAGCTATAAGGTGGGCAGTCCGTATCAGATTATGGGGCAGTGGTATTATCCGCAGGAAGATTACGATTATTCGGAAGAGGGAATGGCTTCGTGGTACGGGGAAGATTTCCATGCCAAGAAAACGGCCAACGGTGAGGATTATGACATGAATTCGCTGACCGCGGCGCACAGAACATTGCCGCTGCCGTCAATCGTCCGGGTTACGAATATGGAAAACGGACGTTCGCTGGTGTTGCGGGTTAATGACCGCGGGCCGTATGTTAAAAACCGGATTATTGACGTGTCTAAGCGGGCTGCCGAGTTGCTGGGATTTAAGTCTAAGGGGACGGCGAAGGTCAGGGTGGAGATTTTGCCCAAGGAAAGTCTGGCGCTGAAACAGGCGTTGGTGGAACAGGATTTTGAGCCGAATTATGCTTTGTATAATGCGAAAGATGAAGCTTACAGCGGGGAAGTTCCGCTGCCGGCTTCGCTGCAGCCGGTTGACCGGAATTATCTGGTGGGGGCGGGGGCTTCCGGAGTGCAAGCTTCGCAGCCTAAGCCGGCCACGGTGGTGGTTGAACAAAAAACGCAGCCGGCTTCCGTTGCCGTCGTTGCACCGTCAAGCAGCGGAGGCAAAAAGTTTTTTGTGCAGGCCGGCGCTTTTTCAAAACAGGAACTGGCTTACCGGTTGTCGGCTCAGTTGAAAAGAGAAGGGACGGTTACGGTTTCGCAGGTTGAGGTTAACGGAAATTCTTTTTACAGAGTCCGGTTGGGGCCGTATAACGCTCAGGCGGATGCAGAATATGTGTCGGGAAGGCTTGCCGATTATGGTATTAATGATGCCAGGATTGTTAAAGATTAATAAGAAACGGGGATAAGATGAGTTTGAAAAATAAGTTATGCGGGGCGGCAGCGGTGTGTTGCCTGATGAGTGCTTTTAACGCTTCGGCAATAGAAACAAAAGCACGGAATGCCATTTTGATGGATTATGATACCGGTCAGTATCTGTATACCAAAGATCATAAAAAAATGGTGCCGCCGGCTTCCATGAGCAAGCTGATGACCATTTATATTATTTTTGACAAGCTGAAAGACGGATCGCTTTCTCTGGATGATACCTTTACCGTCAGCGAAAATGCCTGGCGGAAAGGCGGAGCTGCCAGCGGCGGTTCAACCATGTTTTTGAAGATAGGACAGAAAGTCAGTGTTGAGGATTTGATAAAAGGAATTTTAATTCAGTCGGGAAATGACGCCTGTATTGTGGCGGCCGAGAATATTGCCGGTTCGGAAGAAGATTTTGCCCATATGATGAACATTAAGGCAAAGAGAATGGGGCTGAACAACAGTTCTTTTGTCAATTCGACCGGGCTGCCCGATCCGGATCAGAGGATGTCGATGGAAGATTTGGCCTTGCTTTCAAGAGCGATTATCAAAGAATTTCCCGAGTTTTTCCATTTGTTTTCCGAAAAGTATTTTACTTTTAACGGCATCCGGCAGGGAAACCGGAATCCGCTGCTTTATTCTATGCCTTATGCCGACGGGATGAAAACCGGGCATACGGAAGAAGCCGGTTTCAGTCTGACGGCAACGGCTAAGAAAGGCGATCGCCGGTTGATTGAGGTTATGGTCGGAATGAAGAGCAACAAAGAACGTTCGGAAGAGGCTGAGCGTTTAATGAGCTGGGGTTTCAGAGAATTTGACAATTATAAAATATTTGAAAAGGGGCAGAAGATTACAGATATTCCGGTGTGGTTCGGAACAGCCAAAGAAGTCGGCGTAATGGTGGATGAGGATGTAGTCAGAACCATTGCCAAGGGAAAAGTTCTGGATACCAAGCTGACGGCGGTTTATGACAAGCCGGTGAAAAGTCCGGTCACTAAGGGTCAGAAGCTGGGAAGCGTCAGAATAGAAGTTCCGGGAATGGAAACAACCGAAGTGCCGCTGGTGGCCATGGATAATGTGGAAGCCTTGGGGTTCTTCGGCAGGATGAAAGAAAACCTTAAGTATTTGTTGTTCGGGGAATAGAGATGGTTTCGCTGAAAGGTAAAGTGGCGACACCTGAAGGATTGCAGCCGGCGGAAGAAACAGAGTTTCAGCTGGAGCTGTTTCCCGAATGCCGGCAGCCCGGTAAAAAAGGGCGATTTATTACTTTTGAAGGCGGGGAGGGAACAGGAAAGTCAACTCAGTTGTCCTTGTTGTCGGAGTATTTACGTTCTCTGGGGATTAACAATATCGTGACCAAAGAGCCCGGAGGAACGGAAATCGGGCAGGAGTTGCGCCGTCTGCTGGTGACCGGGGATAAGGATAAGTTTGATGCCGTGGCCGAGGCTTTGCTCTATTATGCCGACCGGCGGATTCATCTGACCAATAAAATCTGGCCGGCTTTGAACGAGGGTGTGTGGGTTTTGAGCGACAGATTTGCCGACTCGACCCTGGCTTATCAGTATTATGGGTATGACAAACGGGTGGATAAAGAGCTGCTGGATGATTTGTATAAAATCGCAGTGGGTGATTTTGCCCCGGATTTGACGATTTTGCTGGATATGGAGCCGAAAATCGGCTTGGAGCGCTCATTTAAGAAATCTTTGAACATGGAGGTTAAAGAAACCAGGCATGAAAGCCGGGGACTGGCCTTTCATGAAAATCTGCGCCGGGGATATCTGGAGCTTGCCGCCCGGGAGCCGAAACGTTTTGTGGTTTTGGATGCCGATAAGACGATTGAGCATTTGCATATAGATGTGGTGCAGGCGGTGAAAGAAAGGTTGAAGCTGTAAATGGAAGAGGAAGTTCCTTTTCAGGGAGAGGTCGTCCCTTGCAACAATCCGCTGCTTATCGGACATGAAGAAGCGGAGAAGCGTTTGCTGGAGGCCTGGAAAAGCAATACACTGCACAGTTCTTGGCTGTTTGCCGGGCCGGAGGGTATCGGCAAGGCGACGCTGGCTTATCGTTTTGTGCGCTTTTTATTGTCAGCAGATGAAAATAAGCGGGACAGTTATAACAGTCTGAATGTGGCGGAGGATAATCCGGTTTTCAGGCTGATAGCTAATGGTTCGCATCCGGATGTCAAGGTATTGGAGAGGAATTATACCGAAACCGACCGCAAGAAAATTTTAAAAGCCATTAAAGACGGCGAGGCTCTGGGAAACGAAGAACTTAAGAGTTTGAAAAAATCGGCGTTTATCCGGGTGGATGACGTGCGGACGATTAACGAGTTTTTGGCCATGAAGTCGTCAAACGACGGTTGGCGGGCGGTGATTGTCGACAGTATTGACGATATGAATACGGCCAGCGCCAATGCCATCTTAAAGATTTTGGAAGAACCACCGCACAAGACAATTATGATTCTTATCAGCCATAATCCGGGGCGTTTGCTGCCAACGATAAAGTCGCGCTGTTCCAAGCTTTATCTGCCGCCACTGAGCGAGACTGATACGGCCAGCCTGCTGCGCCGGTATCGTCCGAACCTTAACGAAAAGACGGTGAAGGGAATAGCAGGTATTTGTTCGGGAAGTATCGGCAAGGCAATTGTCTATGCCGACAACCGGGCGCTTGACAGTTATGAAAAGCTGGATAAAATCATTCAGGCGGGCCGGATGTTTAAGACGGCGGATCTGCTGGCTTTTTGTGAGGATGCGGTGAAGGATGAGGATCGGTTTTATCTGGTTCAGGAATTGGTGTTGAAATATGTGGCCGGGAATGTTAAAAATTGTGCCGATATTGAGAAAATGACCGGTGTCTGGGAAAAAGCAATCAAAATGTTTGATGAAGCCGAACGGCTGAATATGGATAAAAAACAGACACTGCTTAATGTGATATACGGCATTTGTAAAGTGAAATAAAGAATAAAGGAAAGTTATGTTAGTAGACAGTCATTGTCATTTGGATTTTAATGATTTTGAAGACGATTTTGAGGATATGCTGGCGAGAGCCCGTGAGAACGGAGTGACGGCGATGCTGAATGCCGGAAATAATATCGGCGAACTTGAGCATCAGCTGGTAATTTCTGAAAAATATCCTTTTATCTATACGGCTGTCGGGGTTCATCCTCATAATGCTTCGGAGTATGAAAGTGTTACGGCGGAGGATTTTATCCGGCAGGCCGGGCATAAAAAAATCGTGGCTATCGGTGAGTGCGGGCTTGATTATTATTATGATTACAGCCCTCGAGATGCGCAGATTAAAATTTTGAAAGAACAAATTAAAGCCGCACAGGAAACAGGACTGCCGCTGATTATTCATAACAGGGATTCTGATGAGGATATGATGAATGTTCTGGGGGAGGAATATGCCAAAAAACCTTTCGGCGGGGTTATTCACTGTTTTTCGTCTTCGCAGAAAATGGCTGACTTTGCCTTGTCTATCGGTTTTTATATTTCGGCTTCGGGGATTATTACGTTTAACAAATCCAATGATATTCGCAGCGTGTTTGAAAAAGTTCCGGAAGACAGGCTGCTGGTGGAAACGGATGCTCCATATCTGGCTCCGGTTCCGGTGCGCGGGCGGCGCAATGAATCGTCTTTTATTGTTCACACGGCCGAAAAATTGGCGCAGATTAAGAATATTCCGTTTGAAAAGCTGGCGCAGATTACCTCGGATAATTTTTATAAATTGTTTCGTAAGGCCAGTGATAAAGGGAGATATGACTTCTGATGAGCGGAAAGGTTATTATTCTCGGAGCCGGGGCAGCACCTGGTGTGCCGTCGCTGTGTCTGGGCTGGGGAAACTGTAATCCGGAAAATCCTAAAAATCAGCGGACCAGAACCTCGACTTATGTTGAAATCGGCGGGGTGCGTTTTTTGATTGATACCTGTCCCAATATCCGGGAACAGCTTATACGGCATCAAATCCGGGGGTTGGATGCGGTGTTGTATACTCACGCGCATGCCGATCATGTGCACGGAATTGACGATTTGCGCGAGATTAACCGGATATCCCGAAGTAATCTGAATATTTACGGCGGGGGCAAGACACTGCGTTATATCAAACATAATTTTTCTTATCTTATCAGCCGACCGGACCGGGTGAAAAATGTGGTGCGGGTTCCGAGTCTGGTTCCCAATCAGGTGAAGGGAAATCATCCTTTTTATGTTAAAGGTGTTAAGGTTACGCCGATTAAACTTTTGCAGCATTGTCCGGAGTGTCTGGGGTATGTGTTTAATGACGGGGAATATGTGCATGTGGCCGATTTTAAGCGGATTGCGGAAAGTGCGTTTAAGATGGTGACCAAAAGACCGAGGCTTGTGGTTATGCCGCTGACGACGCCTTTCGGACAGATACAGCATGCGGGGCTTGATGAGGTGATGGGTTATCTGGGGCGTTTTAATCCCAGGCAGGCGGTTATCAATCATATGGCTTCAGAGTGTGATTATGATGAGATAAATGCTGCAACACCGGAGTTTGTGCTTCCGGCGTATGACGGAATGGTTGTTAATTTTTAGTTTTGAGGTGAATGATATGTTATGTATTTATCATGTGGCCGATCATGACGGTAAGGGATCGGCGGCGATTGTCAAAAGAATGTTTCCGGAGATTGAGCTTCTGGGGCTGAATCATGATATGGAAGTTCCTTATGAGGAAATTGAGAAGCATGATAAAATCATAATTTGTGATATATCTCTGCCTCTGGATTATATGTTTAAACTGAACGAAACAAAGGATTTGACCTGGATTGATCATCATATTTCGGTGATTAAGGCTTATGACGAGGTTATTGCCAACGGCGAACATGATGAGATTAAAGGGCTCAGATGTTCGGGAACGGCGGCAATAGAGCTGACCTGGAAGTATTTTCATCCGGATGAGCCGGTGCCGGAAGGGGTTATGTTGCTGGCCAAACAAGATATTTTTGACTTGAGCGATCCCCGGGTTATGCCGTTTGAGTATGCCTGTCAATCCTTCGGGGTTAACCGGCCGGATGATGAAATCTGGGACAAGATTTTAAACAGCGAGTTGGATATTGCCGAAACCGTTGCCAAAGGGGAGGCGATATTGTCTTGGATTAAGATCCGTGATTACCGTTTGGTTCGGGGAATGTCGTTTACCAGCCATTATAAGGGAATGAAGTGTATTTGCGCCAATATGCCGCAGGGAAAATCTTCATTTTTTGATTCAATTCCGCATATCAATACCTTTGATTTTATGGTGAATTTCTTTATGAATAAGAAAAATCGCTGGAATTTGTCTTTTTACACGACAAAGGATAATGTTGATGTTTCCAAGATTGCGGCAGAGTTCGGCGGCGGCGGTCATCAGAGAGCTGCCGGGGCTTCTTCGCTGGAAGAGTTGCCGGAGTTTTTGAAAAACGGACAATATAAAAATGCTTAGAAAAGAAAACCCGCTTTCGAAAGAAGGCGGGTTTTGTGTGTGATGAGGCGGAGGAGCAGGGGCTAGAATTCGATGACAGGCCGGACCTCGTAGCTGCTTCCTTTAGTCCCCGGATATAGGCCATAAAGATTGGAATCAAACATTGAACGATTGGAATTATCATATTCCATTTCAGTTGAAGACCAAAGGTATGAAGCTCTGCCTAATTTTTCTCCTCCAACAAGGGAAAAACCACTATTTACCAGATCCAGAAAATAATCTATGCTTCTAAATATCCCTGCTGCAGGAAGACACCAATCTCCGGCAGATGTTCCTGCTGTACTATAATCTTTTGTAGCCCAGGCTGCAGGATATTGACTACTATTTCCTGCGTTAGTTATAATATTTGTGTTGTTACAGCTTTTTATATCCATTACAGCGGCTCCTGTTGATTTTAAATTTTCTAATTCGGGAATATCTTTGCCCGAATTCCATATAGATGTTTTTTCCCAGCTGAGATTTCCAATTGTTTTCAGAGCCATGGCCTGTCCTCCAGTATTGTTTTCATAAGAACAAACAACAATACCAATAGGTGTTTTACCACTGGTTAAATTTTTTGAACGTGTCATATCACTATAGAGGATATAACCAATTTCTGTTCCTTTCATGCATTCATTTTGATATTCTGGCACTTCCGAACAACCGTTTCCGTTCCACTGATAGTTTGAAGAACAAATGCAGCTTTGGTATTTTCCGTTGCAGGATGTACCAGAGCCGCCGGCGTAACCGGTGCCGGTGCAGGTGTATTGGTAGTCGGCTGAGCATTGTTTGGTACAGGTTTGGGAGCTTGAGTTCCAGTCGTAGCCGGATTGGCAGCCGGTTTTGCAGTATTTACCGGAGCAGTCCTCATAGCGGCAGGTGAAGGGTGAGGGGCAGTTGCTGTAAGTACATTCATAGGCACATTGCTTTGTGCAAGTTTGGGAGCTTTGGTTCCAGTCATATCCTGGTTGGCAACCGGTTTTATAATAAAGGCCGGAACAATCCTCGTAGGAGCAGGTGAAAGGTGCGGGACAGTAGGTGAGGCTGCCGAGGTTTGGACAAGGTTTGCAGTTATCGTATTTTATCTGATTTCCTGATTGGCAGGATTTTGCCCCGATTTCGGGTCCCATGGAACCGCAGTCCATAAACCCGTCACAGGGGTTGGGCTTAATCTTGTAATGTTCCTGGCCGTCGCAGCCGATGCAGGATTGTCCATCCTGGACATAGCCCTCGGGGATGTTGTCTTTCGTATAGGGATATCCGGCACAGGTGTTGCAGCAGGTGCCGTAAGAGCTATCGTATGAGCAACGGTCGTCGCTTAATTGTTGGCCGTAATCACAAGAGTTTGTGTAATTTGGGTTTTCCTCTTTGCAGGCACGTTCGGTGTCTTTTTCGCAGGAAGCATATTTTCCGTCACAGTCTTCGCCGACGCCATAGTAGGGGACTTCACAGGTGACGTAATTACTCGGACAGGAGGAAACACATTTTTCGAAATAATTGCTGTCGTAGGGGCAGAAGTTGGAAGGTTCCTGTCCTTCGGGACAGGAGGTTTGGGTGTAGCCTTCCTGGCGGCAGCGTTCGGCATTGTCGAGGTCGTAGTCATCGCCTCTGGGAGGTACGCCGCCGTCATTATCATCACTGTCGGCGTTGGCGAATTCATTGCCGGAACAGTTGGTTGTGTCAGTAACGAAGCAGGCGGCTGCGAGTTGGATATTTTTATTATCACCCTTATTAAAATCTTCAGGTGAAGACAAATGTCCGGCCGTGAGGTGTGAAGTGTGTGTGGAAACGTGTGATTTAACTCCGGCGGGAATAAAAGACGGGGAAGTGTCAAAATGATTAAAGTCAGCGCAACACCAATCAGCTCCGGCAATAATGGACATGCAGGAAGCCGACAACATGAGAATAGTCTTATTCATCATAATAACACCTCTTAATCTTAAATTACATTTGTCTTCACGAATCTCATGATAACAGATTTTAAAATGGTTGTAAATAGATAATTTGGCTATATGACGGAAAATCTGACTAGAAGAAAATAAGGCTGACATTTGACCCCTCCGGCTCCCCTTTTGAAAGGGGAGAGGGCAATAAGGAAGATCCCTTGACGTTCAGGCTGGCGCTGAACGAGGGATGACATTGTCATACCCCCTCTAGCTTCCCCTATGACTATAGGGGGAGGATATTAGGATGATTTGTTACCAGGATGGTTAAACCGGAGTATGACATAAAGGAAAGAGCTGAGGGAAAAGTCAACTCTTTGTGCGTGATGGTAAATTTTGCTTGAGAAATTGGGAAAAGGTTATAAAATAAAGCGGAAATTAATAATAACCAAAAAAGGAGTTAAACTTCATGTCAAAAATTTTAATTACTTCCGCATTGCCGTATATTAACGGGGTTCCTCATCTGGGGCATATGGTGGGGTGTCTGCTGCCCTCAGACGTTTATGCGCGGTTTATGCGAATGATGGGGCATGAGGTTTTGTATATTGCGGGAACGGATGAGCACGGGACAACCTCTGAAGTGGGGGCGCTGAAAGAAGGAATTTCGGTTGAGGAATATTGTGATAAATATTATCAGCAGCATCGCAATACTTATAAGGCATTTAATTTGTCTTTTGACTGTTTCGGACGGACTTCGAGCGAACAAAATAAAGAGATTACTTATCATATTTTTGAAATGCTGGATAAAAACGGCTTTATTGAGGAACGTGTGATTAAGCAGGTTTATTCGGTGGATGACGGCAGGTTTCTGGCTGACCGGTATATTACGGGGACTTGCCCTTATTGCGGCTATGATAAGGCGCGCGGCGATCAGTGTGAGAACTGTACCAAGGTTTTGGAGCCGACAGAGCTGATTAATCCCCGCAGTACGATTTCGGGGTCAACCAATCTGGAAGTGAGGGAAACGAAGCATTTGTTTCTGAATCTGCCGAAAATTGAAAAGCGGCTAGCGGCCTGGGTAGCAGAAAAAGAACCTTACTGGCCAGATGTGGCTTATTCAATTGCTCAAAAATGGTTGAAGGAAGGTTTGCAGGAGCGTTGCATTACCAGGGATTTGAAATGGGGATTTCCGGTTAACAAACCCGGTTATGAAGATAAGGTGTTTTATGTGTGGTTTGACGCACCTATCGGGTATATCGGCATCACCAAGCAATGGGCGGATGAAAATCCGGAGGAGAGAGACTGGAAAAAGTGGTGGTTAAACGCCGAGGATGTCCGTTATGTGGAGTTTATGGGCAAGGATAACGTGCCGTTTCATGCCATATTCTTTCCGGCGATGTTGCTCGGAACCGGTGAAAAATGGACATTCGTTGATTATCTGAAAGGGATGAGTTATCTGACCTTTGAGGGCGGAAAGTTTTCAAAATCCGAACAGCGCGGGGTTTTTGCCGATAAGGCGATTGAGGAATTTCCGGCTGATTATTGGCGCTATTGGTTGATGGCTAATGCTCCGGAAGCTTCTGATTCCAGTTTTACTTTTGACAGTTTTGTGGGAACGGTGAATAAAGATCTTAATGGTGTGTTGGGAAATTTTGTTTCCCGGGTGTTGAAAATGACGGCTTCTAAAATCGGGGCGGAGGTTCCGGCCGGCGGTGAGGCAACCGTGGCTGAAGAGGAACTGGTTAAGAGCTTGCAAGAAAAAGTGCGCAATTATCTCAGATATATGGAGGATATGGAATTTCGCAAGGCGCTGAACGAGCTGCGGGCTATCTGGGTGGACGGCAATAATTATATTTCATCGACAGAGCCGTGGACGGTGATTAAGGAAAATCCGGAACGGGCGGCGGCAATTCTGCGCTATTGCATTAATCTTATCCGGATTTATGCCATATTGTCGGCGCCGATTATGCCGGAAACCGCCGAAAAAATGCTGGCCAAGCTCGGATTGAGTATGAAAGATGTTCCGGGGTTGAAGGATTTTGACGCAGCAAAAGAAATTGAAGCTTTGAAACCGGGGCACAAGTTTGAAACCGGAGAGCCGCTGTTTGAGCGTATTTCTCCGGAAAGAGCCGAAGAACTTAAAGAAAAATACGGAAGTAAAAAATAAATGAAAATGCGAAAGACACCCAGATATTTCAGTTCGCAGCCGGAAGAAAGAAAATGGAAACTCCGGTTGCGGCAGGCGGGCAGGGCGGTTGTTTGGCCGTTTAAGCAAAAGACAACCTATGTTTTGGTGCTTTTGTTCGCTTTTTTTGCGCCGACGTTTAACGGTATAAAGCCGGCCGAGGTTCATCTCTGGTATTGGCAGAAGCTTAAAAATGGGGCGGAAAGTTTGTATAGTCTGGTTAGTCATAATGCAAAAAATATTATGGGAAAAGCGGATTTGTCTTTTATGAAGGAGAGCCCTTTTGCTGACAGAGGAATCGACAAGCTGGTCGAGACATCAGACATCCGTGGGCAAAATATCCGCAGAAAGGCTTTTGGCAAAGCTGAAATAGTGCCGGCCGGAGTGGATATTATGAAACATGATATTAATGCCAATGGTGTTCTTGTGCCCGTGTTAGAGCCTGAAAAGCAACAAAGAGAAAATGCGGAAGCGGTGAAACTGGCGGAAGAGATTAATCCGGAAAATGTTGATGCCGGTGAGGCCAAACAGCTGATTGAAAAAGCGGATAGTGATTATCGCCGGGATATGCCGATGCTTGATTATCCCGAGAAGCCGATACCAATAAAAGGGCAGGCGTTTGTCTATAATGCCAATGCCATAGATGTGGACGGAACATATATGTTTATGTTCGGAATTTACAGCAATCCGGCGGAGGAACGCGGGCAGCTGGCTTCGCAGTTTTTGGAAAAGCTGATTGAAAACCGGGAGGTTGACTGTGATATTGTCGCTTATACCAAAGAACAGGTGCCGACGGTGATTTGTTACATTAATGGGGTTAATATAAATAAATTGCTTGTTATCAAAGGGTTATCGGATAATATAGCCTTGTAGAAATATTTTTTGCGGAGAATGGTCTGATGTGGCAGCCGATATTGATGGTTAACGGTTTTCTGATTAGCATTCTGGGGGTGGCCATGCTTGTTCCGGCCGGGATGGATTTGTATGTTTACCGGCAGGAAAATTCTCCTTTTGTTTTTTCGGCAGCAGTTACGTTGTTTATCGGATTGGCGTTGTTTTTGGCCAATAAGATGAAAATTAACAAAATATCTTTGCAACAGGGGTATTTGCTGACGGTTCTGGGGTGGTTTGCGCTGACTTTTCTGGCTACGCTGCCGTTTATGGTGGCGGGTGTCGTGCCGAGTTTTGCCGATGCTTTATTTGAGGTTTCTTCCGGCCTCAGTACAACCGGAGCGACGATTTTTGCCGATCTGGAGCGGCTGCCGAAATCTATTTTGCTGTGGCGTTCTATTGTTACGGCAATCGGCGGTATCGGGATTGTTATTTTTGCCGCGGCAATGCTGCCTTTTTTGGGAATTGGCGGAATGCAGATTTTTCAACGGGAAAACTCGGACACAAACGAAAAATTTATGCCCAAGTTCAGCTATATTGCCAAACGCATCGTTTTTGTTTATGTCGGTTTGACTGTGTTGTGCATGTTGTGTCTTTTTGTTTTGGGAATGGGGTGGTTTGATGCGGTTAATCATGCCATGGCGGCAATTTCCACAAGCGGTTTTTCAACAAAAAACAGTTCGATAGGGGCTTTTAACAGTGCGGAAATCGAAATGGCGGTCATGTTGTTTATGATTTTGGGCTCACTTCCCATGACTTTTTACATTGTGGTGCTGCAGGGAAAAGATATTAAAAATTACGGAACATCGCAGATTGTTACTTTCCTTAAGATTTTGGCGGTATATATTGCTTTTGTTTCGATATATCTGGTGGTTTCGGGAAAATATGATCTGCTTAATGCTTTGCGTTATTCCAGTTTTAATATTGTTTCGATTGTTACGACAACAGGGTTTGTTTCGACGGATTACATGCAATGGGGCAGCTGGGTCGGAGCTTTTTTTGTTATTTTTGCTTTGACCGGAGGGTGTACGGGGTCAACTTCAGGATCCATCAAGATTTTGAGGTGGCAGGTTATTATTGCGTTTATCCGGAGGGCACTTATTTTGTCAACGGATCCGAACCGGGTGCTGCCGTTAAAAGTGGGAGGGGTGACGACGGATAATTCAGTAGTGTCTTCGGTGTTTATGCTGTTTTGCGGCTTTATATTCAGTATTGGTTTGTTTTCGTGTCTGGTGGCGGCCGGAGGATATGATTTTGAGATAGCTTTCAGTTCGGTAGTGGCTTGTATCACAAATTCAGGGCCGGGATTGGGAAAGGTTATCGGGCCGGCCGGCAATTATAGTTCTTTGTCCGAATATGCCAAATATGTTTTGGCGGTTACGATGTTGGTCGGACGTTTGGAAGTGGTGACGGTTTTGACTGTGTTGACCAAGAGTTTCTGGTCTAAGAATTAAGAAGTGAAGATGAAAAAAAACGGAGAATGTTTTTCTCCGGTTTTTTTGTTTATTCGGCGGCAGGTTCGTTGTCACCAATCATTTCGGTGGTGAGGTGGCCGGCGTCGGCGCGGATTTTGTTTTCTATTTCATCGGCGATATCGGGATGTTCTTTTAAGAAAATTTTTGCATTTTCACGTCCCTGGCCGATTTTGTCGCCTTTGTAAGAGAACCATGCTCCGGCTTTTTCTATGATGCCGGCTTTGACACCCAGGTCAATCAGTTCGCCGGTTTTGGAAATGCCTTCGCCGTACATGATGTCAAAATCAACGACCTTGAACGGAGGTGCAACTTTGTTTTTAACAATTTTTACCCTTGTCTGGCTGCCGATAACATCATCTTTATCCTTGATGGAGCCGGTGCGGCGGATGTCAATGCGGACGGAAGCGTAAAATTTAAGCGCGTTACCGCCGGTGGTGGTTTCGGGGTTGCCGAACATGACGCCGATTTTCATGCGAATCTGATTGATAAAAATAATCAGAGTGTTGGAGCGGGAGACCGTGGACGTCAGTTTACGCAGGGCCTGGCTCATCAACCGGGCCTGCAGTCCCATGTGCGAATCGCCCATTTCTCCTTCCAACTCGGCTTTGGGGACCAGAGCGGCCACGGAGTCGACAACCAGAACATCTATGGCTCCGGAACGAACCAGCGTGTCGGCAATTTCGAGAGCCTGTTCACCGGCGTCGGGCTGAGAAATCAGCAGATTGTCAATATCAACCCCAATTTTCTTGGCATAAGAGGGATCAAGAGCATGTTCCGCATCGATGAAAGCGCAGGTTCCGCCTTTTTTCTGGGCCTGGGCAATGACGCTTAAAGCCAGAGTGGTTTTACCCGAGCTTTCCGGGCCGAAGATTTCTATAATGCGGCCTTTGGGCAGTCCGCCAATTCCCAGGGCAATGTCTATGCCGAGAGAACCGGTGGAAATCGCTTCGATGTCAATATTTGACTGCTGACCGAGTCTCATGATGGAGCCTTTGCCGAAGGCCCGTTCAATCTGACTGAGAGCGGCGTCCAGAGCTTTATCTTTTTCCATAGTCGTTCTTTCTTGTTAGTTTAGGTTTATATCACATTGTTTGTTTTGATACTTTCTGAATGAAAATTCAATCAGAGTATCGGAGTTATCCCGATGAAAGCATCATGTACTATTTTTGTTCTTTTGGCAAGAGTTTTTTCCGGTGTTGATGATTTTTTGTGAAATCGCGTTTTTCAGGGGCGTTCAGAATGAGGCTTTTCTTCAGACCTCGTTCGTCCAGCTGCTGAAAATCTTCCAGGGCTGCGGTGATAACGGCACCGAAAATGACAACGGCCCAGGCCAGGTACATCCAGATTAAAAAGATGGGAATAACGGCCAATGCCCCGTAGAGTGTCTGATAGGTAGTGCTGGTCAGAACGGCGACGCCGAAAGCCTTGCGCAGGATGCCGAATAAGATTACGGCAATGAAAGCACCGGCCGCCGCGTTGACAATACGTATTTTTTTGTTGGGAACCAAGACGTAAACAATTATTAGCAGTATCATTGTCATAAAAGCCGGAAGCATGGAACTGATAATAATATTGTGTTCGAGGTTAAAATCAGGCAGGGCAAAGAAATAGCTGCGAATGGAAAAGGCTGCGCCCAACAACAGAGGGCCAAGGGTTATGACCGTCCAGTAAAGTGTAATCTTGGTGGCTATACGGCGCGGGCGGGAAACCCTAAAAATGAAGTTTAGGCTGTTCTCAATGGTGGAGAGCATTAAAATTGAGGTGACGGCAATACTGACCACGCCAAAGGCCGTGAGACCGGCAGAGGCTTTCAGAAAGCTGTTGAAATATTCGTTGATGTCCTGCCCCATCGAAAGTGTCAGGTTGCGGAGCAGCATGTCCTGAATTTGGGTGCGGATGCCTTCAAAGGCCGGAAAGGCTGAAAAAATGGCCAGGCCGATGGAAAAAAGCGGGACAATGGCAATCAGGGAAGTGTAGCTGAGCGAAGCGGCAACACGGAAAATGGTGTCGTTTCTGGCCCGCCGGGTGAGAAAGAAAATGAATTTTTTGCAAGAACTAAGTATTTGAAATAAGCTGTTTTTCCAATACATACGCAATCCTTTAAAAAAAATGTTTACAACAGTCAGGAAATTTTATATAGAATTAAAATAACTCTTAGAGGTTAATTTAATGTAATTTTTTTTTAATGCAAAGGAAATAATGATGACGACAACCGCTCCTTTAATGGCAGGAAAAAAAGGTCTGATTATGGGTCTGGCCAACGATAAGTCAATTGCATGGGGTATTGCCCAGGCTTTGAACGAGCAGGGTGCCCAGATTGCAATTTCGTATCAGGGCGAAGCTTTGGAAAAAAGAGTTAAACCTCTGGCCGAGCAACTTGCTTTTCCTCCGATGCTGATTAAATGCGACGTGACGGACAGTGCCAGCGTTGAAGCCTGCTTTAAAGAACTCGGCGAGAAATGGGGAAAAATTGATTTTGTGGTTCATGCCATTGCTTTTTCCGATAAAAACGAGCTTAAGGGGCGGACAATCGACACATCGTTGCAAAACTTTTTGAATACGATGCATATTTCCTGCTATTCCTTTTTGGAAACCTGCAGATGTGCGGCTCCGATTATGAATGAGGGCGGTTCTATCGTTACCCTGACGTATCTGGGCGGTGAACGTACCCTGCCTAATTACAATATTATGGGTGTGGCCAAGGCGGCTCTGGATGCGGCCGTTCGTTATGCAGCCGTTGATATGGGCAGACAGGGAGTGCGCGTGAATGCGATTTCTGCCGGTCCGATTAAGACGCTGGCGGCATCGGGTATCGGTGATTTTCGCAAGATTTTGCGTTGGAATGAGCTGAATGCGCCGTTGAAGCGCAATGTGACCCAGGATGAAGTCGGGCATGCGGCTCTGGCATTGCTTTCGCCCTGGGGTTCGGCGATTACGGGCGAAGTTTTGCATGTGGATGCCGGATATCATTCCATCGGAATGGTTGCTATTGACAATGCTCATGAATCCGGTCAGGTTTTGATGGATTTTTAATCGGGACTTGAATTCAGAGCAATATTTGGTTATAGTGAAGCCGCCGCGTGAAATCATATCGCCGGCGGTTTTTCAGGATTTTGATGATGAGCAGTAAAATAGAAACGCCTTTTCCCAGACTTTCCGGAAATAAAGAAAAGACCGGAAAAGTTTATGTGATGTTTAAAATTGTGGTCTATGCTCTGGCTTTGTTCGGAGTGATGGCTTTTATCGTTGTTTTGACTTTGGCCGGAGCGTTGAAGCAGGACAGCTGGCGGACAATGGTGCCGGAAGTTCCCGAAAAGGCGGTGCTGACCGTTGATTTTGACAATATGTCTTTTTCAGAACAACGCAGTTATGATTTATGGGCGGAGTTGAGCGGCAGCCGGCCGATGTCTTTTTATGATCTGACGGCGGCCCTGGATACGGCCATCGGAGACGAACGGGTTAAGGCTTTGGCGGTTAACCTGGGCTCAACCGATTTGGGGCTGGCGCAAATTCAAAACCTGCGCCGGTTAATCAATGAATTCCGTCAGGCAGGTAAAAAGACTTATCTTTATTCTTCGGGGTTCGGCGAGATGGGCGGCGGTACGGCAGAGTATTATCTGGCGTCGGTTTTTGACGAGATTGTTTTAATGTCGGGATCCGAGATCGGTATTACCGGGGTAAATATTGAGGTGCCGTTTTTGCGCCGGCTGCTGGACAGAGTCGGTATTGAACCGGAGTTTTATGCCCGCAAAGAATATAAATCAGCTATGGCTTTTTTGACAGACAGAGGTTTTTCAAAGACTTATCGGCAGGAAATGAGCCGCCTGGGCGGAAATATCTATCGGCAGATTGTGTCTGAAATCGCCGGCAGCAGGGGATTGGACGAATCCAGGGTGAAAAAGCTGGTGGATGCGGCTCCCCTGACTTCAAACGAGGGACTGGAAAACAATCTTATTACCAAAGAAGGTTATAAGCCGGAATTGATTGAGGCGGTTGTCAAAGAATATGACGGTGAATTGTTTGATATTGAAAGTTATCGGATGGCGGTGTCTGATAAAAGTGCCAAAAAAGCGCCGAAGATTGCCTATATGGTTATTGAAGGCGACATTGTTGAGGGTGAAAGTTCGATAAACCCGGTTGACGGAACCATTAATGCCGGTGCTGAAACCATGGTGGCTCAGCTGGACGAAATTAATCAGGATGACGATGTTGATGCTTTAATCTTGCGGATTAATTCTCCGGGCGGCAGTTATACCGCGGCTAAGGAAATCTGGTTTGCCCTGAAGCAACTGAAGGAGAACAGAAAAATTCCGGTGGTTGTGTCTATGGGGGATTATGCCGCATCAGGAGGTTATTTTATTGCTCTGGCGGGGGATTATATTATAGCTGAACCGGCAACGGTGACCGGTTCTATCGGCGTGTTGGGCGGCAAACTGGTGTTGGATGGTTTGTGGCAGAAGCTGGGTGTTTCGTTCGGGACGGTGAGTTTTGGTAAAAATGCCGGAATTTTGAGCCCGAATCGTAAGTTTTCGGCTCAGGAGAAGAAGGTATTCAACCGGTCGCTGGATAATATTTATCATGATTTTACGCAAAAAACGGCAGAGGCCCGCGGGCTTTCGGCTGAAGAAACGGATAAAGCCGCCCGAGGACGGGTATGGATCGGGAAAGAGGCCGTTAAACTGAAACTGGTCGATGCTTTGGGCGGTATTAAAGAGGCTGTTTGCAAGGCGGCAGAATTATCCGGTATCGCAGAAGGCAAAAAGCCGGTGCATGTGGTGTATTATCCGGGGGAAAAGTCGCTGCAGGAGAAAATCAGCGAACTGTTGAGCGGAAGACCGCGTATTTTTGTTAATAAGGCGGTGAAAGATTTTGGATTTGACGGAGAAGAGGTTAATATGCTGCTGAGAATGCAGTATGAAACCGCACTGCCGCCGTTCAGGGTTAATATGTAGAAGTGAGAGGATAAAAAAAATGGCTGTTGATACGGAAACGGTTAAGCGAATTGCTTTTTTGTCGCGACTGAAAGTGAATGATGACAAGATTAAAGATACGGAACAGGAATTTAACAATATTTTTAACTGGATTGAGCAGCTGAACGAAGTTAATACGGATAATGTCGCCCCTTTGGAATCGGTTAATGATTTTAATCTGACGTTGAGAGACGATGAGGTGACGGACGGGAACTGCCGGGATGAGGTGCTGGCCAATGCGCCGGATGCCGAGTATGGCTATTTTGTGGTTCCGAAAGTTGTTGAATAAGCGGGGGTAACGATAAGATGAGTGATTTGACAAAGTTGACGGTGGCGGAAGCCCGGGACGGATTGCGGAAAAGAGAATTTTCGTCGGTTGAGCTGACAAAGGCATATATTTCCAAAATGGAGGAGAGCCGCAGGCTGAATGCTTATGTAACGGAAACGCCGGAGCATGCTTTGGAACAGGCGGCGGTTGCAGATGAGAAATATCGCAACGGAATAGCCGGAGAGCTGGAAGGTATTCCGATGGGGATTAAGGATCTGTTTTGTACCAAAGGAATCCGCACAACGGCTTGTTCGCATATTCTGGATAATTTTGTTCCGCCTTATGAATCAACGGTGACATCCAAGCTTTTGCAGGCCGGGGTTACGGTGCTCGGCAAGCTGAATATGGATGAATTTGCCATGGGGGGCAGTAATGAAACCAGTTGTTTCGGGCCGGCGATAAATCCGTGGAAAGCAAAGGGCAGCGATGCCGATTTGGTTCCCGGCGGATCTTCGGGCGGCTCAGCGGCGGCAGTGGCGGCGGAAATGTGTGCGGCGGCGACCGGAACGGATACCGGAGGGTCTATTCGTCAGCCGGCGGCTTTTTGCGGTGTTACCGGGATTAAGCCGACTTATGGGCGCTGCTCACGCTACGGAATTATCGCGTTTGCTTCGTCATTGGATCAGGCAGGGCCGATTGCCAAGGATGTGCGTGATTGTGCGGCGCTGCTTAAAGTTATGTCCGGGTATGATGCCAAAGATTCAACCTCGGCCAAAGTTAATGTTCCTGATTTTGAAGCTGTGCTGGGACAGGATATCCGGGGATTGAAAATCGGTATTCCCCGGGAATATCGGCCGGAGGGGTTAAATGAGGAAATTGCCGCCTGCTGGGATAAGGGAATAGCCATGTTGCGGGACAGAGGGGCCGAGATTGTCGACATTTCGCTGCCGCATACGAAATATGCACTGGCGGTTTATTATATTATCGCGCCGGCGGAAGCTTCGTCAAATCTGGCGCGTTATGACGGTATTCGTTACGGCTTGAGAGTTCCCGGCGAGCATCTGGATGATTTGTATATCAATACCCGTTCGGAGGGTTTTGGCGCAGAGGTCAAACGCCGGATTATGATCGGTACTTATGTGTTGTCAGCCGGGTATTATGATGCGTATTATCTAAAGGCACAGAAAGTGCGGCGGCTTATCCGCAATGATTTTCTTGAGGCTTTTAAGAAATGTGACATTATTTTGACGCCGACGGCTCCGACCGGTGCTTTTGCCCTGGGTGACAAGTCGATGAAGGATAATCCGATTAATATGTGGCTGAATGATGTGTTTACGGTGTCGGTCAATCTGGCAGGGTTGCCGGCCATCAGTCTTCCGGCAGGGGTGTCAGGGCAGGGGCTGCCTCTGGGCCTGCAGCTTATCGGCCGGGCCTTTGATGAGGAAACGGTTTTGAAAACGGCTTATGCCCTGGAAAAAGATGTTCATTTTGTGAGGAAGTAAGATTATGGCAGATTTTGTTATCGAAACGCCGAAAGGCAAATGGGAAATTGTCTGTGGTTTGGAAATTCACTGCCAGATTATTTCCAAGTCAAAAATTTATAGCGGAGCTTCTACGGAATTCGGAGCGGAAGTTAATGAGCATGTGTCGTTTGTCGATGCAGGGATGCCCGGTATGTTACCAACGCTGAACAAATATTGCGTGCATCAGGCAGTTAAAACCGGTTTGGGACTGCGGGCAAAAATTAATAAATATTCAAATTTTGCCCGAAAAAATTATTTTTATGCCGATTTGCCGCAGGGGTATCAGATTACCCAGTTTAAGTATCCGATTGTCGGCGAGGGGCGTGTGGATATCGACTTGCCGGACGGAAGCGTTAAGGCTATCGGTATAGAAAGAATGCATATTGAGCAGGATGCCGGTAAATCGATTCATGATATTGACCCGAAAAAGACATTTATTGACCTGAACCGGGCCGGCGTGGGATTAATGGAAATTGTGACCAAGCCGGATTTTAGCGCGCCGGCGGAAGCAGGGGCTTTTTTGAAGAAGCTGCGTTCGATTTTGCGCTATATCGGCACCTGCGACGGCAATATGGATGAGGGTTCCATGCGCTGTGACGTTAATGTGTCGGTGCGGCCGCAGGGGACGGACGAGCTGCGTACCCGCTGCGAAATGAAAAATGTCAACAGTATCAAATTTGTTATGCAGGCCATTGAAAACGAAGCCCGCCGACAGATTGAGGTTTATGAGAACGGTGGGGTGGTCATTCAGGAAACGCGTCATTTTGATCCGGTCAGCGGGCAGACAAAAGTTATGCGCAAAAAGGAATTTGCCCATGACTATCGTTATTTTCCCGAACCGGATTTGGCGCCGCTGGTGTTGGATGATGAGTATATTGAAAAGGTTAAGAGAGAGCTGCCGGAACTGCCGGATGAGAAAAAAGAGCGCTTTGTCAGTAAACTGGGGCTGACGCCTTATGATGCCATTGTTATTTGCGAAAATAAAGAAACGGCTGATTTCTTTGAAAAAGCGGCGGCCGGGCATGATGCCAAGAAAGTGGCCAACTGGCTGATGGGTGATTTCTTTGCCATGTTGAACGAAAAAAAACTGGAGTTGAAAGATTCACCGGTTTCGGCGGAAAACCTGGGGCGTCTGGTGGAGCTGGTTTCGCAAAACGTTATTAACGGCAAAACGGCTAAGGATGTTTTTGCCATTATGGCGGAAACGGGAGAAAATCCTGAAAAAATCGTTGAGGAAAAGGGATTGAAGCAGGTGACGGATACCTCGGCCATAGAGGCGGTTATTGATGAAGTTCTGGCGGCAAATCCGGATAATGCGGCGGCGTATCGTAACGGTAAGCAGGGGCTTTTCGGCTGGTTTGTGGGACAGGTAATGAAGGCCAGTAAAGGAAAGGCCAATCCGGGGCTGGTTAACGAACTGCTGAAGAAAAAGCTGGGGTAAACAAACATGCCGGAGCTTTTGGGGCTGGGAAACGCAATTGTCGATTTCGGGGTGCCGCTTTGCCCTGATAATCCGTTTTATGCCATGCTGGCGTCAGACAAGGGAGGTTTTGCCCATACAACACAGGAAGAGTTTTCCCAAATGCTGGCGCTTGTCGGGCCGGAAGCCGTAAGGTCGTGCGGCGGGTCGGTGGCCAATTCACTCAAAACTTATGCCAAGCTTGGCGGAAAGTGTGCTTTTGCGGGGAGGACCGGGGATGACGATATCGGGAGATTTTTTGCCGGAGAACTGGAAGAATACGGTATTGGGAATTGTCTGAGTGTTGCTGAAGGCGAGGAGAGCGGCTGTGCCATATCATGGATTGACGAAAGCGGCGAAAAGACGGTCTGCGCCAAGCGGCGGGCAGCCCGTTTTGTTAGAAGCGATGCGGTGAATCTGGCTTTGGAACAAGGAGCCGGCTGGTTGTTTGTCGAAGGTTATTGGCTGGACGGCAGTGCCGCAATTGTGGAGCAGACGGTCTGTATGGCTTATGCTGCGGGGCTGAAGGTGGCATTTACCCTGGCCGATTTAAAAATCGTGCAGGAGTATCGTGAGCGTTTGCTGCGGATATTGCCTTATGTGTCGGTTTTGTTCGGAAATCGCCGGGAATATGAAGTAATGGAGATTCCTGCCGGAAAAGCTCCGAGACTTATGCTTAAGACTCTGGGAAAAGACGGCGTGGAAAGTGTGTATCGGGGGCAGGTGTGCCGTTATGATGCCGAGGCGGTGAGCAAGACGGTAAATACGACCGGGGCGGGAGACGCTTTTGCCGGCGGTTTTTTGTATGAATATATCCGTCACCGGGGAATTGTCCGGGCCGTGAAAACCGGGCAGCAATGCGCCGCGGCAGTGGTGCAATCTGCGGAAAGTCATTTGTGAGATGCTGAAGCTGCAGGAAGAAATTAAGAATTTTCAGCCGGAGACGGATGCCGAAAACGCTGAAAAGAATTCTTTTTTACAGTTTATTGCGGCTTTTGGCGAAAAAGTTCTGTTGCGGGAGAACCTGCCAGGACATCTGACGGCTTCGGCCTGGGTGGTCAACAGGGAGCGGGATAAAGTTTTGATGATTTTTCATAATCTGTATAAAAGCTGGTCCTGGCCGGGCGGGCATGCCGACGGAGAAGGTAATCTGCTGCGGGTGGCGCTGAAAGAGACAACGGAGGAGACTTCGCTGCAACATGTGAGGGTTGTGACGGAAGAGCCTTTTGATTTGAATATCATGGTTGTGCAAAGTCATTGGAAAAAAGGAAAATTTGTTCCCGGGCATCTGCATTATAATGTGGTGTATGTGTTGGAGGCGGATGAAAACGAGCCGGTAAAACCAAAAGAAGATGAAAATTCAGGCGTCATGTGGCTTGACAATGGTAAAGTCAGGGAATATTGCAAAAATGATCAGGCTTTTGGGTGTTATGAGCGGATTATGAAGAAAATTAAAGAAAGGAGTTTGTGATGGCAGATACGGAAATATTCTGGCAGGGACTGACGGCTGCGCTGGTTGCCGGTTTGGTGACCGGAGCCGGCGGTTTTATGATATTTCTGAAGAAAAAATATTCGCAGGGTAATATTGACTTTATGCTGAATGTGGCGGCCGGGGTGATGTTGGCGGCTTCTTTCTTTTCGCTTCTGGTGCCGTCGATGGGGCAAATTGTTAAATTTGATCCGGATATCCATGTGGCGGGGTTTATTTATACGTTGGCGGTTTTTTCCGGCGTGGCTCTGGTTTGGATATTAAATGCCGTGTTGCCGCATGAACATAACAATATGGGGCATCACGGATTTGGGTTCAGCCTGAAAAAAGCCTGGCTGTTTATTATTGCCATTACGCTGCACAAGATTCCCGAAGGGCTGGCCGTCGGAGTGGCTTACAGTGCCGAAGAACTGATGAATCCGCAAAGTCTGGTTATCGGAATCGCCCTGCATAATATTCCGGAAGGTTTGATTATTGCTATATCGCTGGTGGCGGCCAAATGTTCGCGGCTGAAAGCGGCATTGGCGGCTGCGGCTATCGGACTGGTGCAGCCGCTGGGGGCGTTTATCGGGTTGCTGACGATGAATTTCAGCGATAAAATTGTTCCTCTGGGAATGGCAATGGCCGGCGGGACGCTTTTGTTTGTGGTGGTTAATGAAATTTTGCCGGAAACGTATAATGTCAAGAAAACAAATCAGTCGGCATTTGCTTTGTTTACGGGCTTTATTGTGATGACTTATCTGACAATCGTGATGCATTAAGAGCACAAAAAACTCCGGTCGGAGTTTGGAGTTCGGACCGGGGTTTTGTGAATTTTACCGATGACGGTGATGATGAGCAGGCGGCATGGGACGATGATCTGGCGGCGGCGGAGGCGGTTCACGATAGTAATGGTGTGTGTAGGGGCCTTTGTAGTGCGGCGGCCATAAGTTCCATGTGCCACAAGAGGTTAAGCTTAAAAGCAGGGTTGTAAAGAAAACCCAAAGTAAAAATTTTTTCATAATGTATAATTTTTTAATAATAAAACCTTGTTCTGATTATAAAATCAATTTTTTTAAGAATCAATTTTTAAATTGTTGGCGATTTTTTGTATTTTTATGTTGACGGCGGGCGAAACATCATATAAATATATCTGCGTACCACAGAAAAGCCGGAGAGTTGGCAGAGTGGTAATGCAGCGGATTGCTAATCCGTCATCCCGAATAGGGATGCACAGGTTCGAGTCCTGTACTCTCCGCCATTATGGAGCCGCCTCTTTGGAGGCGGTTTTTTGTATGAAAAGGATGGAAAACATGGGGTTTTATATTAAAAAAGGTTTTAATCTCGGGCCGGTGCGGATTAACCTTTCAAAATCAGGCGTGGGATTTTCCTTGGGAACCAAAGGTGCCCGTATCGGCAGCGGGCCGAAAGGAAATTATGTTCACCTGGGGAGAAAAGGTCTTTATTATCGCAAAAGTATCGGAAAATCAGCGACATTCTGGCTGATTTTGTTTGCCGTATTGGTATTGGCCGGGTATTTTTTGTGGAAAAGCGGGATTATTTCTCTTAATGTTTAGCTTTCGTCGCAATAGCGTTTGATGGTATTGAAGACTTTTTGGTAGTAAGCGTCATCGTGGGGGACGAAATCATGATGGCGGAAATAGCCGGTTTGGTAAACCATGTTTCCGTTTTCGTCTTTGGTCAGGCCGGAAGAGAAAATCTTGTCGATTTTGCGGTTGAACATGTTTTGCAGGTCTTCCAGTTCAAATTCGAAAATGCCGTCGACTTCCTGCGGTTGGAGTTTCAGTTCGGAAAATTCAGTTTGGGTTTCGCAAAGGTAGGTCGGGTTAAATTCATTGTCGATGATATGGTCGTCACGATAAGATTTTTTGGATGTGAAAAGCTTGACCAGTTTGTCTTTGGATGTTTTGAGACCCAGTTCTTCTTCAAGTTCGCGGATGCCGTCGCGGTTTTGTTCGCCATGACGAAGGTGTCCGGCGGCCGAAGTGGCTAAGAGATTAGGGTAAAGTTGTTTATCTTTGCTGCGCAGCTGGAGCCAGACTTTGCATTTTTTGTCAGGAGTGCGGCGGATGACCCAGCAACGAAAAGCCTTGTGCCATAATCCTTCGCGATGAACCTGGGCTTTGTCGGCCGTTCCTAAAGGATTCATGTCTTCATCATAGACATCAAGCAATTCATTTTCAGTCATCGCACCCTCCTTATTGCAAAGTGTTTAACGGGCGATATAAATTAGTCCGGGGACATCCTGGTGATTTTCCTGACGCAAGATTATATCGTACTGATTTATCTTAGAATATCCGGCCGAGGTTAATAAATGTTTAATATAGTCGGGATGGTGGGTGTAGCGGCCGGAAGGCATCAGGCAGCTGCTGTTCGCGGTTCCTTTTTCTATGGAAAAACAAAGCGGGCAAGGGGCGCAAAGGTTAAATACGGGGCCTAATTCAGCCATGTAACAGAAAACATCGGTGGCAATGATTAAATCCGGACGGGGCAGGGGGCGGGACTGGAGGTAAGCCAGAATATCCTGATTTATCAGTTCCTGGTACAGCTGTTTGGAACGGGCTATTTCCAGCATTTGAGAGGAAATGTCCACGCCGATAAAATGATTGTCTGCCGAAGCCAGCGTTTCGGCAATCAGTCCGGTGCCGCAGCCGAGGTCTAAAACCGTGCCTTTAACTGTTCCGAGAAGTTGTTTTATCTTTTGGGGAAGGCAATAGTTCAGGTGAGACAGGGTTTCTTCATAACCGGAAGCAAAATTGTCAAAAAAAATGTGACTGTAAGCGCTGTCATAAGCCGGGGAAGAGCCGCCAAAGGAAGCCAGGGTGTGGTGCGCCAGAGGATTTTCGGGATAATTCTTCACCCAGTTTTGAGCAATTTGGAGAGCTTTGTCCGGGGTGTCCCGGTGCATCAGAACCAGGGTTTCGGCAATGTTTACGGCGTATTCTCCGCAGGTGCGGTCTTTTTCAAGCGCATTAAAAAACAAGCCAAGCGCTTCATCGTATTCTTTCAGGTCTTTTTGAATGATGCCGAGGTTGTTGCTTATTTCAGGTCTGTGCGGAGCTAGGATAACTGCCTGACGGCAGGTTTCAAGGGCTTCAAGCAGGCGGCCGGCATGATAAAGCATGTCAGCGTAATTGATAAGGGCGTCAATGTCTTTGGGCGAGAGATCAAGAGCCTGTTTGTAAAGAGGTTCGGCCGAGGCAAAGTCTTTTTTGCGGGACAGAACGGAGGCTAATCCGACAAGCGCGGGAACAGAACGGGAATCAAGCTCTAAGGCGCGGCGGTAAAGCTTTTCGGCATTTACATCATCGTGCCGGCGATTGTATAATCCGGCGGCATTAACGATGATTTCGGGGGATTGCGTATCCAACTCAAGGGCTTTTAATGCCTGATTAAGGGCTTCGGGAAAGTTTTGGCTGCGGCGGTACAAGAGGCTCAGCCGGTAAGGCGGGAGAGGGTGTGAAGGAAAAAGGCGGCAAAGCTTTTGCAGCTCATCTTCGGGATTGGATGAACATAAGGCCATGGTTACCCGGGGTTCAACATAGCCGGCATCAAGTGCGGCGGCTTGTCCGGCGGCCGTAAGGGATTTTTCTTTTTCTTCCAAATCAAAGAAAGTTTGTGCCAGATTGTTCCAGGCTTCTTTCAGTTCGGGATTCTGAACGGTTATCTGCTGATACAAGTCGGCGGCTTCATGAAGACGGCCGAGTGCCTGGAGAGAAAAGGCAAGATTAAACCGATAAGGAACATGACGCGGTGACAGAGTGACCGCCCGGTAAAACAGGCTGACGGCATCTTCATGCAGGCCTTTGCTTTGAGCAATGAGCCCCAGAAGATTTATAACATCGGGATTATCCGGGGCGGTTTCAAGAATGCTGCGGTAGATGGCTTCGGCTTCGTTCAGACGGCCGTTTTCATGAAATTTGAGTGCCTGTTGAAATAAAATATCGTAGTTCATCTGTGTAAGAAAATCCTTTCGGTGTTAAGCTTAATTCCGGAGAAGAAAAAAATCCAGCCTTAAGTAAAGATTTTGCTTGAAAAATGAAAAAAAATACGTTAAGTTGAGCTCACTTCCGGGAATGAGGATTCATGGAATGTTTCCCGTTTGGTGTGCCTGAAAGAGTATTTCTTTACCCAAAAGCAGCAAAAGCTGTAATCGGGAAGGGGATTGAAGGGTAGGGCCAAAACTACCGGAACAATAATGTTAATGAAATAAATTAAGGAAAAGTTTTATGAAAAGTATCGTAAACGCCAAGAAAAAAGCAACCCGCCGTTATGGTGCCAATATCTGGGGCGATGCCAATGCCTCTTTTAATAAGAGAGAAACCGCTCCCGGTCAGCATGGTGCCAGAAAAAAGAAAATGACCGACTATGGTCAGCAATTGTATGCTAAGCAAAAGCTGAAGACATCTTACGGTAATATTTCCGAAAAGCAGTTTTCAAAATATTATGACGAGGCTATCAGAAGAAAAGGCGATGCGGCGGAGAACCTTATCGGTTTGTTGGAATCTCGTTTGGATAATCTGGTTTACAGAGCAAAATTTGCATCTACGGTGTTTGCCGCCCGTCAGTTTGTAAACCATAATCATATCCTGGTTAACGGTAAGAGAGTTAACATTCCTTCCTATATGGTTAAGGTTGGCGATGTTATTGAAGTTAAAGAAAAATCCAAGCAGAATCCGCTGGTTGTCGCGGCTTTGGAATCTACCAACCGTGATTTTCCGGGATATTTGGAAGTTGACAGCAAGAAAATGACTGCCAAATTTACGTTTATTCCGAAATTTGCAGATGTTCCTTATGCCTGCGAAATGGAACCGAATTTGGTTATCGAATACTACTCCAGATAATAAGCCGTTTTTTACGGAAAAAGGAAAATCTCCGGGGTTGTGTAATCCCGGGGATTTTTTCTTTAAATATTTTTTAATCTATGCTTAGATAATTCAGGCGTTAAAAAATATGAAGAAAAGAGGTATAGATAATGGATGATGTCATTATTGATAATCAGCCGGTGTCGGTGGCTGTGGAAAAAGATGTGACTGTCAGTGTGATAAGCGGCAGAAGTTTTTGGCATTATCTGTTTCACTGGCTGGCCAAGAGCCTGTTGCTGGGTCTGCTGTTGAATATTGATTTCTGTTTGTTTGCCAAAGCCGGAAATTATTCTTTGTTTTCTGCTGAAGGGAAACTGGCGTCGGAAGTCATATATATCAGCTGCGGAATCTTTGTCGTTTCGCTGGTGTTGATGTTTCTGGTGTCGTTTTCACGCTGGCTGCAAAATCTGGTGCTTGCTTTGGCCGCCGGATGGCTGGTGATTATGCTGCTTAATCAATTTGCCCTGTTTGACAAGCATACTTTTTTGAGTGAGAGCGTACGGATTTATTTTAATGAAGGGGCGGCTGATTTTCTGGACGGGGTTTCTGATGTTGCGGCGGCGCTTATTGCGGCGGTGATTGTGTTTATTTATCTGGGGCAGGCTTCCCGGATGAGCCTTACTTATTTTATCGGTACGCTGCTGCTGGTGAACGGTTATATTATTTTTGCCGCATATGATGAACGGGGTCGGCAGCGGGAGTTTGTCTATGACTGGAATGACACTTTGCCGCAGAACGGAACGGGTAAGAAATATGTCCAGATATTGTTGCCGGAAGCGGCGTCTTATGCTTATCCGGAGATGATAAACACGGACAAAAATAAAAAAATTGAAGCTTTGCGGGATGTTATGCTCGGGTTTTATGCCGTTAACGGTTTTGAGGTGTATCCGTATGCTTATGCACCGGAAGAGGAAACAGAAGATGCATTGGCGGCGGTTTTGAATCCTCAGGATAAGAGCGGAACAAGTAATTTACACGGACAGGGCGCTTATATCCGCAGCTGGCAGTTTGACCGACTGAACGACAAGACAGATTATCTGAAAAAAAATCAGCTGGCGGAAACATTTAAGAGAGCCGGATATAAGGTTAGCGTTTATCAGTCAAGAGGCGTTAATATCTGTTCTTCGGGATATGAAAAACTGGCTGACCGCTGTGTCAATAAGCTAAATATTCCCAGTAATTTCGGACAGATGAAGCTTTCAGTCGCACAGAATACGGTTTTGTTGCTGTTGCAATGGCTGGAAAGTACGGGAATAACAAGTAATCCCGAGAGATTTTATGCCATAGCCGGTATGGTCGTTCCCGATGATAAAATGCCGGCGGGCGGAGCCGCATTGAGTCGGTTGTATGTGATTGATTCGCTGCAGACGCTGGATGTGGCTTTGAAGGATATCAAACAGGATAAGGGAAACGGGGCTTACTTCGTTTATGTGGATTTGCCGGCAGATATGTTTGTTTATAATGAATTTTGCATGTTGAAGCCGGTCAACAAATGGCTGGCAAAAAACGAAAATAATTCTAAGAATCAACAGGCCTATCGGGAGGCTTATGCCGAACAATATACCTGCCTGTTTGGAAAACTGCAGAATTTTATGGATGAATTGAGGAATGCAAAGCTTGATGATAAGACGGTTGTGGTGCTCAGCGGAATCGGCGGCCCGAAAGACAGGGCTTTCTCTCCCAAGGAAAATGTTGCTTTGCAGTTCGGAAGCCGTTATCAGACGAATATGGCCATAAGAGATCCGTTGAGGCAAAAGTTTGTGTTGAAAGAAGATAAGTGCAGTGTGGCCGAAGTTATAAAGTCCTATTTGTTTGGTGTTGAAAAATGCAGAGAATTCAGTAGATTGTCTTATAATTCCGAGCGACTTGCCGAATTAAAACAGGCAGTGGGAGCTCCTTTGTCCGATGAAGCAAAAGTGAATGAAGCTAAAAAGTTTTTCGGAATGTGGTATAAATATTGGCTGAAAAGCAATAACGGAGAAAGGGATAGCAGCGGCAAACAAAAAGCAGAAAAACAAAATAATAACAAAAATAAAAGCGAAGAAGTTAAAGTAATACATGAAGCTCCTGTGGCCGAAATAAAGAATGAAACTGCCGAAAAGTAAAGAAGGTGAGTGAGGCAGGGGCAGGAAGATGGCATCATTAACACAGCGGAGACTTTGGGCTTTCAGGCAGAACCGGCGGGCTTATCTGGCGCTGATTTTGTTTCTGGTTATTTTTGTACTGAGTTTGTTTTCGGAGTTAATTGCCAATGACAAGCCATTGATAATAAAATATAAAAATTCTATTTTGTTTCCAATGGCCACAAATTACAGCGATGAGTTTTTCGGAGGGGATTTTCCGACGGAAGCAGATTATAAAGACAAGTTTATTATTGATGAAATTAACCGGAACGGCTGGCTGATTATGCCGCTTATTCCGTATTCTTATAATACGGTTGATTATGATCTGACCCAGCCCACACCAACGCCGCCCAGTAGCCGCCATTGGCTGGGGACCGATGATGAGGGCAGGGATATTCTGGCCAGAATCTTGTACGGAATTCGTCTTTCCGTGTTTTTTGCACTTTTGCTGACTTTTCTTTCTTCGGTTATTGGTATTACAGTTGGAGCAATTCAGGGATATTTTGGCGGAAAAACAGATATTTTCATGCAAAGGTTCATCGAAATCTGGGAATCATTGCCGCAACTCTTTATTTTGATTATTGTTTCCAGTGTTTTTATGCCGACATTCGGGATTTTGCTGATTATTTTATTGTTTTTTTCATGGCCGTCGCTGGTGTCGGTGGTAAGAGCCGAGTTCTTGAGAACAAGAAACTTTGAGTTTGTAAAGGCGGCAAAGGCTTTGGGGGCGAGTAATGCGGCTATTATCCGGCGGCATATTCTGCCTAATGCCATTGTGGCGACAATAACTTTTGTGCCGTTTTTGCTGGCGGAAGCGATTGTTTCGTTAGCGGCATTGGATTTTCTGGGATTAGGATTGTCTCAGGAATATCCCTCTTTGGGAGATTTGGTCCGGCAGGGAAAAGATAATCTGCAGGCTCCCTGGATCGGAATCACGATATTCATTGTTTTATCTACGCTGCTTACGCTGCTGATTTTTATCGGTGAAGGGGTGAGGGATGCTTTTGATGCGAGGAAAAATCAATGAGTAATCTGTTGGAAGTCAAAAATCTCGGTATCTCATTTTTTAACGGCGGGGAAAAAAGGGATGTTGTTAAGGAGATTTCATTTGACTTAAAACAAGGCGAAGTTTTGGGAATCGTCGGGGAATCAGGATCCGGAAAGTCGGTTACGGCATTGTCTTTGGTGGGACTTTTGCCTAAAACAGCGCAATATTCTTCGCAATCATCAATTAAGTTTCTCGGACAGGAGATTGTAAATGCTGATGAAAATGATTTGAGAAAAATCAGAGGAAAGGATATTGCCTATATTTTTCAAGAACCGATGTCTTCGCTTAATCCGCTGCACCGTATCGGTGATCAGATTGCCGAAAGTTTGATTTTGCATCGGGGAATGAGCAGAAAGCAGGCACTTAAGGAAGCTGTCAGATTGTTGGTTATGACGGGAATTAGACCAGCGGCTGAGAAAAGCAGGGCTTTTCCTTTTGAATTATCGGGCGGACAACGGCAGCGGGTGATGATTGCCATGGCAATTGCCAATCATCCCCGGATTTTGGTGGCTGATGAACCGACGACGGCACTTGATGTCACTGTTCAGGAACAGATAATCAACCTGTTGATAAAGCTTAAAAATAAGCTCGATATGGCGATTGTTTTTATTAGTCATGATTTACGGTTGATTCGTAAAATTGCAGATTATGTTTGTGTTATGAAAGACGGGAAAATTGTTGAACAGGGCATGACACAAAAGGTTTTTGAACAGCCGGAGCAGGCTTATACCAAAACGCTGATGAAGACGGTACTTGTGGTAAATGAAGAGCAAAAATGTGGAGATGTTATTCTTTCCGGAAGAAATTTAACGGTGAAATATCCGCTTAAGAAAAATTTTTGGGGCAAGACAGAGGCGGAGACGGCGGCACTTGACCGGGTTAATGTGGATTTGTTTAGGGGGGAATGTCTGGGCGTTGTCGGAGAATCGGGATCGGGAAAGACGACTTTGGGAATGGTGATGGCGGATTTAATCAAGAGCCAGGGGGAAATGAGGCTTGAAAATGCGTCCTACAGAGAACTAAACGGAAAGTTTTTGCATAAAAAAGTGCAGATTGTGTTTCAGGATCCTTATAATTCGTTGAATCCGAGGATGAATGTTGAACAAATTATAGGTGAGGGCGTGAATATTCATTTTCCAAAGATGAATAAAGAGGAAAAGAAAGATCTTATTTTGAAAAATTTACATAATGTCGGGTTGGATCAGGGGGCTATGGAGCGATATCCTCATGAATTTTCCGGCGGGCAACGGCAGCGTATAGCAATTGCCAGGGCTTTGGCCGTTCAGCCGGAAGTTATTATTTTGGATGAACCGACATCGGCTTTGGATGTGACAATTCAATTGCAGATTATTGAGCTACTGAAAGATTTAAAGAAACGTTTGCAGCTGAGTTATGTTTTTATTTCGCATGATATGCAGATTATCAGAGCAATGTCTGACCGGGTTATGGTTATGAATAATGGCAAGTGTGTTGAGAGCGGTTTGGTTTCTGAGATATTTGAGCATCCCAAAGCGTTATATACGCGTAAACTTATAGAAGCCGGTTTGTATTAGGTCCGGCCCTGAAAAATATTGTAAACTATACATAATATATATTATGCGACAAAGTATTGAGGGCAAAAGGGGATGATTTGGGGGTATTTTAAAACATCATTTTATTTATTCTAAGTGCTATCGTTTTGATATTCATGATAAAAATATTGTTTATACAAAATGGAAAATATATTTTTGAAATATTGCGAAAACGGGGTTTGCGTTTGTCTGAGTTTTGTTCAGATATTGAAAAAAATATTGCGGCCGGATATTTTAATGCTTTTACTTTGATAAGCGTTCTCAAATAGAAGTAAATTGTGACGCAGATCTATTGTGTTTATTTATTTACCGGTGTCTGTGTAATCTCATGTTTTTGTTTGTAAATTATCGTGGAGACGGTGGCTAATGATGCCTTTGTATTTTATTCCCGGTAAATCCGGGGCTTCTGTAAGGAATGCAATAAAAAAGGGCAGCTTGCCGCCCTGCCCTTTGTTTTTGTGTCTTTTTTTATTCCGTAAGAATGACTTTTATCAGGTTTAATAAAAATATGGTTATCAAAAAGCTTATCATAATCAAGGCAATGGATTGGAAATCGGTCAGCGGACTGCCCTGGTACAGCATTATGCCGACGGCATCAGCCAGAGCGCATAGAAGCATTGCCGCCCAGTAAATGCCGCTTTTGGTGAAAATGAAGGCACAAACAATTGCCGGAACTAAAATTTTTCCGCTCATCATGGTTTCGGATATTGTATTATAAAGATTGGTTATGATACTGATTTTGTAGATGAAGCTTAAACAAATCAGAAATGCGGCAAAAATTGTGATATAAAGGTAGTTTTTCTTGCGAGAATTCATTCTTTTTCCTTTAGTTGTTAACCCTCTTCACATTTATCACCTGCTTTGAATTTAGAGTTTTTTATAATTACATGCAACTTTTAATATTGTTTTATTCAATAGAAAAAAGAAACATCCGGCAAAGGACAGATGTTTCTTTTTTATAAGGAATGAGATAACAGAAAGATTAGAAAGTATATCTTAAACCGGCAGAAAATTCAGCAATATGGTTGACTTTGCTGACATCAACCCAGTTGTAACGCGCCAGGGCGCGGAGGGCAATGTGGTCGGTGAAATTATATTGGAGACCACCACCCATGCGGATGCCGATGCCGTCTTTTTTATATTTGTCCTGGCCGGCCGGGTGCATTCTGTTGCCTTTGAATTTGTATTCGGCCAAGCCAAGGGTTCCGACCAGGTCAAGCTTTTCGTAAACCGGCATATATCCCATTAAATCAAGACCATAAGCATCAAATTTCATTTTGCCTTTGGACTCGCCTACCCTTTTGGTTTTGTTTTGAGAAAGCTGGTAAAAAGCTTCAACACCAAAGTAACGGTTCAGATTCAAACCAACATTGGCACTGCCGGTATTGAATTTGCTTTCGAACCATTTTGTGCCGTTTATTTTCTTCATGCCGGCATCAACATAGGAATAATCCAAACCGACATAAGGTCTGGGATCCATACATTCAGCGGCTTGGGCATTCAAAGATAATAAGCATGCTGCACTTGCTAAAAGTAATGTTTTTTTCATATTTAAACACTCCATTTATAAACAGAATTTATTAATAACAATATCATTAAACTCCTTTGAATGATATTTTACACAAATGTAGTTAATCTTGAAAAACGCGATTTAAAGGGTGAAAGTGAAAAAAAATTATAATAAAATAAGAAAAATTTTAACAGGAGAATAAAAATGAGTTTTGAATGTCCGGGAAGAGATTGCCCAAATTGTCCGCGGTTGGTTGAATTCAGAGAGCAAAACCGGCTTAAGTTTCCGACTTATTTTAACGGGCCGGTTCCGTCTTTCGGACCGATTGAGGCCGAAGTGCTGATTGTGGGGTTGGCACCGGGATTAAACGGGGCTAATCAGACCGCCCGCCCCTTTACCAATGACTATGCGGGGGATGTTCTTTATCCGATATTAAAAAAACACGGGCTGGCCAAAGGTGATTATCAAAAAAGAAAGGATGACGGATTTGAGTTGATTAATGTGCGGGTTACGAATTCCGTGCGTTGTGTTCCTCCGGAAAACAAACCTACCGGTGATGAAATAAAAACTTGCGGTCATTTTTTAATTGATGAGCTTAACGATATGAAAAAGCTTAAAATTATCTTATCGCTTGGCGGAATTTCGCATAATGCCGTTTTGAGTGTTCTGGGGTATAAAAAGTCGGCTTTTAAGTTTCAACACGGGGCCTTGCATTGCCTGGATAAGCATAATCTGCTGTTGTTGGATTCTTATCATACTTCGCGTTATAATATTAATACCGGAGTGCTGACTTATGAGATGTTTGATAATATCATATTAAAAATCAAAGAGTTATTAAACAAAGTTAACAAATAAATTTAATCTCATATCCCGGCGAATCCCATAAAAGCCATTGAGAGCAGGCCGGCTGTAATTAAGCTTAAGGGTATTCCTTTCAGCAGCGGGGGAACTGAGGCGTTATTCAGGCGTTCGCGCAGAGAGGCGAATAAGGTGATTGCCAACATAAAGCCCAAGGCATTGGCCAGTCCGAAACAGGCTGAGTGCAACGGGGAAAAGTCTTTTTGTGCAGAAAGCAGAGCTGTTCCCAAGACGGCGCAATTAACAACCAGAAACGGGCGGAAATTTTCTAAAGTACGGCTGTAAGACGGTGATATTTTTTTTATGGCGAGTTCAAAAAGCTGAACAATGGCGGCAATAATCAGAATGAAGGCCGGCATTATCAAAAACCCGAGCCGGTAGCTTGTCAAAAAATCGTGATAAATCAAACTTGTAATTATAGAAATAATCGGCATGACGATAATCAGGGTGCCGCTTAAGCCCCAGGCTGAAGATATCTTCTGCGAAGCCCGGATGAAGGGAGATATGCCGAGAAGTTGCGATAAGACAATGTTATTAATAAAAACGGCGCTTATGAATATTGTCAGATAGCTCATGTTAACAAACTTTCCGTAAACGGTTGAAAACGATAAATAAACAGGCTAAAGCGAAGAAGGCTCCGGGAGGCAGCAGCAGAATTAATGCAGAATCGGGAAGAAGCCGAAAACCAAGCAACGTCCCTGCCCCGACGATTTCTCTGAATATGCCCAAAACAGTAATAATCAAGGTAAAACCCGTTCCCATCCCCAGAGCATCAAGAATTGCCGATTTCAGATTGTTTTGCGAGGCAAAAAGTTCGGTGCGGTTAAGAATGATACCGTTAACGACAATCAAAGGAAGGTAAATTCCCAAAGTCTTGTGCAATCGGGGCAGATAAGCGGATATTAGTATATCAGCAGTGCTTACAAAAGCGGAGATAATAATCAGAAAACACAAAAGCCGGAACCGGGGAGGAATAATGTTTTTCAGAAAAGATACAGAGGCTGCCGAGCAGACCAGAACAAGCAGGGTGGTTAATCCCATGCTCAGGCTGCCGGCGGCCGTTGTCGAAACGCCCAAGACCGGGCACAGACCGAGCAGCATTGTCAAAACGGGGTTTTCCCGGATTATACCTTTGGTCAGGCAAGATAAGTTTTTATCTTTCATTGTAAGCCTCCGGAATTGAGTTTTTTATATGCGCCGACAGCACGGTTGACGGCATCATTAACAGCCAGGGAGCTGATTGAGGCTTTATTGCCTGCCGGTTTTATGATGTTATGCGGGGCTGACAGAATTTTGCTGCCGATGATGCTGCCGTCGATGTTGAAACCAACCATGATTTCCATTCGTCCGCCGGGCGCAAAATCCGAATAACTTTTTATGGCAAAAGATTTTATCGTTTTGGCACGCCGGGCGGGGTAAAATTCAAGTTTTTCCTCACTGTCGGGAGAGGATATGAGTATTTTTTCGGCACACGGGTTATTGTCGAAGTTTGTTCCGAGAAGTTCTTTAAGAGCTTTTTGTTCTTCGGAATATGTGCTTTGCCGGCGGGCTTCGTCCGTCAGGTCGTGAGTGACGGATATGAGCAGAGCAGAAACTGCGGCAATGAGGGCAACGACGAGGCTTTGGTAAAATAGCGAAGGTGTTTTCTTCATGTTTTTTATCTCCGGGGAGTTCCATAGATCCGCGGGGTGCAGATTTTATCCAACAGTGGAACAAATGCGTTCATCAGTAAAATGGCAAAAGGAACCCCGTCAGGATAAATACCGTAAAGTCTGATCAGACCGGTTAGAATTCCGCAACCGGAGGCAAAGATGATTTTACCCCGTGCGGACATGGGAGACGTGGTGTAGTCCGTGGCCATGAAAACAGCTCCGAGCCATAGGCTGCCAGAGAAAAAATGAATGAAAATATCGTTTTGAAGGGTGCCGTTTATCAGCCAATGAACAAGAACCAAGATGAAGAATGTCATCAGATAATAAAAAGGAATTTGCCAAGAGATGATCCTTTGGGCCAGCAGCCAGATTAAGCCCGGCAGAACGGCGAGAAAGGTTATGTTGCCCAGGTTTCCGCAAGTTGTTCCTTTTAACATTTGTCCAAAGTCAGGCAAGCCGGCGAGATTATAACTTTCGGGTGAGGTATTAAGGTTTTCCCATGACAGATATTTTAGTTTTTCAAGGACAGGAGTGCATTTTTGTGCATTGTCGGAAAAGAAATCAAACCAATGCGGCTGCAGGCAGGCCGAGGTTTCTCCGGGAAAGGAAAGAAACAGGAAAACCAAGGCGGCAAGTGCGGGATTGAATAAATTGCAACCAATGCCGCCAAAGGCTGTTTTGACCACGATAACGGCGAAGAAACAGCCGAGAAGAACCATCCACAGAGGAAAGCCGGCAGGAAGCCAGAGGGCCAGAAGCAATCCGGTGACAACGGCAGATAAATCCGAGGCAGCTGCCGGCCGGTGAAGCAAAAAGCGAGCGCCCAGATATTCAAAGGTTACGCAGCCGGCGACGGCAGTTGTGACTAAGACGAGCGCCCTCAGTCCGAAAGCAGCCAGGGCAACAGCAACCAGAGGCAATAAAGCTATAATGACCTGAAGCATGATGCGTCTGGTTGTTAAAGGAGAAAAGATATACGGAGCGCCCGGCATGGTTTGTTTCCTCAGTTGTTTTTGAATTCCGTTTTGCTTTGCCGACAGAGGGAAAGCAAAGGTATGCGGGCCGGACAGACAAAAGCGCAGGCGCCGCATTCAATGCAATCGGCAGCATGCAGCTGTTTTAGCCGGTCTTGATCATGGCTTTGGAGGGCAGAGGCTATGGCATAAGGCTGAAGATGCAGGGGGCAGGCTTCAAGGCATTTGCCGCAACGGATGCAGGGGCCGGAAATTTGTTCGGAAGGTACAAGATATAAGATTTTTGAATCCTGCCCGGTCAGCGGGGCTTTGGAGTTTAGAACTTCTCGACCGGTTAAAACATTTCCCAAAATGATTTTTCCGTTTTCGGGCGAAAGAGATAGTTTCTTAAGCAAAAAGTCCACCGGCGTGCCCAAACGAGTGCAAAAGCTTGTGGATTTACCGTTTTTATTAATGGTGATAAAATGTTCACAGAGAGGTTTGTTTTTCAAGACAGCTTCATAAACAGCCAAAGCGACCTCGGCATTCAGCACCATAAAACCGTAATTTTCAGGTCGGCGGCCGGCAGAAATTTCACGGCCGGTGATGGCGGTGATTAATAAGTTTTTTTGTCCGGAGGGATAATAAGCCGGGCAACTTCTGGTATTGACGCCGACATAACGACGGGTGAGTCCGGAGACAAGTTTTAAGATGTCCGGGCGTTTTCGGTTTATGGCAATAAGAGCGTTTTGAATGCCGAAAGCTTTATTGAGAATTTTTGCACCTATGATGATTTGTTCGGCTTTTTTACACAGAAGATTTTCGCGGATGCCGGGAAATGGTTCCGCATCAATTCCGTTTATTATCAGGCGGGAAATTTTTTGCCCTCCGGTAAAAACGTTTTCCATGCTTTCAGCACCGGCAAGAGAAAAAATGCCGGAATGACGGATTTTAGAGATGATTTCTTTTTCCGAGTAAGGGATTTCCCGGATGATGTCCGGTGAAAGGTCTATTGAGGGTTCAAAGTCATCTTTTTCAACTTTTATAATGACAGCGGGGATTTCCGCGCCAAAGGCATCGGAAATATTTTCGATGCCGGTGATTTTTCCGGAAACAGAAGCGTAAATGTCTGCCTCGGGGTATTTTTTGTTTTGGGCCAGAAGGCTCCCTGCCCTTACTTTGTCGCCTTTTTTGACTGTCAGCCGGGGTAAGGCATTGATATGAGGGAGTTTCAGCGGAATGTAAACATATTCGGGAAGACCGGCCTCCAGAAGAGGAATCTCAGAAACAAGGGAATTGAAATGAAGGCTGCCTGAAAGCGAAAAACGTTTGCGGGAGGGGGATTTTTTTCTTTTCTGAGTTTTGTTCTGAACCCGGGGACGATAATCGGGAAAATCATCATCCAGGCGGATTTTATTTGTTCCGGCCGGCCGGCCGGTATTCTTTTGGCCCGAAGCCGTTTTTTGTGCCGCAATATGCAAAATAACGGTTACGGTTAGTGCCAATCCCGAAAAAAACAAAACACCGGTCAGTATTGTATTCATGAATTCCCTGCCTTATCACCCTGTTTACAGCAATAGCATGTTATCGGCGGCGATAAAATGTTTTTTTTATGCTTACACCCAGAATTTTCAAAATAAGAAAAAAAACATCCCGGCCGGTATTGAAACAAAAAATATTTTTATCATATTCAGAAACAGGTTATTTTTCGTTTAATAACTTTGCGGCATACTTTTACTTTTTAATAAATTTGTGCTTTATTTTTATTACAGGGTTTAAGTATTAAAAAGAAAGGCATTTTTTATGAACGCTAAAATGAAATCCATTAAGGAAAAACTGAATTACGGGCTTGAAAAATACAAAATCAAATCCGGTGCGGCTTATGTTAATCAATCGATGAATCAGTTGTATAAACGTTTTCATCAATGTATTGTCTGGACGGCAAAGCATATTGATAAAGTCGGAATTTCGGCCAATATTACTTCTATGACCGGGTTTGCCATCGGTTTGCTGGCAATTAACTTTTTATCTTTAAACATGTATTGGTGGGCGTTGTTGTGCATTGTCCTTAACCGTCTGTTTGATGCCGTAGACGGTGAAATAGCACGGCATTCAAAGGTTACGGAGTTCGGGGTTTTTCTGGATGCGGCTCTGGACTATATTTTTTATACCGGCGTTATCTTCGGTTTTGCCCTGGCCAATCCGTGGCAAAACGCGGTGGCAGCTTCTTTTCTTCTGTTTGCTTTTGCCGCTTCGGCCTGTGCAATGCTGGCCTATGCCGTGGTGGCTTATAAAGACAAAGCATTGTCAAAAGTAAAACTTGACAAGTCGCCTTTTTATCTGGGTGGTTTTGCCCAGGGGGCGGAAATATTTGTGGCTATTGTCATTATGTGTCTGATTCCGTCATGGTTTATGCAGCTGGCCATGCTGTTCGGCGTTTTGTGCCTGGTTAAGGCTTTCAGTATTATCGTGACGGCTTATTATAACTTTGTGGTGGCGGCAGACAAAAAATAATGCGGCGGAAAAGTATTTTTGCACTGATTGTTCTGTTTGTGATGGCGGCCGGTCTGGCTTTTGCCGGGCCGGCTGTTATTCAGGAGAGTGCGGGACAACATGTGCAGCTTCAGCTGGTAAGCCGGGATAATCAGGTTAATCCTCATAAAGATGTTGAGGTCGTTATCCGGTTTGACATTGCTCCGGGGTGGCATATCCTTTCTTCAAAACCCGGAGAAATCGGTCTGCCGACAAAGGTTGAATGGACATTGCCGGATGGATATGTTTTGGTTTCGGAGCAATGGAGCCGGGCAAAAGTTTTTGACAATGAAATGTTTCAACAGGAAGGCTATGAAGAAAAGGCTTTTTATTATGCTGTTATCCGGCCGGCCGAGACTTTGCTTCCGCAAGCCCGGCTGAAGGCTCATCTTTCCTGGCAGGCCTGTCGGGAAGAATGTGTACCGGAAGAAGCCGTTCTTTCGCTCAGTTTGCCGGCCGGAGGGTATGATACCCTGCCCTCATCCCTTTGGGAAAAGACATTTGCGGAAGCTGCCGCAACATTTCAACAACCATCAGCGCCGGGGCCGGATAGTGATTATAATTTAGTCTGGATTATGCTGATGGCGTTTGCCGGCGGACTTATTTTGAACTTGATGCCCTGTATTTTGCCGATATTGTCCATCAAGGTTATTTCGCTGCTGAATCATATTGATGACAAAAAGCGGGCCAGAACCGATGCGCTTTTTTATTTTGCCGGAGTTGTGCTGTCTTTTATCATAATGGCGACGGTGTTGGTTTTTCTCCGCCTGAGCGGCGAAAATCTGGGCTGGGGCTTTCAGCTGCAGTCGCCGGGATTTGTTTTGTGTCTGCTGGTTGTGTTTGTTTTTATTCTGCTCTTGTTTCTGGATGTGATAAAAGTCAAGGGACAGTTTGCAGGGAAGACGGCTAAAGTCTTGCAGAACAGCAAACGCTTCAACTCTTTTTTTACCGGGATATTTTCAGTGGTTATCGCCAGTCCGTGTACGGCGCCTTTTATGGGGGCGGCCGTGGCTTATGCCCTGGCCGGGCCGTTGTATGTGTATTATCCGATTTTTCTGGCGTTGGGTGCCGGGTATGCCCTGCCCTTTACGCTGGCCGGTTTTTATCCTCAGGTGTTAGCCAGGATTTTGCCCAAACCGGGACGATGGATGGCGGTTTTGAAAAAAATCTGCGCTGTTCCGATTTTGTTTACCTGCATATGGCTGGTTTGGATTTTGCACAATCAGTTAAATCAGACTCAGGAACCTCTCGTTCGCAGTGATATTGTCTGGCATGAATATGACGGAGCGGAAATCAGGCGGCTCAGCGATGCCGGAGAAAAGATATTTATCGATTTCACGGCTAGGTGGTGTCTGACTTGTCTGGCCAATGAAAAGCTGGCGTTGAATGATGCCGGTTTTGCCAAGTTGGTCAAAGACAAAAACATCAAATTGTTTAAAGCCGACTGGACCAGACGAAGCAAAGAGATTACCGATGCTCTGGCTTCATACGGAAGAAACAGCATTCCCTTATATGTTTATTTTGACGGGAAACATTCGGTTATTTTGCCACAACTGCTGACACCGGAAACCGTGAGAAATTATCTGAAGTAAAAACAATTACCTACTTGGTTGGATTTTTTTCTACATAAAAAACAGGGGGCAGTTTCCTGCCCCTTGTTTTATATCTGGATACCTTTATCAGAAATTCATCTTGTCACAAACGGAAGAATCATAAACATCATTAAGATAGGTATCCACCCCGCAGGTAGAATTCGATTCTTGAGGAGTAAAATACCGTCCCATATTTTCGTTCACAGTCACCTGCCGACAAACACCATCCCTCCAGTTTAATAAAGAATTATCCTGACCAGCGGATTTCGAACATTTGTTTACAGTAATATTATTTCCATCAAAGCTATATTGTTCAGAATTATTCGCTACCCCGTCTCTTATAACATTGACGGTAACATCATTCTGTAAATGATAGCTAAAACTTTCAGCTCCTTCCAGTTTCACATTCAGAGTTCCGCCGTCCAAAACCTTGGCACTGCCGCTGGCATCTCTTTGTAAAATAAAAGTGTTTTCACCAGTTGTCCTTGGGCCAGTCCCAACACTGGTATTTTTTCCCACACTCACTTTTGAATCCTCCAGATAGAAGGCACCATTTTCAAATATTTCGTGTTTAAATTTCGCCGAGGTTGTATAATCACAAGATAAAAACAATCTTTTTTCATCCTCTGTCAGTTCGACAGTCTCACTGACAATATTTAGATTATTGATATGAAACTCGGCATTATAAATCGCAGGATGGATAAAAAAATCCGATCCTTCAATTTTTCTAAATGTCAAAGTATGTCCGTTACCGTTGATTGAAATGCCATCATCAACATCAAATCGAATATTGCCGCAATACATATCCTGATCTACGCTGATAACATCTCCGGATTTAGCTGTTCCTATTTTACCGCTCAACTCAACACAGGCTTCATCGGCGTCAATACATTGTTCCAAATCTATATCACCGTAATTGATAACATCCTGGCGCACCAAATAAGAATGGTTCACATAAATAAAGCCTTTAACCCCGGGACACAAATCTTCCGAACTGGCGAATGTAATCCCTCCGATAACAAGTTTCTGCTCACTCCGCGGAAAAGGTAATTCCTTACAATCCGTATACTTCCCGCCGCAGGTATTCATGCTACAATGATAATTGCCTAAAAGAGGACAATTGGATTCATCATATTGATAAGCACTCGCACAACATTCTCCCGTACTTTCGGAATACCAATTGCTGCTGACGGCACATCCGCTCTTGCAATATTTGCCCGAGCATTCCTCCTTTTCACAAACAAAACCTGACGGACAACTGTCCAACGTGCACTTATAAGCGCACTGTTCTGTGCAGCTCTGCGTCGCTGCATCCCAGTCATAACCGCTTTGACAGCCGCTTTTGCAATACATGCCCGAACATTCTTCCTT